>CALHZX010000083.1 GCA_938040725.1 uncultured Actinomyces sp. | reverse complement strand
GCCTCATCGACCGCCCGCTGCGCCCCGGCTTCGTCAAGGGCCTGCGCAACGAGGTTCAGGTCGTCGAGACCGTTCTGACGATCGATCCGGACGACGCCTACGACGTTCTGGCGATCAACGCCGCGTCCATGTCCACCCAGATCGCCGGTCTGCCCTTCACGGGCCCGATCGGAGGCACCCGCCTGGCGCTCATCGACGACCAGTGGGTCGCGTTCCCGCGTTGGAGCGAGCTCGAGCGTTCCGTGTTCAACATCGTTGTCGCGGGCCGCATCGTCACCAAGGAAGACGGCTCCGAAGATGTCGCGATCATGATGGTTGAGGCCGGCGGCGGCAAGAATGAGTGGGAGCTCATTCACTCTGGTGCTACCGCCCCCACCGAAGATGTCGTGGCCGACGGCCTCGAGGCCGCCAAGCCCTTCATCAAGGCGCTGTGCGAGGCTCAGATCAAGGTGGCCGAGAAGGCCTCCAAGGAGACTGCCGACTTCCCGCTGTTCCTGGACTACACCGACGACGAGTACGCGGCGGTCGAGGAGTACGCGGCCGAGAAGGTCGCTCAGGCCCTGCTGACCGAGGGCAAGCTCGCCCGTGACGAGGCCGTTGATGCTGTCAAGGAAGAGATGCTGGGCGCTCTCGCCGAGCGCTTCCCCGAGTCGGAGAAGGCCCTCAAGGCGGCCTTCCGTTCCCTCGAGAAGGCGACGATCCGTAACCGCACCCTGCGTGAAGAGATCCGCATGGACGGCCGTACGCCGCGCCAGATCCGTTCTCTGTCCGCCGAGGTCGAGGTCCTGCCTCGCGTGCACGGCTCCGCCCTCTTCCAGCGCGGCGAGACCCAGATCCTGGGCGTGACCACCCTGGCGATGCTGCGCATGGAGCAGCAGATCGACAACCTGTCGCCCATCAATGCCAAGCGCTACATGCACCAGTACAACTTCGCCCCGTTCTCCACGGGTGAGGTCGGCCGCGTCGGATCCCCGAAGCGCCGCGAGATCGGCCATGGCGACCTGGCCGAGCGCGCTCTGGTTCCCGTCCTGCCTTCGCGTGAGGACTTCCCCTACGCGATCCGTCAGGTCTCCGAGACCATGGGTTCCAACGGCTCCTCGTCGATGGGCTCCGTCTGCGCCTCGACCCTGTCTCTCCTCCAGGCCGGCGTGCCGCTGCGCGCCCCCGTCGCGGGCATCGCGATGGGCCTGATGACGGGCGAGGTCGACGGCCAGTTCAAGGCTGTCACCCTGACCGACATCCTGGGCGCCGAGGACGGCTTCGGCGACATGGACTTCAAGGTTGCTGGTACCCGCGACTTCATCACGGCCCTGCAGCTGGACACCAAGCTCGACGGCATCGACTCCCAGGTGCTGCGCGGCGCGCTGGCCCAGGCTCGCGATGCCCGCCTGGCGATCCTCGACCTCATCAACCAGGCGATTGACGGCCCCGATGAGATGAGCCCCAACGCTCCTCGTATCATCACCGTCAAGGTCCCCGTCGATAAGATCGGCGAGGTCATTGGCCCCAAGGGCAAGATGATCAACCAGATCCAGGACGAGACCGGGGCCGATGTCACCATCGAGGACGACGGCACCGTCTACATCGCCTCCTCCGACGGCGCCTCTGCCGAGGCTGCCCGCACGATGGTCAACCAGATTGCGAACCCGCAGATGCCCGAGGTCGGCGAGCGCTTCGTCGGTACGGTCGTCAAGACCACGTCGTTCGGCGCCTTCGTGTCGCTGACCCCCGGCAAGGACGGCCTCCTGCACATCTCGCAGGTGCGTCGCCTCGTGGGCGGCAAGCGCATCGACTCGGTGGACGACGTCCTGCAGGTCGGCCAGCAGGTCGAGGTTGAGATCGCTGAGATCGGCGACCGTGGCAAGCTGAGCCTGCACGCCGTCATCGACGGCGAGGCCGGTGAGCTTGAGGCCCCCGAGGGCGAGCATGCCGAGCAGCGTCGTGAGCGTCGTGATCGCTCCGAGCGTCGCGAGCGTCGCCCCCGCACCCGCACCCGTCGTCGCCGTGATGACGAGCACGAAGAGGGCGCTTCCGAGGAGTGAGTAGCTCCCGCTAGCTGAAACGGACCGGTGGTCGGGATGGGGCGTGTGCTCCGCCCGGCCACCGGCCTTTTGCGGCTACACTGTGAACGTTTCGTGCCTAGTCCCGATCAAAGGGATGCAAGAGGAGAAGTATGACCCCCAAGCCACTGCCGCTCGACGAGGCGCGTCTGTCTATCGAGGACGGCGACACCCGCATTGAACGCACGATCCTGGGAGCTGGGACGCGCGTTCTCACCCAGATGATCCCGGCGACGAAGAGCGCGGGAGTCTCTCTGTGGGTACCCGTGGGCTCGCGCGATGAGGGGCCTCGTACTGCCGGGTCGACGCACTTCCTGGAGCATCTTCTGTTCAAGGGCACGAATAAGCGTTCAGCGCTCGATATCGCTGTCGCTTTCGATAGCGTTGGTGGCGAGTCGAACGCCGAGACGGCGCGCGAGCACACCGCATACTGGGCGCGCGTGCGCGACGCTGATCTCGACATGGCGATCGAGACGCTGGCCGACATGGTCACTGACTCCCGCCTGGATGAGGATGACTTTTCGATGGAACGCGGCGTCATCCTGGACGAACTGGCGATGGGGGAGGATTCGCCGACCGATACGGTGCACGACGCCTTCCAGCTGGCTGTCCATGGCGACCGCCCGATCGGGCGCCCTGTGGGTGGCACGGCTCAGGCCATCCGGGACGTGGAGCGCTCCGACGTGTGGGAGCACTACCAGGCTCACTACGGCCCCTCGTCCCTCATTGTGGCCGCCGCCGGTAACGTCGACCACGAATCAGTGTGCGAGCGTGTGCAGGCCGCCCTGGATGGATCTCCCTGGGATGGGCACAGTGCGGCCTCGCCCCGGCCTCGTCGCTCGACGACCCCGAGCCTAATCGCGGACCACGACAAGGACATGACCCGCCGACGCGACGTCACCCAGGCGCATGTCATCATCGGGTGCGAGGGCCTGTCGGCGACGGACCCGGCGGGTCCGACCATGAGCGTCCTGCTGTCGGTCTTGGGTGGATCCATGTCCTCGCGCCTCTTCCAGGAGGTGCGTGAAAAGCGCGGCCTGGCCTACACAACCTACGCTTTCGATGTTGCCTACTCGGACACGGGAACCTTCGGCATGTATGCGGGCTGCAGCCCCGACAAGGTCGACGAGGTCGAGGCCATCATGCGCGCACAGCTGGAGGAGTTGGCAGCAGACGGCCCGACCGAGGAGGAGATGACACGCGTGCGCGGACAGGTACGTGGCGGTGTCGTCCTGGGGTTGGAAGACAACTGGTCGCGCATGATGCGCCTGGGCCGCTCGGAGATCATCGGACGTTATCGTCCTATCGACGAGTCCCTCGCGGAGTTCGACGCGGTGGAAGCCTGCGACGTGCGTGCGCTGGCTGCCTCCCTTGTTACCAAGCTGGATTGCCGGGCCCTCGTCCTGCCTGTCCAGTGAGACGAAGGTAGTGAGAAACCCCCTGTCCATCCGCGTGAGGCCTCGCTGACGCGGGAATACTCTGAAGACAACCACATAACCGTATGAAGGAGAGCGCAATGATTCGCGTGGCAGTGACCGGAGCCAAGGGCCGTATGGGCTCGACTGTTGTCCAGGCGGTGACGGGCGCCCCGGATATGGAGGTCGTTGCACTCTTCGACGCGGGAGATGAGATCACGGCCGAGAGCGTGAACGGCGCGCAGGTGGCCGTCGACTTCTCGATCCCGAGCGTCACCGAGTCCAACGTGCACGCCCTCCTCGACGCGGGCGTGGATGTCGTCGTGGGCACGACCGGCTGGACGGATGAGTCCTACGCGCGCGTGCGTGAGCATGCGCAGGCCGCGGGACGCGCCGTCCTGATCGCCCCGAACTTTGCGATGGGTGCGGTCCTGGCCATGAAGTTCGCAGCCATGGCTGCCCCGTACTTCGAGTCCGCTGAAGTCATCGAGATGCATCACCCCGCCAAGGTGGACGCCCCCTCGGGCACCGCCGTGGCCACGGCACGCGGCATCGCGAAGGCCCGCGCCGAGGCCGGACTGGGGGAGATGCCCGACGCGACGCAGACCGATGAGCTGGGCAGCCGCGGAGGCCGCGTCGACGGGGTTCCGGTCCACGCCGTGCGCCTGCGTGGCTTGACCGCCTCGGAGGAGATCCTCCTGGGCAACGCGGGCGAACAGCTGGTGATTCGTACGGATTCCTTTGATCGCGTGTCCTTCATGCCGGGCGTCCTACTGGGCGTGCGTCGCGTGAGTGGCCGTACGGGCCTGACGATCGGGCTCGACCAGGTGATGGGCCTGTGAGCTCGGGCGTGCACCCCGACCGCTCCGTGCGCCCCGCTCAGGGCGGCGACGCGCGTGCGATTGCTCGCCTACAGCGGGCGGCCTGGCGCTCCCTCATGGGGCAGGGGGCCCTCGATGCTCAGGGCATTACGGAAGAGGCCCTCTCCGCCCAGTGGGAGGCGACGCTGGCCTCTCCGCGGCCCGCGGGTTCTGCCCTCCTCGTCGCCCTCCACGGGAATACCGTTGTTGGTTTCGCATTCGCGGGCCCCGACGAGGCCGGGGCCACCTCGGCTGACTGCGCTGAGCCGGGCGAGGCGGCGGTGGCCGCGACGCAGGTGTATGAGCTGACGGTGGGGGAGAACTTCCGCCGCTCGGGGCATGCGTCGCGCCTGCTGGCGGCTGTTGCTGACTTGACGAGTGGCCAACTGCGCGTCTGGGTGGGGGTTGACGATGAGGAGCGTCAGCGTTTTTACACGTCGGCTGGTTTTGAGCCTTCCGGTGCGGTACGCGTGCTGGGCGATGGGCCTACGCAGCACATGTGGTGGGCCGAGCGCGACTAAGGGCCCACGGCGCGAGCCATCCCACGTGGGCATGCCGCGGTGCTGTCTGTCCACGTTGGGGCCGGTCGTGCCCGAAGTGCAGGGGCGTGCGTATGATGGAGCGCATGAGTAACATTCCTCCCCGCCGCTTCGGTTCCCTCGCAGCCGCCATGGTCACGCCGATGACCGCCACCGGTGAGATTGATCTGCCGTCCGCGCAGCGCCTGGCGATCAAGCTGGTCGACGAGGGATGCGACACGATCCTGCTGTCCGGCACGACGGGTGAGTCACCGACGACTCACCAGCCGGAGAAGAATGACTTGACGGACGCCGTGCGTGAGGCGGTGGGAGATCGCGCGTTCATCCTGTGTGGCGCGTGTTCGAACGACACTGCGCACGCGGTGCGTATCGGTGAGGGCGCCCAGGAGCACGGAGCGGACGGTCTGCTCATCGTGTCTCCCTACTACAATCGTCCTTCCCAGGAGGGCCTGCGCGCGCACGTGCGCGCCGTGACGGATGCGACCGACCTGCCCGTCATGCTCTATGACATTCCGGGTCGTACGGGCATTGCGTTTTCTGATTCGACGCTGGACATCCTTGCCCAGCATCCGCGCATCCTGGGTGTCAAGGACGCCACGGGTGACGTGGAGACCGGCGTGGAGCGCATGCACCGCACGGGCCTGGAGTACTACTCGGGTGATGACGGCCTGAACTTCGCATGGATGACGGGTGGCGCCTCGGGCTTCATCTCGGTGGTGACGCACGTGGCCTCGGCCCACTACCGCCGCATGATCGAGCTGCTCGACTCCGATCAGGTGTGGGAGGCCCGCGAGCTGTCGTATTCGCTGCGTCCCCTTGTACACGCCATTATGGGCGGTGGCCAGGGGGCTGTTATGGCGAAGTACGCGCTGTGGCTCCAGGGCGTCATTGATAGTCCGGCCGTGCGCCTGCCGATGGTTGGAATCAGCGATGATGAGGTGTCGGCGCTGCGCCGCGCCCTGTGCGCCGCTGGCCTGCTCTGAACCGTGCGCCCCCGTCGATTATCCGGCGGGGGTGACGTATCTCTTCATGGCATATCGAGGAAGGGATAGCGATCATTGACGGAGCCTGAAATTAGGGTTAGTATACCTCAGTAAGGTTCGCCAACACTGACTGTGTCTGTAAGGAATGGATGCCGTGGCAAAGAAGGACGTTATCATCCCCCTGGTTCCTGCCGCCCTCAGCGCGCTGCTGCTCGCCGGAGGGGTGACCGTCTTTTCTGCGTGTGAGCCCAAGCCCGACGGCACGTGGATGCATTGCCATCAGTGCCAGAACATGGTGGCCGGCAGCGCCGTTGGACTCATCGCGCTCTACGGTGCCTCGGCCCTCGTCACGAAGAAGCCTGTACGCCTGGCCCTGCTCGCGCTCGCGGTGATCGCCAGCGTCGTCGTTTTCTTCATTCCCGGCGGCATCTGCCCGCTGTGTATGATGAAGACGATGCGCTGCCACACGGTTTTCCAGCCTTTTGTGCGCATCATGAGCGTCCTGGTCGCCGGCAGTGGCATTGGGGCGCTGGTCGCGTCTGTCAAGAAGGACCAGAAGATCTCCGCCTGACGGATACGCCCAGATGGGAGACAATGACGGCGTGAGGGCCCTATTTCGTCGAAAAACCGTGCGCATTGGCGCGGTTCTCCTTGTGCTCTCTCTCGCTATCGCTCTGGCGGTCGTCGGGCGCAATGCGATGCGCTACCGCGAGGCTGTCGCCCTGGACGAGGCCGGGGATACCCAGGGCGCGTACGAGATCTTTCACTCGTTGGGACGCTACAGCGATGCTGCGCAGCGCGCGCAGGCCCTCGTTGATGCCGATCCGGCGCTGCCGTACCGCCGCGTGTCCAAGGGCGATACGATCAAGTTTGGCTCCTACGAGCAGGATGGCGACACGTCCAATGGGGCCGAGCCGATTCGGTGGATCGTTCTCGATGAGATCGATGGCCAGCTCCTGCTGCTGAGCGCCGATGTTCTGGAGGCCCGCCAGTATCACCACGTGCCCTTCGAGGACATCACGTGGGAAAACTCCGACCTGCGCGCCTGGATGAACGGCGACTTCTACGAGACGGCGTTTACCCCCGTTCAGCGTGGCCTCATCGAGACGGTGCACAATGAGAACGCGGACCAGTCCATCACCGGTGCGAGCGGTGGTGCGCCGACCGATGACCGGGTCTTCGCACTGAGCGAGACCGAGAGCGTCATTTACTTCAGCACCCCGGCCGCGCGTAGCGACATCGGTGCTGCCCTCGCCACCGAGCACGCCGCCGAAAGCCCCTTGAGCGTGTCCGAGGACGGGACCGCCGACTGGTGGCTGCGCTCTCCCGGAACCTACGGGTTCGCCACGCAATTCGTCGATGCCTCGGGCGCGCCGTCGCTCAGCGGGGCAAACGTCGATCTGCAGTACGGGGTTCGCCCCGCCCTCTGGATCGGTGTGGCGGGGACCGGCGAGGGGATGCGATGAAGAGCGCCTTGTCCCTGCGCCGCGTTCCCCTCGCGAACGTTCGGGCGCATCCGCTCCGGTCCGTCGTCATCCTCTGTCTCGCGCTCGCGCAGGCGGCGTGTGTTTTCGGAGGGTTTATTCTTGTCGCTGCCGCGAGGAACGAACTATCCCTTGCCGAGCGGCGGCTCGGCGCCGACCTCGTCGTCTACCCGACGAGCTGCCTGAATCAGGTGGATAAGAAGCGCATCCTCATGCTCGGAACTCCCGTGGGCTGCCACCAGCCGCGCTCCGCTCTGGCACGCATGTCCTCGAACGAGGACATCGCCTCGGTGTCTCACCAGTTATACGTCTCAGAGACGCGCTCCGATGGCTCCACTCGGTGGATTGTCGGATTCGAACCGGAGACGGACTTCGTGCTGGGTCCCTGGATGCGCGAGGGGGAGCGGGCGTCCCTGCCCCGGGGGAGCGTCGTCGTTGGCAGCGCCGTGCCCGGCGCGGACGGGCAGTCCCTCTCCGTCTTCGGACAAGAGCACCCGATCGGCGCTCACCTCCTTGCCACCGGCTCGGAGCTCGACGACGCCGTCTTCGTTTCCATGGACACCCTGACGGACATGATGGCTGACGCTCGCGCGGCGGGGAAGGACATCGACGCCACCGTTGATCCGAGCTCCGACTACTCGGCGGCGCTTGTGCGAACGTCGGGCAGTGACACTATCGAGAGCGTCACGAACTGGATCAACCTCTACGTGCGTAAGGTGAGAGCCGTGCGCAGCAACGAAGCCCTCGTCGACACTGCCTCGGGCATTCGATCGCACCGCGGGCTCGCGATCGGGGTCCTCAGCGCCATCGGGCTGGTGCTGCTCGGTGCTCTCGTCGTCGCACAGGTGAGTCTCATGAACGAACGACGCCCCGAACTTTTCGTCTGGCGTTCGATTGGGGCATCGCATGGCATCATTAGCCGCGTCATGCTCGGTGAATCCGCGTTACTTCACGCCGTGGGTGCACTCGCGGGCGTGGCGCTGATAGCCCTCGCCCTGCCTCTTGTGGGTGATGGAAGCCTCCTCGAGGTCCTCACCGCCCCCGGGACGTCGCTGCCCCTCGCCGGTGTATCGATAGCCGCAGTCACCTGTGTGGGGATCGTGGGAACGCGCCTCGCCCTCACTCGTTTAAGCCGCGTGGCCAGCGGACAGAAAACGGTCCTGATCTAGGGCTGATGGTCAAGGAGGAATGACGCAATGCTGTCGCGCTCGCGACTTCCGTGGATGAACCTGCGCGGGTACCCCGTGCGGACGGGGACCCTCGTCCTCTTTTCCATGCTCATGACGATGACGGTTTTCGGAGGGACCCTTATCGTCCAGGGGCTCGAACACGGCCTGCGCACCGTCCAATCGCGCCTGGGAGCCGACATCATGGTGACCCCCGCCGAGGCCGATACCGATTTTGATGCACAGACGTTCCTCGTGAGCGCCGAGCCATCCTACTTCTACATGGATGCGGCGACTCGTGATGAGGTCGCCGCCGTCGACGGGGTCGAAGCTGCTTCCTCCCAGCTCTTCCTGGCCTCGGCGAGGGCAAGCTGTTGCTCAGGCCGCTACCAGGTGATCGCCTACGATCCGGCCACCGACTTCACGATCCAGCCGTGGATGAGGGACGCGGTGGGGCGCACACAACTGGGAGACGACGAGGTGATCGTCGGAGCCAACGTGCTCGCCAATGACCCGGAGAACTTCCAGCTGTTCGACAATACGCTGCGGGTCGTCGGGCAATTCGATGCGACCGGATCGACCCTTGACAACGCGGTCTACATGAACTTCGAGACCGCCAAGAAGGTCATCGACTCCTCGCTGCGCAAGGGCCTCAACAAGTATTCGACGCTTGAGACCGACCGGATTATCTCCTCGGTCATGGTCAAGGTGGCACCCGGATACGACGCTGAGGCCGTGGCCGCCCAGATCCAGCAGCAGGTGCCCGGCGTTGCGGTCACCACCTCAACGAGGATGGTCAGCGGCATCGCGCAATCGCTGGACGCGACGTCGCGCACGGTGGCTGTCCTCATCGGCGTCGCGTGGGTCGTTGGCCTGCTCATGATTACCCTCGTGTTTGTCCTGATGGTCGCCGAACGCACGCGTGAATTTGCCACCCTCGTCGCCATGGGTGCGCACCGGCGCATGATCTCCGGCATCATCATCCGCGAGGCGCTCGGCGTCAACATCCTTGGAGGCGTCGGTGGCATCATCATCTCGGGTGTCCTCCTCGTGTCCTTCTCCGGCCTCGTCGACCAGAGCCTGGGGGGCGGATTCCTCGTCCCATCCGTGCCGACGCTGGCGGCGTTGGCTCTGGGGGCGCTCGCGTCGGTGGGCATCGTCGCCCTCCTCTCCTCGTGGATAGCTCTGCGGTACGTGACAACAATGGATGCCAGCCTGGCCCTGAAGGAAGGGGAGTGACATGATCATCGAAGCAACGGGTCTGTCGAAAGAGTTCGCCAGGGCGCGCGGAGGAAAGCGGGTCTTCACCGCGGTCCACCCGCTGGATTTCGGCCTGGATGAGAGGCAACTGACCGTCATCTCCGGCCACTCGGGCAGCGGTAAGAGCACCCTGCTGACCATGCTTGCCGGGATCCTCACGCCCACGGCCGGACACGTGCGTGTCGAGGGAACGGATCTGTACTCGCTGCGCGACGAGGAGCGCTCCCGGCTGCGCAACGCGCGCATCGGCCTCGTCCCCCAAGGCAATACAGCCCTGCGTGCCCTGACGGTCCTCGACAACGTCCTGCTTCCCTCAATCCTCTACGCCACGGACGAGGCTCCCGCAGGCCGTGCGCGCGAGCTGCTGGACGCCGTGGGACTGACCGACCTTGCCGATGCCAAGCCCACCGAGCTGTCGGGCGGAGAACTGCGACGCATGGCGATTGCGCGCGCCCTCCTCATGGAACCTCCCATCATTCTGGCGGACGAACCGAGCACCGGCCTCGATAGCGCGAACGCGACCGCCGTCCTGACCCTCCTACGTGACGCCGCGAACGCTGGTGCCGCCGTCCTCGTCGTCTCCCACGAGTCCGAGGCCCAACGTTTCGCCGACCGTTGCTATGCCATGGAAGACGGACGCCTGCACGACCAGTGACCCACGATCGCCCCCGATGACGCCAAATGTGAGGGGACCGACCTGCCCAACATGGCTCCCGATGCGGGCAAAGCGGTGCCAACGTGGCAGACTGGCATCATGAAGTCTTTGTACGAGAACCTCAGCGAACCCGCGCCCCTGGAAGATGGCGCACTGCGAGTGATCCCGCTGGGAGGTCTCGGCGAGGTCGGCCGCAACATGAACGTCCTCGAGTACCGGGGCAAACTCCTGGTCGTGGACTGTGGCGTTCTCTTCCCCGAGGAGACTCAGCCTGGTGTCGACCTAATCCTGCCGGATTTCTCTTGGATTGAGGACCGCATGGACGACGTCGTCGGCCTTGTCCTCACCCACGGTCACGAGGATCACATCGGTGCAGTGCCCTACCTGCTGAAGCTGCGAGGCGACATCCCGATCTACGGATCCGATCTGACCCTGGCCTTTGTCGCCCCCAAGCTGCGTGAACACCGCCTGTCCGACCCGGGCCTCAACGTCGTCGCCGAGGGCGATCGCCTCACCGTCGGCCCCTTCGACCTCGAGTTCGTCTCCGTCACCCATTCGATCCCCGACGCGCTCGCGGTCTTCGTGCGCACGGATGCAGGCAACATCCTCATCACGGGTGACTTCAAGATGGATCAGCTGCCGCTGGACCGTCGCCTCACCGACCTGCGTGCTTTCGCTCGCATGGGCGAGGAGGGCGTCGACCTGTTCATGGTGGACTCGACGAACGCGCTGGTCCCCGGTTTTATCACGCCCGAGCGCGAGATCGGCCCGGTGCTCGATCAGGTCTTCGGCGAGGCGAGTGGCCAGATCATCGTTGCTTCTTTCGCTTCGCACGTGCATCGCGTCCAGCAGGTCATCAATGCGGCAGCCCACCACGGGCGTCGCGTGGCCTTCGTGGGCCGCTCCATGGAGCGCAACATGCGCATCGCGGAAGAGAAAGGCTACCTGTCGATCCCCGAGGGCCTCATCGTGGACCTCAAGGGTATTAGCGAGCTGCCGCCCTCCGAGCGTGTCTACATGGCGACCGGTTCGCAGGGCGAACCGATGGCGGCCCTGTCGCGCATGTCGGTGGGGTCGCACCGCACGGTGACGATCGAGCCCGGCGATATGGTTGTGCTGGCCTCCTCGCTGATTCCTGGTAACGAAAACTCCGTGTACCGCGTCATCAACGACCTGACCCGCCTGGGTGCGCGCGTCGTGTCGAAGGAGAATGCGAAGGTGCACGTGTCCGGCCACGCGAGCGCCGGTGAGCTCATCTACTGCTACAACATCGTTCAGCCCAAGAACGTGATGCCCATTCACGGCGAGGTTCGCCACCTGGTCGGCAACGGCCAGCTGGCCGTCAAGACCGGCATGGATCCGCAGAACGTGGTCCTGGCGGAGGACGGGGTGACGGTCGACCTGTTGGACGGCGTCGCGCGCGTGTCGGGCATCGTGCCGTGTGAGTACGTGTACGTGGACGGCCGTTCGATCGGAGAGATCTCCGAGGATGAACTGGAGACCCGCCGCACCCTGGGTTCGGAGGGCTTCATCTCAATTTTTGCGGTCGTCGAGCACGACTCGGGCATGGTCTTGGCCGGTCCCGAGATTCGTGCGATCGGCATGGCCGAGGACGACTCGGTCTTCGAGGAGATTCTCCCCGACGTCACTCAGGCGCTCAAGGATGCTGCGGCACCCGGCGGTCAGGACACCTACATCCTGCAGCAGGCGATGCGTCGCGTGATCGGTCGCTGGGTTGCGCGGCGCCTGCATCGTCGTCCTATGATCGTTCCGGTCGTGACCGAGCAGTAGGCGGACTGTCTTCATCGACGAGGCCCTGGCGTGCTGGGCGGTAGCGCGCGCTTGAAGGAAGGAATCTACGTGTCGGGTCGTTTCATTTCGACGCATTCTGTCGCTCTTGTATTGCCGATGCATATCGCGTACATGCCGGAGCGAGGAGGGTCCGTTCACGCGGATGCAGCCAGCTCGCGTCCGGGCGGCGGGTTTACGACCCTGTGCGCCGCAGCGGCAATGGGAGTGCCGACGGCTGCTGCCTCGCCTCTGGGGACGGGACCGAATTCCTTCGCGGTGCGTCAGCAGCTCGTCGAAGCCGGTGTCGAGGTTCTGACCCCCGAGCTCGTGGGTGACATTGGCGTTGTCATCCAGCTGATTGTCGAAGACGGGTCGATGCGTTCCGTCGTGACGGCGGGCGTCGAATCGGAGCCGTCGCGCGCAGCTTTGACAAGCATCGAGCTACGTGAGGGCGACGTGGTCCACGTGGCCGCCTCGGATATGACGAGCGCGCATGCCGCCTGCGAGTTGAGTGAATGGGCTGCGGGTCTTCCCCCCTTCGTGACTCTCGTCGTGTCCGTGTCGCCCGCAGTTGCGCAGGTTCCGCTCGAGGCATGGGAGACGATTTTCGCGCGCGCGGATGTGGTGACGATGAACGGCTGGGAGGCTGCGACACTGGCGGAAATCCTGGACGCGAACCACCGCGGCTCGACGATTCGTTCCTACATGCGCGCTGACGCTGCGACCGTTCGTCGCGTGGGGGAGCGTGGCTGCGAGCTGCAAAAAATCGCCGATGCGCCCGTTATTTCCATCCCCGCCTTCCAGACGCCCATCGCGGACACCGCGGGCGTGGGGGATACACACATCGCCGAGATGTGTGCGGGCCTGGTGATGGGCTACGACTTGGAGACCGCGTGCCTGATGGCGAACGCGGGCGCAGCGCTGGCAATTTCCCACGAGTCTGCGCTGCCCGTTCCCACGCGCGATCAGGTTGAGAACGTCCTCGAAACCGGGGTCGTTACGAACATCCTGCGCTGATCTTACGCGGCGCGCCTGGCGGAGTCGGGCCGCGGCGGGCGATATGGTGGAAGGATCATGGCACAATCGTCTCCACGCTCTTCGTCCGGTAAGGCTCCCGCGCGCCCGCGCGCGAAGGGAGGCTCCTCTCGGTCTGCCCAGACGCCCCAGCCCGAGCCAACGCAGCCGGGCTTCCTGGCACGCTTCTTTTCTGCGGTTGGCCGCGCGGGAGTTGGTGCCCTGCGCGCGTGGAAGGCCACCGACGCGCAGGTGAAGCGTGACGGCGCTGCCTTCGTCGTGGTTGCGGCAGCGATCGTGATCGCGCTGCGTGAGTGGTTCCAGATTTCCGGCGAGGCCGGGGATGCGATCCACCACGCCTCTGCGGGCCTGTTCGGCATCTTCTCGGTCGTGCTTCCTCTGGTTCTCATCGCACTGGCGATTGAGTTGGTGACCGCCCGATCCGGACGCTCGGCTCTGCCACACCACGTGGCTGGAGGTATCGGCATCACCGCAGCACTGACGGGCCTCGTGCATATTTCACGCGGAAACCCCGGTATGGCTGACGACCCGGGCATCGAGGCCGCTGGCGGCCTCATCGGCTGGTTCATCGCACGCCCCCTCGCTCTTCTCCTGTCCAGCTGGGGTGCTGGCGCCCTCCTGCTCCTGCTTCTCGCGTACTCGATCCTGCTGGCCACCCGCACGGCTGTCGCGGATGTGCCGGCGCGCCTAGGTGACCTCGCTGCACATCTCAGTGGCCAGCGCGCCGAGGGAGAGGCTGAGTCCGCAGAAAAGGACGCGGAGGACCCTGCCAAGAAAGCTCGCCGCAAGTCCCGCGCAGACTTGGCGGCCGGAGACGACGCGTTCCTCGACGAATACGACGGGGACGAGTCCTTCCGCAAGGCCACCGACTCCGACTCCGCCGAAGAAACACGTCTTCTCGAGTCCGGAGCGATCGCCGCGCAGGCGCCTGCGCCCACGCCCCGGCCTCGTTCCTCGACGCCCGACGCGCCCACCGAGATGCTCACGCAGATGCGCCGCGCCGTGGCTCCCGCACCCGTACAGGTTCCCGCCCACGTGCCCGAACCCGAGGACGAGCCGGCACCCCCGCCGATTACCGACGAGCCCGAGGGGGCCTTCCAGCCCAACCTGGATGACTCCATCACCTACACCCTGCCGTCGGAAGACCTCCTCGTCTCCGGCCCGCCCCACATGACGCGTTCGGCCGTCAACGATCAGGTCGTCGCGGCACTGGGCCAGGTCTTCGCTGACTTCAACGTCGACGCGCGTGTCACGGGATTCTCGCGTGGCCCGACAGTCACTCGCTACGAGGTCGTCCTCGGCGCCGGTGTCAAGGTCGACAAACTCACGAACCTGTCGAAAAACATCGCCTATGCCGTGGCCTCTGCTGACGTACGTATCCTCGCGCCGATTCCCGGCAAGAGCGCGATTGGCATCGAGATTCCCAATGCCGACCGCGAAAACGTGGCCCTCGGTGACGTCCTGCGTTCCGCGGCCGCCCGCCGTAACCAGCACCCGCTCGTCGTCGGCGTCGGCAAGGACGTCGAGGGCGGCTACGTCGTCACCAACCTGGCGAAGACCCCGCACATGCTCGTGGCAGGCCAGACCGGCTCCGGTAAGTCCTCCTTCGTCAACTCCATGATCACCTCGATCATGATGCGTGCGACGCCCCAGCAGGTGCGCATGATCCTCGTTGACCCCAAGCGCGTGGAACTCACGATCTACGAGGGCATCCCGCACCTCATTTCGCCCATCATCACCGACGCGAAGAAGGCCGCCGAGGCCCTCGAATGGGTCGTTAAGGAGATGGATGCGCGCTACGACGATCTGTCGGACTACGGCTTCAAGCACATCGACGACTTCAACAAGGCGGTGGCCGCCGGACAGGTGCAGGCCAAGCCCGGCCTCAACCGGACCCTGCACCCCTACCCGTACCTGCTCGTGGTCGTCGACGAGCTTGCCGACCTCATGATGGTTGCGCCGCGCGACGTGGAAGCCTCCATCCAGCGCATCACGCAGCTCGCCCGCGCCGCCGGTATCCACCTGGTGTTGGCCACGCAGCGCCCCTCGGTCGACGTCGTCACCGGCCTCATCAAGGCCAACATCCCCTCGCGCCTCGCGTTTGCAACATCCTCGCTGACCGACTCGCGTACGATCCTCGACCAGCCCGGCGCCGAAAAGCTCATCGGCCAGGGCGACGCCCTCTACCTGCCCGCCGGCGCCTCCAAGCCCATGCGCGTCCAGGGCGCGTGGGTCTCCGAATCCGAGATCCACCAGGTTGTCGCGCACGTCAAGAGCCAGATGGAGACGCACTACCGCGACGACGTCGTGCCGGATAAGAAGGAAACCAAGGTCGCCGAAGACATCGGAGACGACCTCGAAGATCTGCTGCAGGCCGCCGAGCTCGTCGTCTCCACGCAGCTCGGCTCCACCTCGATGCTCCAGCGCAAGCTGCGCGTCGGTTTCGCCCGCGCCGGGCGCCTTATGGACCTTCTCGAATCGCGCGAGATCGTCGGCCCCTCCGAAGGATCCAAGGCCCGCCAGGTGCTCGTCACTCCCGAGCAGCTTCCCGAGGTCCTCGCCATGCTTCGCGGAGAGTCGGCCGGCATCGCCGAGCCCGCCCCTGAGCCCGCCCCCGCGCCCGCTCCGGTCGCTCCCGAGGCGGCACCCAACCCGGCCGTCGGCTCAGCCGCGGGGGTCTCGGTCGGCGCCCCGGCCTCGTCCGCTCCCACGCAATCGCCCGCATCCGGTTACGAAATGGGCACGGCTGGTGCCAGCGATTCGCGCGGCAGCGGGGGAGACCCGTACTCTGGACATAACTTTGGTGGCTCATCGCCCGACTGGGTCGACGAGGAGCCCGAGGACGACGAGGATGCTTGGCAGCTCACGGGCCGCTGAGAGGAAAGGAAACGGTCATGAGCGATAACGTGTCGCGCGTGCAGCGAGACAGCAAGGTTCCCGTCGTGAACCTGCCTAACGCGTTGACCGTTTTGCGCCTGATTCTCGTCCCCGTGTTCGTGGTTCTGGGCTTGCAAAGCACGTCATGGACCGCGCTGTGGGCGGCCTTCGTTGTCTTCGCCGTCGCGGCCATCACGGACCGCTTTGACGGCGAGCTCGCCCGCTCGTGGGGTCAGATCACCGACTTCGGTCGCATCGCGGACCCCATTGCTGACAAGGCCCTGACCCTGTGCGGCTTCGGCCTGCTGTCCTACCAGGGATTCCTGCCCTGGTGGGTGACGGTCCTCATTGCCGTGCGCGAGCTGGGCATTACCGCAATGCGTGCCTTCTTCCTGCGCCGTGGCATCGTCGTGTCCGCGAATCAGGCGGGCAAGCTCAAGACCTTCATGCAGATCGTGGCCCTCGGTGTGCTACTGATCCCGTGGGCGCACTTCACCGCACTGAGTGAGACGAACGAGGGATGGGTCGTCGTGGTCATTCACCTCGGCCAGGCCCTCGCAGGCGTCGCTCTCGCGCTCACGCTCTACTCGGGCGTCATGTACGTCCTTGAGGGGGCGCGCCTCATGCGTGGTTCCGGCGGGAACGAGGATGAAAGCTCGACCCCGGACACATCCGTGAACGAGGAACCGTCGAAGCGGGGTCTCGCGGGGCAGCACGTCCAGAGTTGAGCTTGGGTGACGCAACCCATAGGCTAATCGACTCGTTGGTGGAATAAGCCTGAAACCTCCCGCGTTGTGCAAATATGAACGCAACTCGAGGAGTGAACAAGCAGCGTCACAGCGTTTCGATGCGCGAACTGACACTGCGCTCCTCAAAACAGAACGGCTACAGTAGCACTATGGAAAAGACACTGAGCGAAACTCCGCTGCTGCGCAGCGAACTGGGCGATGTCCTGCGCGGCATTCGCCAGCGCCAGGGTCGTACCCTGCGCGAAGTCTCTTCGGAGGCGCAGGTCTCCCTCGGGTACCTGTCCGAGGTTGAGCGCGGCCAGAAGGAGGCATCCTCCGAACTGCTTGAGGCCATCACGTCGGCCCTGCGTGTCCCGCTGTGGTTTGTCCTGCGCGAGGTCTCCGAGCGCATGGCGATCATCGATGGCGCGGTTATTCCGGACGCGGTGCCCGATGAGATCGTGCCCGTCACGCTGATTTCCTGACGCGTGAAGCACTCTGAGTTTTACGAGGCGGTCGAGGCGACCTTCGGGTCGGCCCTCGGCCGCTCATACGTTTCCGACCTGTATCTCGCCTCTCTGGGAGCGACCGCGCGTGACGCGCTGGCCGCGGGAGTGAACCCGGACGAGGTCTGGTCGACGCTGTGTGAGGAAACCGGGCGTGAGGATGCGCGCTGGATTCATCGCGTCGATCCGCGCGAGCGGGGGCGTTGAGCTGCCGACGATGCTCCTGTGAGTGATACCCGTCTGGCTCGTCTGCGGCGTGTCGATCGACAATCGAACATGTGTTCCATTTAAGCTTGTGGGCGACGACGCTCCGATGCGTGTCATCCACAGGGGGCACGCGCGCGGGACGCAGATGACGATGGCCGGTCGCATACTCGTCATGTCGCCTCGGAGAGGGGTGGCATTCCAGGCCAGGACACCCGCAGGCCGGAGAGGCCGCAGACGAAAGGATCACCATGGCTGCCCGTAAAGCACCCGCCGCAAAGCCCGCGACCAATGATCGCAATAAGGCACTCGAAGTCGCCCTGTCGCAGATCGATAAGCAGTTCGGTAAGGGCTCCGTTATGCGCCTCGGCGACGATAATCGTCCGCCAGTCCAGGTGATCCCCACGGGTTCCCTCGCCCTCGATGTTGCCCTGGGTATCGGCGGCCTGCCGCGCGGTCGTGTCATTGAGGTGTACGGCCCCGAGTCCTCCGGTAAGACCACGGTCGCCCTGCACGCCGTCGCTAACGCCCAGAAGGCTGGCGGTAACGCTGCCTTTATCGACGCGGAGCACGCCCTTGACCCTGTTTATGCGCGTGCCCTGGGTGTCGACACCGACTCCCTCCTGGTCTCCCAGCCTGACACGGGCGAACAGGCCCTCGAAATCGCGGACATGCTGATCCGTTCGGGCGGCATCGACATCATCGTCATCGACTCCGTCGCGGCACTTGTGCCCAAGGCTGAAATTGAAGGCGAGATGGGGGACTCCCACGTCGGTCTGCAGGCTCGACTCATGAGTCAGGCTCTGCGTAAGATCACGGGTGCCCTGTCCGCGACCGGCACCACCGCGATCTTCATCAATCAGCTGCGTGAAAAGATCGGCGTGTTCTTTGGTTCCCCGGAGACCACGACGGGCGGTAAGGCGCTGAAGTTCTATGCGTCGGTGCGCATCGACGTGCGCCGCATCGAGACCCTCAAGGAAGCCGGTGCACCTGTCGGTAACCGCACGCGCGCCAAGGTCGTGAAGAACAAGATGGCCCCGCCCTTCAAGCAGGCCGAGTTCGACATCGTCTACGGCAAGGGCATCTCGCGCGAGGGTTCGATCATCGACATGGGAGTCGAGGCCGGCATCGTGCGTAAGTCCGGCTCTTGGTTCACTTACGGGGATGACCAGCTCGGTCAGGGTAAAGAGAACGTGCGTCAGTTCCTTGTTGACAATCCAGAGCTGGCCAACGAGATTGAGCAGAAGATCCTCATCTCGCTGGGTATCGGCGAGGCTCAGGACCCGGATCAGGCCTCCCAGGACGTTCCCGATATCGATCCGGATGAGGATGCGGGCTTCTAAGTCGTGGTCCGCTACCTGGATCCCGAGGATAATCCCGAGCTGGGGGAGGAGCGCCGTCGGCGTTCCTCCCCGGGCGAGAGGCTTGCACGCGCGCGCGAACGCAATGCAGCCCTGACGGGCACGGCGGCGGTGGAAGCCGCACGCGAAGTCGCGCTGCGCAAGCTCGATGCGCGCGCATGCTCGCGCTCGGAGCTGACCAGTGCTATTGAAGGACGTGGATTTAGCGCCGAGCTCGCCGCCGAGGTCGTTGACCGTCTCGAGGCTGTCGGCCTCGTCGACGACCAGGCCTACGCAGACACGCTCGTCCGATCGCGTTTTTCAGGCACGGGTGCGTGTGGCCGCGCGCTGCGCGAAATCCTCATGCGCAAAGGATTGGACTCGGCGACCATCGAGCGCGCCCTGTCCCAGATCGATCGTGACGACGAGGCTGAGCGCGCGGTCCAGCTGGTGGCCCGCAAAAGGCGCTCGCTCGCGAGCGTCCCACGCGAGACGGCCTACCGTAGACTGAGTTCGATGCTTGCACGCAAGGGCTATTCACCGTCGGTGGCATCCGCGGCCGTGCGTGAGGCATTCGACGCGTGGGGTGACGACGATGATCAGGCAGAGGAGAGCTGGCAGTGGGGACTGTGAGCATCATGGGCGACGAGCAGGTTGCGCAGCTGATCGCTGATCTCACCCAACGCGGGTTGACGATTGCGACGGCGGAGTCCTTGACGGGCGGCGGCCTCGTTGCGCGTCTCGTTGACGTGCCCGGCGCATCACGTGTCGTTCGTGGGGGCGCCTGCACATACGCGGTCGATACGAAATCCTCTGTCCTGGGCGTCTCGGCGAGCCAGCTGGCGCTGACGGGCCCTGTCGACGAGGATGTTGCGCGCCAGATGGCTCGGGGCGCACGTTCCCTGTTCGGAGCGGACATTGGCGTCTCGACGACCGGAGTTGCCGGTCCCGGCCCGGCCGACGGCTGTGAAGCGGGAACCGTGCATATCGCGTGCACGTACCCGACAGGGGAGGAGCATCGACTCCTGCACCTTCAGGGTGATCGAGCGGCTGTACGCGCGGGTGCCATTGACGCCGCGCTCCTGCTCGTGCGTGACGTGCTCGACTTCGCCGGCGCGCAGATCGGCGACTAGACTTCACTGCGATGAATACGATGATGCAGGATGGTGCCGCGACGCCCCGCACCTACGCGGTGCGCACGCTCGGGTGCCAAATGAACGAACACGACTCCGAGCGCATGGCGGGTCTGCTGGAACAGGCCGGCCTCGTCCCCGTTGAGCAGGTCCCCGAGGCTGCCGCCCGCGCGACCGATGCGGGCGATATGGGTGCCGATGTCATTGTGATCAACACCTGCTCCGTCCGCGAAAACGCTGCGACCCGCCTCTTCGGTAACCTTGGGCAGCTTGCCGCCGTCAAGCGCAAGCGTCCCGGTATGCAGATCGCGGTCGGTGGCTGTCTCGCCCAGCAGATGCGTGACGGCATCGTCGAGAAGGCCCCGTGGGTGGACGCTGTCTTTGGGACGCACAACATCGACGTCTTGCCTGCTCTGCTGCGTCGCGCCGAGCACAACCGTGAGGCGGCCGTTGAGATCGAGGAATCATTGAAGGTCTTTCCTTCGACGCTGCCCACGCACCGCGAGAGTGCCTACGCCGCCTGGGTGTCGATCTCGGTGGGTTGCAACAATACCTGCACGTTCTGTATCGTCCCGCATCTGCGGGGTAAGGAACGAGACCGCCGTCCCGGCGATATCCTCGCCGAGGTTGAGGCCGTCGCCTCGCAGGGAGCCATTGAGGTGACCCTGCTTGGCCAGAACGTGAACTCCTACGGCGTGGGCTTCGGTGAGCGTGGAGCGTTCGCGGACCTGCTGCGCGCCGTTGGCCGTGTGGAGGGGATCGAGCGCGTGCGCTTCACCTCGCCGCATCCGGCTGCTTTCACCGATGATGTGATCGCTGCGATGGCGGAGACACCCACGGTCATGCCGAGCCTGCACATGCCCCTGCAGTCCGGGTCTGATGCGGTCCTGCGTCAGATGCGCCGCTCCTACCGTCGCGAACGTTTCATGGGCATTCTCGAGCGTGTACGTACCGCTATCCCGCACGCGGCGATCACGACGGACATCATCGTTGGCTTCCCGGGCGAGACCGAAGATGACTTCCAGGCAACCCTTGATGTCGTCGAGCAGGCTCGTTTTTCCTCGGCTTTCACGTTCCTGTATTCCCCGCGACCGGGTACGCCCGCTGCGGATCGCGAGGACCAGGTTCCTGACGACGTGGCGCTCGAGCGCTACCAGCGCCTCATTATGCTTCAGGAGCGCATCTGTGCGGAGGACAACGCCGCATTGGCCGGGTCGGAGGTTGAGGTTCTCGTTTCCGAGGGTGATGGCCGTAAGGATGGTGCCACGCACCGCATCTCGGGTCGCGCGCGCGACAATCGCCTCGTGCACGTCGCTTTGCCGCAGGGACTGTCCGAGGCCGGTCGCCCGCGTCCGGGTGACATGATCCGTGCGACCGTCACATACGGGGCGCCTCACCACCTGATTGCCGACTCGGGCACGCGGGGTGGTCTGTTCGAGGTGCGTCGTACGCGCGCTGGCGACGCGTGGGAGGCCCGTCAGGCTAAGGATGAGCCGGACACCACGGTGTCTCTGGGCATTCCCACGCTGCGCGTGGCTGCCCCGCGCTGACGCTGAGTTGCACTGATGTGGGCCAGCGTGGACGTCTTGTTTACGGAGGCCCACACGTCACGGGGAACCGTGCAGGGACCGCACTGCACATTTGATCGGTCGCACAAGTGAAAAATGGGAAAATGTCGCCCCCAAACGAATGTGTGACGCGCTACTCCTGAGTTACTTTTGTTTCGTGGTGATCGTCACGATGATGAGGCGATCGGCATGCGGGAGCACTCTCGGTAGTGCGGGTCGATTCGAGCCCCCTATGCGACCCGTGGCTTTTCCCGCGCACGCGGTACGTGCCGCGCCTTCGCATGTAGTCGGCGCACACTCCACCCAGAGTGCCCCGCTCCTCCAGCTTGAGGAGCGGGGCACCACGTATGTGGCCAGATCGAGGGGTTTACTCGTCGGAGTCGTGCGCGAAGAGCGCGGGGATTTCCTGAGTGGCCGACAGGCCGATAATCAGGCCGCGGCGAAGCATTGCGTGGATCTGGCGGTCCGACAGACCCTCGCCGACGAAGAAACGCGACGCAGCCATGAGGACCCAGCCGTCACCGTCTTCGATGGGGAAGACCGTCGGCTGCAGGTGGGCGTTGTTCCACTGGTTTGCCTTCTCCTGCAGCGAGACCTCGGTATGGCCCTCGCCGGGCACCGCGATGCGTGTCTCGATTTGCGCCCAGGGGGCATCGACGGGTTCGCGATGAATCTGGAACTGCGCGTCCTCCAGCTGGGTGACGGCGATGAACTCGTTCGAGCCGTGCGGCAGACCGTCGCCCTCAAGCACCTTCTCGATGCGTTCGATCGTCAGCTCGGACACCTCGGTGCCCCACTTGGCGGCGTATTCGTCGGCTTCCATCGCGGGGGAAGGGGTGGCGGGGGCGGGCATAGCCTCGGGCTTGGCCTCGCCGTCATCGCCGAAGGTGAAGCTCTTCCATTCAGGCATTGGTGCCCTCCTTCGTCCACTGGTCGGGGAACATGCTGTCGAGCTGGTTCATCATGGCGACGGAGGCCATGATGAACTGGGAGACCTCGGCCTGAACCTGTGCGTCCGTGGCGCCCACGACCCAGTTGAAGGTGTGCTGCAGGTGCAGGGCGATGGCGCCGGTCTCGGTCGTGCCGGAGGTGATCTTCGGCAGGTAGGTGGACGCGTTGAGGCGGCGCACTGCCGAAGCAATGGCGTCTGCGTGCGAGGGGGCGAAGAAGCGCGGGTAGTCCGCGACTCCCTGAACCGGGTGGCCCTCGGGCACCGCGATGCGGACGGTGCGGTTCGGCAAGATCGCAGCCACCTGGCCGGTGGAGGAGATGAACGGGATGAGTCCGACGGCCTCGACCGCGTGGATGACCCGGTCGAGAGTGACCGGAGGAGTGTCAGTTGTGCTCATGGTGTTAAGCCTAGCCGGTGTTGGGTGGTATCTGTGGGAGGCACCCGTACACTGGTGGCCATGGAGACATCGGTGAGACGCGCGTCGGACGTCGTGTGCGCGGTTGTGGGGCCCACGGCCTCGGGAAAGTCGGATCTGGCCCTGGCGCTGGCCGACGCGGCCCCGGAGGCGCTCGGCGCGAGTGGTGCGGGTGAGATTGTGTCTGCGGATGCCCTGCAGCTCTACCGCGGCATGGATGTGGGGACGGCGAAGACCCCGGTGGAGGAGCGCCGCGGGATCGCCCACCACCAGATCGACGTGCTTGACGTGCGCGACGAGGCCTCGGTTGCCGCCTATCAGAGGCATGCGCGCGCCGATGTGGCGAGTATCCACGAGCGCGGGGGTGTCGCAGTGGTCGCGGGAGGGTCGGGTCTCTACCAGCGAGCCCTCCTGGACGTCATCGAGTTTCCGGGCACGGACCCGGCCGTGCGCGCTCGCCTGGAGGAGGAAGCCGAGGGGCCGTTGGGTTCGCGAGGCCTGCATGACCGCCTCGCTCAGCTAGACCCCGTGTCGGCGCAGCGCATCGATCCCCACAACGCCCGTCGGATCATTCGGGCGCTCGAGGTCATCGAGCTGACCGGGCGCCCCTATTCGGCGTCCATGCCCCGCCACGAGTTCGTGACGCCCTCACTCATGGTGGCGTTGTGTCGCCCGATGGAGGAACTCGACGAGCGTATCGCGGTGCGTACCCGCGCCATGATGGACGGCGGCCTCATCGAGGAGGTGCGTGCGCTTATTGACATGGGCCTACGCGAGGCGAAGACAGCGTCCCGCGCGACGGGCTACTCCCAGGCGCTCGCCGTCATTGACGGGCAGATGAGCTGCGACGAGGCCGTGGAGTCCATCGCGCTGGCCACCCGCCAGCTGGCGCGTCGCCAGGTCAAGTGGCTGCGTCCGGACCCGCGCGTGCACTGGCTGGACGTGGAGAATTTCGACTCGAACGAGGCCGTGGTGCGCCGCGTCGTCGAGCTGACCGAGCGCGAGGCCGAGGCCGCCCTGGGACGCTCCTAACATGATCGGCGGCTGCGCGGCCGGGACACGAGGGCTACGGTGGATCCATGACACACACGCAGCTGCCCGCCCACGCCCGCGTCGTCAAGGCGCACGGTGCCGGTAATTCCTTCGTCGTCGCCACGGATCGCTTCGACGATTACGATCCCAGCGAGATCGAGGTTGCGACGCTGTGTTCCCCGGCTTTCGGGATTGGTGCCGACGGCTTCATCCGGGCCGTCGAGCGCGAGGGAATGTGGTTCATGGATTACCGCAACGCGGATGGCTCGAAGGCTGAGATGTGCGGCAACGGCGTGCGCGTCTTCGTCGATCACCTGCGCCGCGAGGGCCTCGTAGATCTGCCGGTCGGGCAGACGCTGGACGTGGCCACGCGCGGCGGCATCAAGCGCGTCACCCCCGAATCCGAGGACGAGGGGCAGGGGGCGAGCTACCGCGTCGACATGGGCCCGGCGACCTCTCCCGCCCGCGAGACGATCGACGTGCGAGTCCCCGGTATCGATGCGGTCCTGGGCGGTATCTGGGTGGACATGCCCAACCCGCACACCGTCGTCGAGCTTGCCGACGAGGAGACCTTGCGCGGCGTGTTCCTGCCGACCGTTGACGTCTCCCAGATCCCGCAGGCGCAGCGTCCCTCCTACGATCCGTCGCCCCAGGCGGGAACCAACCTCGAGCTGGTCGTCGACCTGACCGAACCCGGGGGCGAGCGCGGGCACATCGCGATGCGCGTGCTGGAACGAGGCGTGGGGGAGACCCAGGCGTGCGGTACCGGGTGCTGCGCGGCGGCCCTCGCCACCGCGCTGCGACGCGGCCCCGGCGCGCCCACCCAGTGGGTCGTGGATATCCCGGGCGGAACGGTCATCGTCGGCCTCGACGGCGTCATCGACTGGACGGGGGAGAGCCCCCGCATCACGGACGCGTCGGTGTTCCTCACCGGACCTGCGACCCGAGTCGCCGAGATCCGACTGCCCTGAGCCCGGCCCCCAGAAAGCGGTGCTGGTGAGCGCGACGAGGCCCCGGCCTCGTCGATGACGAAGAGCGCGTCAGGCGGGGCGAACCTCGATGATGCGGAAGCCCTTCTTGGACGCGTACTTCGAGGCCTGGAGGCCCTGGCCGTTCAGCCACGTGATGAGCGAATCCGCTCCCAGGTTGCGCTGGACGACGAGGTAGGCAACGCCGGTGGGGGCAATCCTGCCGAGCCATGCCAGCAGCATCTCGTGCATCGCGTCCTTACCGATGCGCACGGGCGGGTTCGACCAGATGACGTCGAAGCGCGTGTCCGACTCCCGTGAGGCGGCCAGCGCCTCCTCGGCCTTGAGCGCGCGCACACCGCTCGCGCCGTTGGACTGGGCGTTGCGCTGCGTCAGATCCACCGCGCGCGAGTTCACGTCCACCGCCCATACGGTAGCGTTCGGGGACTCCAACGACATGATCGTCGCGATTGGACCCCACCCGCAGCCCAGGTCCAGGAAGGTCCCACCTTCGGGCAGGTCCGGGGCGATCTCCAGGAGCTGACGCGTCCCGAGATCGAGCTTAGAACCTGAGAACACACGTGAGGACACGCGCATCGACAGGTCGAAGCCGCGCGCGCTCACCTCGATCGTGCGGACCTCGTCGGCGGTCGCTGGGGAAGAGTCGGTGAAATACTGTTCGTCCACGGATGAAAGCCTATCGCGCCCGCGCGCGGCGGCGCAGATGAGGACGGGGCGTGCGACACTAGAAGTCCCCACAAAAAGGATAGTTATGGACATGACCCACACAGGTGCGGACTCCTCGAAAGAAGAGCGCGACCAGCGCGTCAACGACGTTGTCGCGCGCATCCTCGCGCGCTCGGGAACGGCGCTCGCATCGACGACGGGTCAGGACACGTCCCAGGACGCGGGCGCCCTTGAGCGCGAGGCCCGAGCGGGCACGCGCCGCGTCGACACGGGCGCCTCCGACCGCGAGGATATCTCCGAGGTTGAATACCGCCAGGTGCGACTCGAAAAAGTCGTGCTCGTGGGCCTGCGCACCACGCAGAGCGAGGAAGAGGCGGAGAACTCGCTGCGCGAGCTCGCCGCGCTCGCGGAGACCGCCGGTTCGCGCGTTCTTGACGGCATCATTCAACGTCGCATGAAGCCCGATCCCGCGACTTACCTGGGGTCCGGCAAGGCTCGCGAGCTGGCTGAGATCGTGCGTAGCGTTGAGGCCGATACTGTCATCGTCGACGAGGAACTGGCCCCCTCGCAGCGCCGCGGGCTCGAGGACGTCGTTGACGCCAAGGTCGTTGACCGGACGGCTTTGATTCTCGATATTTTCGCCCAGCATGCCAAGTCCCGTGAGGGTAAGGCGCAGGTGGAACTCGCTCAGCTTGAGTATCTGCTGCCGCGTCTGCGCGGCTGGGGCGAGTCAATGTCACGCCAGGCTGGCGGCCGTGTCGCTGGTGGCGCGGGTATCGGTTCCAGGGGTCCCGGTGAGACCAAGATCGAGTTGGATCGTCGCCGCATTCGCACGCGCATGGCGAAGCTGCGCGCGGACATTGCGCGCATGGAACCTGCCCGCCGTACGCAGCGCAACTCCCGCCGTCGTGGGGGTGTGCCGTCGGTGGCGATCGCCGGCTACACGAACGCCGGCAAGTCGACGCTGCTCAACCGTCTGACGGACGCGGGCGTCCTCGTCCAGGACGCGCTGTTCGCCACGCTGGACCCGACGGTGCGCCGTGCGCGCGCTGCGGACGGTCGCGAGTACACGCTCACCGACACGGTCGGTTTCGTGCGCAACCTGCCCACCCAGCTGGTCGAGGCCTTCCGTTCGACCCTGGAGGAAGTCGGTCAGGCCGATGTCATCTTGCACGTCGTCGATGCGGCGCACCCGGACCCGGTTTCCCAGGTGCAGGCCGTGCGCTCGGTCATCGACACGATTGAGGGCGCTTCGGAGATCCCCGAGCTCATCGCCCTGAATAAGGCCGACCTGGCTTCGCCCGAGCAGATCGCGCTGCTGCGCACAGTCTTTCCGAATGCTGTCCCGCTCAGTGCCCACACGGGCTGGGGCGTGGATGCTCTGCGCGCTGCCCTTGAGGACATGCTGCCGCGGCCTCGCGTGGCAGTCGACGCGATCCTGCCGTATTCGGCCGGCTCCCTCGTGCATCGAATCCACGAGGAGGGTGACGTCGAGCGTGAGGAGTACGTGGAGGTGGGCACGCGTATCGTCGCGCGCGTCGACGAGGCCATGGCCGCCGTCATCGCCCGCGAGGCGGTGAGCGGCACCGTGGGCGACGCGGCGGTGAACGCTTCGTGAGCGAGGACCTGGTCGAGGCCTCGGGTCGCGTCCTTGATACGGTCGTTTCCCAGATGGGCGGGTCCGCGCGCGAGGGACAGGCCTCGATGGTCGCCGAAGGAGCTGCGGCCCTGGAGGACCGCCACCACCTCCTCGTGCAGGCAGGCACGGGCACAGGCAAGTCTCTCGGCTACCTTGTACCCCTGCTGACGCACTGCGCGGCGAATGGGGTTCGCGCGGTGGTCTCGACGGCGACGCTCGCCCTGCAGCGTCAGATCCTCGTCAAGGACGCGCCGGTCGCTATTGATGCGGTCGCCTCGGTGACAGGTACACGCCTGAAGGTCGCGGTGCTCAAAGGCTGGTCGAACTACGCGTGCCTGCACAAGCTGGACGGCGGGTACCCCACCGGGGGCACCCTGTTTGAGGATCGGGACATCAGCGTCGGCCCGACTGGTGAGCTCGGCAAGGAGATCGTGCGTATCCGTGAGTGGATCAGCGAAACCACGACGGGAGACCGCGACGATCTGGTGCCCGGTGTGTCGGATCGGGCCTGGCACCACGCGTCGGTTGCCAAACCCGAGTGCCTGGGCAAGCATTGCCCGCTCATCGAGGAATGCTTCGCGCAGGCCGCCCGACTGGAGGCTGCCGAGGCGGACGTCGTTGTCACGAATCATTCGTTGTTCGGCATCAATGCGTGCGGCGAGGGCGAGCTCTTCGGCGAGTACGGCGCCGTCGTCATCGACGAGGCCCACGAGCTCGCCGATCGTGTGCGCTCCCAGGCGGCCGCCGACCTGACGGTGGCCCGCGTGAGCCGCGTAGCGCGCTCCCTGCGCTCGAATCTGTCCATCGATTCCACGGACCTTGACGAGGCTGGGGCTGGGCTGGGTGCCGCCATGGCGCCCCTGGAGGCCGGGCTCCTCGAGCACAGGCCGAGTGCCCTCGTCGACGCGATGATCGTGCTGGACGGCGCTGCCCGGCGCGCCAGCCACGAGGTGTCCGAGGCACGGGGAGAACCCGCCGCCAAGCTCCTGGCCCGTGCTGCCATCGACGAACTGATCGGCGCTCTCGACGCGTGGGGGCGTGATCCCGACCAGTCGATCGCCTACATCACGAAGGACGAATCCGACAACGCGCGACTCACCGTCGGACCCCTTGACGTGTCGGCGGCGATCGGTGGGAACGGCATCGGCGAGCGACCCGCGATCCTCACGTCGGCAACGCTCGCGCTCGGCGGGAATTTCGACTTCATGGCCGCACAGTCCGGCATGGCCGTCTCCGGTGTGCCCTGGCACGGCATCGACGTGGGATCCCCCTTCGACCATGCACGCCAGGGCATCCGCTACGTGGCGACCCACTTGCCCCTGCCTGGACGCGATGGCCCCTCCGATGAACTACTCGACGAGCTCGTCGAACTTGCGCAGGCCTCGGGTGGCGGGATGCTCGCCCTGTTCGCGTCGCGCCGCGGGGCGATCGCTGGAGCACAAGCCCTTCGTGAGCAAACGGACTTAACCGTCTACCTGCAGGGTGAGGAAACCTTGGCGCAGTTGATCCAGCGTTTTCGGGAGGAACGCGACTCCTGCCTCGTTGGCACGATGTCCCTGTGGCAGGGGGTCGACGTCGCCGGGGAGGCCTGCCGCCTCGTCGTCATCGACAAGATTCCCTTCCCGCGCCCTGACGATCCGGTGTCGCGCGCCCGATCCATGGACGTCGAACGCCGGGGCGGCAATGGCTTCGTCGCCGTCTCTCTCACGCATGCGGCGCTCATGATGGCCCAAGGCGTGGGGCGCCTCCTGCGTTCAACCAATGACCGAGGCGTCGTTGCAATCCTCGATCCGCGAGTGGTGACCAAGCGCTACGGCAGTTTTATCATGCGGTCTCTGCCCGCCATGTGGCCGACGACGGATCCGCAGGTCGTTCGCGGAGCGTTGCGACGCCTCTCCACGGTGCGTGACCAGTAGGGGCGAGTGGCCTCTGAGCGTGTAAAACGTCGCACAGTTAACGGGCGCGGTGATGCTCTCATCTGAGAGAATGGACATACCCGCAGACTCTAGGAGACACTCGTGGAAAATAAAGCCCAGACCCTGTACCCGTCAAAGTCCTCCGGACGTCCCTCTAAGATCGCCATTATCGGCGCCGGCGCGGTTGGTACCGCTGTCGCGTACGCCTGCGCGATGCGCGGCGACGCCCGCTCGATCGTCCTTCAAGACATCAACAAGGCAAAGGTGGAGGCCGAGGCCCTCGACATGGCCCACGGCATTCAGTTCACCCCCGCCGGTTCGATCGAAGGCTCCGACGACGTTGAGATCGTTCGTGGTGCTGACCTGATTATCGTGACGGCTGGTGCCAAGCAGCAGCCCGGCCAGTCGCGTTTGGAGCTCGCCGGTTCGACCGTTAACCTCATGAAAAAGATCGTTCCGAACCTGCAGAACGTGGCCCCTGATGCCCGCTTCATGTTCGTGACGAACCCCGTTGACGTCGTCACCTATGTGGCACTCAAGCTCACGGGTCTTCCCCGCAATCAGGTCTTCGGCTCGGGCACGGTGCTCGACACGTCTCGCCTGCGCTACCTCGTGTCGCGTGAGACGGGCGTGGCCACCCAGAACATCCACGCGTACGTGGCGGGTGAGCACGGCGACTCTGAGGTCGCCCTGTGGTCCAGCGCTGAGATCGGCAACGTCCCGCTGTCGCAGTGGGGCCCGACTCTGTCCGGCGGTGTCTTCGACTCGGCTCTGCGCAACTCGATCGCGCAGGAGGTCGTCCAGAGCGCCTACAAGATCATCGAGGGCAAGGGCGCGACCAACTACGCGATTGGTCTGTCCGCTGCGAATATCGCGGGTGCTGTCCTGCGTGACGAGCAGCGAGTCCTGACCATCTCGACCCTGCTTGAGGACTGGGAAGGCATCTCGGACGTCGTCATGGCTGCCCCGACCATCGTGGGCCGCGACGGCGCCGGACGAGTCCTTAACCCGCCGCTCACGCTTAATGAGCGCGACGGTCTGACCGCCTCGGCCCAGCGTCTGCGTCAGGTCGCCCGCGACCTCGGCTTCTGATCCTCATCGACAGAGAGCGAGTGGCGCCACCCTCTTGGGTGGCGCCACTCTTTATTGCAGTGCGTCAGAGCGAACGAATGACGGTCACGACCTTGCCGAGGATGGTGGCCTCGTCGCCGGGGATGGGGGAGTAGTCCTGGTTGTGCGGGAGCAGCCAGACGTGGCCGCCCGTGATGGACAGTTCCTTGACCGTGGCCTCGCCGTCGATCATGGCAGCGACAAATTCTCCGTTGCGAGCGTCGTTCTGAGAGCGGATGACAACGTAGTCTCCGTCGAAGATGCCAGCGTCGACCATTGACTCGCCACTGACCTCGAGCATGAAGAGGTCACCGTGCCCGGTCATGGACGTTGGCAGGTGGAACACATCCTCCACGTGCTGCTCAGCCGTGATGGGCGCACCAGCGGCGATGCGTCCGACCAAAGGAATAGCCGTTCCCTCTTCCTCCACGTGGGAGATGGGGACTTCGATGCGAACGACCTTCTCCGAGGGTTGCGACGAGGGGGCGATTCCCAGCTCGGTGCGCGCGCGATCAGTGAGGTCGAGCGCGCGAGGGAGCCCGGGTTCGCGGACCAGGTATCCGTCGGCCTCAAGCGCGTCGAGATGATGCTTCACCGTCGAAGGTGAAGCCAATCCAACTGCGGATGCGATCTCGCGCACAGACGGGGGGAAGCCGCTTGATGCCAACTTTTCGTTGATAACACGCAGGATCGCGCGGTGGCGATCGCTGATCGGTCGCTCGGTCATGGCCTCTCCCTCTCCTGTGGGTGGACGCAAATGTGCACGGGTGGTCGTCCACTGGATGTGTCAAGGATAGGACGATCACAGACAAAATGAAACATATGTTCGAGCGGGTCTCGACATTGTGTGGATTGCGTGCTATCGTACAGGTGTTCGACGAACAGATGTTCGATTGAGGTTACTGGAGGTTCTCATGAGTGTTTCCTTTGTGACGAAGACTGCTGTCTCGTTCCCCGCGCGCCGCTCGCCCCTGCGCGTTGTTGAGGATGCGCCCCTTGCGACCGTTCGTGATATCTCCTCCGCTCCTTCCGCGCGTCGCCGCGTTGAGGCTCAGCGTGTCGATGACCCCGCGTACCTGCGTGTGCCTGCTACTCCTCGTCGTCGGACTGTGTCCTCGCGTCGCGGTCTGTTCGCAGGCGTGCTCGCCACGCTCGTTCTCTCGGTTGGTGCCGGCGTCCTTGGTCTGGCGATTCAGCCGGACGCGTATGATGGTCCGACCGTCACAAAGGCGGTTGTCAGTGGTGACTCTGTGTGGTCCCTCGCACAGAGCGTGAAGACGGACCGCCCGCTCGAGCAGGTCGTAGCCGACATTGAGCGTATGAATGACGTGCGCGGCGCCTTGCAGCCTGGCCAGAGGGTTGTTGTCCCCGTCCGCTGACGGTGGCACGTGGGACTCCTGTGACAGATGGGGGTCCGAGCGTGTACCGTTGAAGGGTGCACTGCCCTTTCTGTCATAACCCGGATTCGCGCGTCGTCGATACGCGCATTGCGGATGACGGCGCCTCGATTCGGCGTCGTCGCGAGTGCACCCACTGCAAGAAGCGTTTCACGACGCTCGAAACCTCGTCATTCCAGGTCGTCAAGCGCTCCGGTGTGGTCGAGTCCTTCTCCCGTAACAAGGTTGTATCGGGTGTGAAGAAGGCCTGCCAGGGTCGGCCCGTGTCGGATGATCAGCTCGCGATTCTTGCCCAGCAGGTGGAGGAGCAGCTGCGCTCGACGGGTGTCTCCAACGTGTCCACAGACGAGGTGGGAAAGGCGATCCTTCCGTTCCTACGCGATCTGGATGTCGTCGCATACCTGCGCTTCGCATCCGTCTATCGCCAGTTCGATAACCTCGACGATTTCGAACAGGCCATTCACGCGCTGCGGGAGCGCTCGCGCAGCGCCGCTTCCGGTGCCGACGCTCCCGAGACAGCGGAAGATGCCGCCCAGTGCGCGCCGACCCCTGCGAAAAAGCCTCGTAAAGCGCGTTCTGCCCGCAAACGCGCTGTCACCGCAGCGCCCACGCTGCTCGGAGACGACTGATTCTGATATGCGAGTAGTGCCCGGCCCTCAACGAGGACCGGGCACTACTTGTCAGCGTGGTGATGCCTGGTGATTAGCTGTCGGATGTCTCCTGGTGGTCAGCCGTTGGTGCATCGTCTCCGGTAGTGGGGGTAGAGCCCTGAGCGCCCGCAGACATTCCACGGACCCCCGCCACGGCCTCGGACACTGACTCACGCGCGCCCGCCACCGCCTCGACGACGGAATCGCGCGCTCCGGCGACGGCCACGCGTGCCTCTGCGACCTTTTCGCTCATCGCCTCGCGCGCACCTGCGACGGCGTCGCGCGCGCCTGCGACTGCATCCGTGGCGGCCGCCTGAGCTCCCAGGATTTGCTCGCGCACCCTCTTGCGCATGACCTTGCCCAGCTGCGAGCGAGGAAGCTCGGTCATGACGACAATCTGACGAGGGAGCGCGTAGTGGGCGAGTGATTTTTCCGCCCACTTGCGCAGGTCGCCCAGCGTCACGGAGGCACCGGCTTCGAGCACGACCGCTGCGACGACGTCCTCTCCGGACTCTCCGGCAGGTACGCCAACGGCTGCGACGTCGAGAATGCCAGGCATTGATCGCACGGCTTCTTCGACCTGGGAGGGATAGACGTTAAAGCCGGAGGAGTTGATCATCTCCTTGCGTCGGTCGGCCATGTAGATAAAGCCGTCGCGCACCTGCACGAGGTCGCCCGTACGTAGCCAGCCATCCTCGGTGAAAACTTCCGCGGTTTCCTCGTCCTGGTTCCAGTAGCCGGAAAAGACCTGTGGTCCACGCGCGACGAGTTCTCCGACCTCGCCATCGGCCACCTCGCGGGAGGGGTTTTCTGGATCGACGATGCGCACCTGCGTGGAGGGGAAGGGGATGCCAAGGGCTCCGCGTGCGCGCGATGAGGCCAGAGGGGATCCAAGGAGGATGGGAGAGGCTTCGGTCATGCCGTAGCCTTCGATCATGAGACCGCCCGTGGCATGCTCCCACTGATCGGCCAGCGAGGCCGAGAGAGGCATCGCACCCGAGAGGGAGAAATGGATCGACGAGAGGTCGGCGTTCGTCCCCTCGGCTGCCTTGAGGAGGCGCTCGTACATGGGTGGAACGCCGAGGAAGAACGTGCACGGCAGGCGGCGTTGGGCCGCCAGGACCAGTGCGGTGTCGAACTTGGGGAACATCGCGATTGTCGCGCCCAAGCGCAGGCCCGCCAGGAAGCCAATCGTGAAGCCGAAGGCGTGGAAAAGCGGGAGGATGCAGTAGAAGACTTCGGCCCCTTCATGAAGGACCGGCACCCACGCGATCGATTCCTCGACGTTGGCCATGAGGTTGGCGTGCGTGAGTGCGGCGGCCTTCGGAACGCCCGTCGTTCCGCCCGTGTGGATGAGGAGGGCGACGTCGTCCATGGCGCATGGGCAGCTGCCCCGCCAGGGGGTGGCCGAGCGCATCGCGCGCGTCCAGGAGCGGGCCCAGTTCGGGCGTGGGCTCGCGAGCTGATCGCGCTTCTCGCGCGCTGCCTTCACAGGTAGCTTGAGTGCTAGGCGCGAGGCCGTGGGCAGGGCCGTCGTCAGGTCCATCGAGAACGTGGTGTGGCCGCGTCCGAGGAAGGTGAGCTTCTCCAAGGCTTTGGACCACGCGATCGTCACGCGTGCGCCGTGTCGCGCGTACTCGCCTTCCAACTCGCCTGCGGGTGCCAGGGGATTGTGCTCAACGACGACCGCGCCGAGCAGCATCGTGCCGAGAACGGCAACGGCGTGCTGCGGGCAATTCGGCATGACGAGAGCGACCCGCTCGCCTGGGCGCACACCCGCCTGGTGGAGGGCGCCAGCGCATCGGCGCATCTCAGTGGCAAGCTCTGCATACGTGAGCTGGCGCGCGAAAAAGTCGATGGCTGTGCGCCCCGGGTAGCGCGAGGCAACCTCCAGGACCATCTCGGGGATGGGCTGGGCGGGGGCCGCGATCTCGTAGGCAACGCCTGGTGCGTAGAGAGCGCGCAGCTGCGACGTGAGGTCCATCTGTCCTCCTTTGGGAACGGTATACCTACGATACCGTAACCACGCTGCCCATTAACCAGGTGGAAACGCGATGAACGCGACAGTTTTACAGCGGCGTCGCGATCAAGCGGATGGTCTCGGGCAGGTGGCTCAGCTCCTCAAGTGCCTCGCGTCCCAGGCCTGCCGAAATGTCGGTGAGCACGTAGCCGACCTCGTCGAGGGTGGCCAGGATCTGTGCGTCGACGTTGGCTTCGGAGGACGCGAAAATTTGGTTGACGCGCGCCATAACGCCGGGGACGTTGCGGTGGATGAGGCGCACGCGGTAGCGCGAGCGTTTGCCGACGTTCATCGTCAGGTTCGGCAGGTTGACGCTCATATCGGTGGATCCGCTGACCTGGTATTCGCCGATCTTAGCGGCCACGAAACGGCCGATGTCGTACTGGGCTTCCTCCGTCGAGCCGCCGATGTGGGGCGTGAGGATGACGTTGTCGAGGGTCGCCAGGGGAGAGGTGAAAGGGTCGCCGTTGGCGCGAGGCTCCTGCGGGAACACGTCGATGGCGGCGCCGCCCAGGTGACCTGAGACGAGCGCGGCATGCAGTGCGTCGACGTTAACGACGTGGCCGCGTGACAGGTTGATGAACAGGGCACCGGGCTTCATAAGTTCGAACTCGACGTGTCCGATGAGGTTCGTGTTGGACTCCTGGCCATCCACGTGCACCGAAATAATGTCGGCTTCGCGTAGGACGGCTTCCATGGTGGGCATCTGCGTCGCGTTGCCCAGGGCGAGGCGCTCGGCGGCGTCGTAGAAGATGACGTTGAGGCCCATGGCCTCAGCGAGAACGGAGAGCTGGGTACCGATGTTCCCGTAGCCGATGATACCGAGTGTGTGGCCGCGCACCTCGTGGGCCCCGTCCGCGCTCTTGTCCCACACGCCGCGGTGCAGACGCGAGTTTTTCACGGTCACGCGGCGCGAAAGGTCAATGATCTCGCCGATTGCGAGTTCGACGACGGAACGAGTGTTGGAATAAGGGGCGTTGAAGACGGCGATGCCCATCTCTGTCGCCGTGGCCAGGTCGATTTGGTTTGTGCCGATGCAAAAGGCGCCGATGGCCTTGAGTTCGGGGCGTGCACGCAGCACGCGCTCGGTGACCTCGGTCTTGGAACGCAAACCCAGGTAGTCCACGCCCTCGAGAGCCTCGATCAGGTCATCTTCGGACAGGGCGCCCTTGACGCGCCTTACCTCAATGCCGAACTTGGCGAAAATATCGTCGGCGACGTCGTGCGGGTTTTCCAGGAGCAGTGCGCGTGTCATGCCCCCATCATGGCAGACGGGAGCGGAAAGGGGCGCGCGGTGTCAGGGTGTGGTTGCTCCTACCATTCCTCCATGCCGGCGGGCAGAGCTGCGCTGTGGACGACGTGGACGTCGTGGGTGGCGCGCGTGAGCGCCACAAAGAGGTCTCCGACGCCGTCGCTGATGATCTCGGCGGGTTCGACGAGGACGACAGAGTCGAATTCGAGGCCCTTGGAGGCAACGGCAGACAGGAGGGAGACACGCTCGGAGAGCGCAGTCTCGCCGGCGACATCGGCTCCCCACGCTCGGGCGCGCTCGTTGCCGACAATGAGGGCGATGCGGCCACGGGAGGTGCCCGCCTCGCGGTCGAGGCGTTCCTCGGCCTCGCGCTGGGCTTGGGCGACGGCGCGCCACAGGGGGCTGTTGTCCTTCGGCGAGGCCGGGGTGTCCTCGGGCGCGTCCACGTGGGTGACGCGGTAGCAGCCCTCGACGTCGCGTACGGCGGTCATCGGGTACAGAACGGGAACACCGGCGCGGGCGACGACACCTTCAGCGAGGGTCGTCAGGGTCGCAGGCGTGCGGTACGAGACCGTGAGGGCGTACTCGGCCGCCAGGGCGCGGGCTGCTGGGCCGAGAGCTTTCTTCCACGTGGGCGGACGCTTGTTGCCACGGCGCTGGTCGAGGTCTCCGACGATCGTGAACGAACGGGAGGGACAGCGGCGCAGCAGGGCGCGCCATGCCATCGGAGAGAGCTCCTGGGCTTCGTCGACCACGATATGGCCGTATGCCCACGTGCGGTCTTTCGCGGCGCGCTCGGACAGTGGCGTCCAGGTGTCCTGCCCGGCCACCTGCTCGGCGAGCATCTGGGCGGTCACGATGCCGCCGCCCAGGTTTTGGGTTTCAATCGCCTCGCGAGCGCGTTCAATCGCGCCCTCGTCGGCCTCGCGCGACGAGGAGGAAGACGACGGCATGGGGCCGAGGAGCTCCTCGCACTCATCCAAGATCGGCACGTCTGACACCGTCCACGGCGCCGAGCGCGGCCGCACGAGAGCGGCGAGCTCATCGGGACGCAGGGGAGAACCAGCCTTGCGGTTCGCCGCCGCCAATACCTCGGGGCGAGCGTAGAGGCGACGCAGCAGCGTCTGAGCGCTCGTCGGCATCCACGCTGTGTTGATTGCGCGCCTGCAATCCACCGAATCGCGGATTTCGATGAGCCACGAGCGTTTTACCTCCGGATCGACGCCACCCTCGGTGTCGGCATCCCCGGCCTCACGCGCAAGACGCAGGGCGAGCACGTCCATGAGCTCGCGCGCGAAAGACTCGCGCGCCACGTTGTGCGCACGACCAGAGCGCTTCGCTCGGCGCCTGGCCGTCTCCACGTCGGAGCGCAACAGCGTCACCTCGCGGTTCCACACGCGTAGCACCTGGTCGCCCTCGGGCAGCTTCGCGAGCGAGCGCACCGCCTCCTTGACGATCTTCGCCCACGCCGGCAGCCCCTTGATCCGCGCCACGGCCTCGTCGTCTTCGGCGCGAGCATGCACGCCCGGCACCAGGTCACCGACAGTCACAGACACGACGCCCGTCTCACCCAGGGAGGGGAGCACCTGCTCGATATAACGCAGGAACAGACGTGAGGGCCCAACGAGGAGGACACCCGAGCGTTCGAGGCGCTCGCGGTGGGCATACAGAAGGTAGGCGATACGGTGCAGCGCGACCGCTGTCTTGCCGGTACCCGGGCCACCCTGGACGACCATGAGGCCCTTGTCGGATGCGCGGATGATGCGGTCCTGCTCGGACTGAATGGTGGCGACGATGTCGCCCATACGACCGTCGCGAGCTTCGCTCAGGGCGTGCATGAGCGCGCCCTCGCCCTGGAGCTCCAGCCCCGACGCGTGGGACGCGTCCAACAGCTCATCCTCCAGGCCGGTCACTCGACGCTCACGCGTCGAAATATGACGGCGCCGAACGACTCCGTCCGGCTCAGCCGACGTGGCCTGATAAAAGGGACGCGCAGCGGGAGCACGCCAGTCCACGAGGAGGGGAGTGCCGTCTTCGTGTGACAGCGACAGTCGGCCGACGTGGCGCACAGAACGATCCACCATGTCGAGGCGACCAAAGACGAGGCGTTCTTCCACGCCTTCGAGGCGGGCGGCCATCTCTCCCAGGTGCGCGGACAGGGCCTCGCGCTCAGTCCATCCCTGTGCGTTACCGACGCCGTGCGTGGAGTGGACGCGCCCCTGGCGCTCGCGGTAGGAGACTCGCAGTGCATCCAGGCGCTCGTAGGCGCGGTCGACGAAATCCTGTTCGGGCAACGGAAGGTCGGTCGACGACTCATCATGAGTGTTCGTGGCCATGGCTCCTCCTCGATTCTGTGGCCCTCTATTGTCCCCTACTTTTGCTTTCGGCGCTTGCAGTGCGTCGGGCGTGTGCGGACTTCGCCCCAAGCTCAAAAACGGTTCCCGCGTGACGAGGCGGGGGCGACGCGGGTACGTTAGACACGAGGCAGAAGCATGAGCATGAGGAGGAGATGTGAGTATGAAGGCCACCGACCTGTATGCCGACGGTCCCGCCGCGGGTGCGAAGGCAAAAATTCTCCTCATCCACTTCGATGGGGCGATTGACGCCGGCGCGGCTGGACGCATGGCGATTGGCCAGCTGCTGCGTTCCTTGCACAACGAGCGGGTCGCCACGTTCGATGCCGATTCCCTCATGGACTACCGCTCCCATCGGCCCATCGTGACCGTCGACAACTGGGTGTCCTCCCCGGACATGGTGATGCCCGAAACCGTCCTTGACCTCGTCGAAGACGACATGGGGAATCCGATCCTGGTCCTGCACGGGGCTGAGCCCGACGCCCACTGGGAGTCGTTTACTGCCGCGATCCGGGAGATCTGCGAACGTGCAGGAGTGGAAATTACCTTTTCATTGCACGGTGTCCCCTCGGGGGTTCCGCACACGCGTCCCACGCCCGTTCACGTGCAGGCGACTGACGAGTCGCTGCTGCCCCCGGGATCCGGCGTGATCTCGAATCACATGCAGTTCCCCTCGCCGCTGTCCACGTTCGTGCAGATTCGCATGGGGCAGCAGGGGATCGGCGGGCTCGCGCTGCTCGGAGCTGTTCCGTACTACATGGCGGACACCGGCTACCCAGCCGCGTCCTCTGCCCTGTTGACCTCATTCGCTAAGTTCGCGGACCTCTCGTTGCCGGTCGGTGACCTCGAACAGGGTGCTGCGCAGGATCAGGAGAGCATCGAGAAGCTCGTCGAAGGCAATCCGGAGATCTCGCACACCGTGTCCGCTCTTGAGGAGCACTTTGATGCATGGACCGGCGGAACGGGCGCGATTCCGCTGCCTGGCATGGGGCAGCCTCCGATGACCAGCGGCGAAGAGAAAGCGCCGAAGGACATTGGCGACGTGATCGAGGCCTACCTCGCGCAGGTCTCCCGTGCCCAGGACGAGGAAATCGAATCCGTTCAGCGGGCACCGCGTACTGAAGAAGCCGAGGAAGTAGCCAAGCCCGACACCGTTGAGGATGTCCTCGCCCGCGTTGAGGCACGCCGCAGGGGGCAGGGACCCGGCCCCTCGTCGCCGCGCCACCGCGCCTGAACGATCCGTGCGTGAGGCGGCGCCGAGCCCAACTCCTGGGCGCGGTGCTCCTGCCCGCGCGCCACGGCCTCGTTAATCGGCCTGAGGATAACCGACCTGCGCATCCCTCAGAGCGGGCGTTCCCGCCACCCATCGCTCGAGGTCCCGCGGCCGCGTAATACGTGCGGGCAGTGCCAGCGTGCGCAGGGCACGATCAATCTCATCGACGTCAACGACGCCATCCGCGCAGGCCAGGGCGACGACGTTACCGCGCCTCCCGCCTCGTCCCACCTTCGGATCCTGAATAGACGCCACGAAAGGGAAAACTTCGCGCAGGGCGGCCAGGTCCTGACGAGCGTTTGCTGCCCCGCCGTGGGCGCAGTTCACGAGGTAGACGCCTCGGGCTGTCAGTGTCGCGCGTGCCCGTTGCACGCACTCCACCGTACGCAGGTGATCCGGAGTTACCCCGGAGGCGAACGCGTCGCGCACGATCACGTCGAAACTCCCCTCGCGCGTCCCGTCGAGGACCGCACGTCCATCGCCTACGCGGATCTTGACCTGCGGGGCCTTCGGGATCGGGAAGTGCTCACGCACCTGCTCGGCCAAAAGACGGTCAACCTCAACGGCCACATGGCGGGACTGCGTGTGAGACGACAACCATGCGCAGGCGAGCGCGCACGCCGCACCGCCCACATGTAGCGCGCGAAAACGATCCTGAGCGCCCCACAGCGAGGACACGACAGCGTCCATGTGCTGCATGTACTCGAACTCCAAGTAGGTGGGGTCTGACGTGTCAACTGCGGACGATTCGACCTCGCCGAGGAAGAGCGTCGCACGCGGCCCATCCCACCGGATATGCGCAGAGCCGAAATCCGTGTTGAAAGAGATGTCGCGTGACGAAGATGAGCGTGCCATGGTGGACACTGTAACCACGAAGACCGTCGATGGGCGCAGGAGGTGACATGTCAAACGCTCCCAGGGACGCGCGAGCGAAACGCGACTGGGGATCAGACGACTCGGGCACTCCGATCCTCCACGTCGACATGGACTCATTCTTCGCCCAGGTCGAAATGCGCGAGGACCCGAGCCTCCTCGGGCGGCCCATCATCGTTGGGGGGACCTCGGGGCGCGGCGTCGTCACGTCCGCCACCTACGAGGCCCGAGCCTTGGGTGTGCGCGCCGGCATGCCGACATCCCGTGCCCGAGCCCTGTGTCCGCACGCGGCGTTCGTTCCTGGCAGTCACGGCCTGTATCACCGCTACTCTCAGGAGGTCATGAGGATCCTCGCGACGATCACGCCCACGCTCGAACAGGTCTCCATCGACGAAGCGTTCATGGACGTGTCCGGTGCGAGGCGCCGACTCGGATCACCCCTGAAGATCGCGACCCTCATCCGCTCGAGGATCCGCGAGAGCGTCGGCCTGCCCGCGTCCGTCGGCATCGCATCCACGAAATCGGTCGCAAAAATCGCTTCCTCGCACGCCAAACCCGATGGGCTTCTCCTCATCCCTCGTCAGGCCACGGTCGACTTCCTCCACGGGCTGCCGGTGGGGGCCCTGTGGGGTGTGGGTGGTCGAACCGCAGCGGTCCTCGATCGCGAGGGGATCGATACGATTGGCGACCTCGCCCACGCACCCATCGCCCGCCTGACGAAACTCCTCGGAGTCGCCGCGGCCCACCACCTGCACGATCTCTCGTGGGGCATCGATCCGCGGACCGTGAGCCCTGTGCGTGCCGAAAAATCGGTCGGCATGGAACGCACCTTCGAGGAGGATGTGCGCTCGCGGGTCCAGATTGAGGAATTCATCCTGGCGGCCTCCCACGATTGCGCGCGTCGACTGCGGGCAGGCGGGGTTGTCGGGTGGACTGTCGGGATTAAGATGCGCGGCGCCGACTTTCATACGATCACGCGCAGCGTGAGCCTCGTGGCGCCCACGGACACGGGGCGAGACATTGCGAGGGCTGCGCGTGAACTCTTTTCGCGCGAGGACATGCCGATCGGCGGGGTGCGTCTCTTCGGCGTGCGCGTGGAGGGCTTGCAGTCGCGTTCCGGCGGGGTGGCAGTGACCCTGGATCGGGACGAGCGGCCGGCCGCGTCGGAGCGTGCGATGGATCAGATCCGCACGAAGTTTGGTGCGGGTGCGCTCGCCCCTGCGACGCTGCTCGGAAAGAAGACGCCCGACCGGCGTTCCTTCGGGGCGGATATGGGCGAGGCGGCTCCCGCTCAGGCTCCGCCCGATCGACGAGGCCGGGGTGGGCAAGGCTCGGATGGTGGCGGCAGCGAGCCGCGTCAGGGGACCCTCCTGTAAGGCCAGTTCGTCTCTGACATACCGGACGCGCTAAGCTGTTCGTACTACCCATGTGAAAGGGGCACCCAATGGCTCTCACCGAGTATGAGAAGAAGATCCTCGAGCAGATGGAAGCGTCTCTGCGCGAGGAAGACCCGGCGTTGGCCTCACAGATGTCCGATTCCGTCTCCGAAGAGCCTGCGTCGAAGGCGGCTGAAGGTCCTCGCGCTCCTCGCCGTATTGCCCTTGGCCTGACGGGTGCTGTCCTGGGCATGATTGTGCTGGTTGCTGCTGTGTCCCTGGGGTACTCCGTCGTATCGATCCTCCTGGGGGTCGTCGGTTTCGCCGTGACGGTCGCTGGAGTGCTTTACGCGCTTTCGCGGTCCGGGGTCAAGGGGCGCAGTGCGGATGAGCCCCGCTCGGAGAAGAAGAGCAAGGGGGGCGGCTGGGATTCCTTCATTCAGGATCAGGAGCGACGCTGGGATAACCGCAAGGATGACGACTGACGTCGTCGATCCACGACTGTTGGGAGCGGGGCGCGCCGGGAAGCCGGAGTGCCCCGCTTTGCTGTCTCACGTATCGAACGCTTGGTGTGCCGTGAACGCGGGGGAGGGGGAGGCCTTATTCGCGCGGTGTTTTAGTGGTCTTGTTTTTCTTCCCAGGTGTCGGTGTTTGAGACGATGAGGTGGCCCAGGGGGAA
>CALHZX010000082.1 GCA_938040725.1 uncultured Actinomyces sp. | reverse complement strand
GCAGGGAGCGCACGATGTTCACGACGAAGGACACGGCCTGGTACACGCCCTTGTTGGGGGTGAGGCCGCCCTTGCCGGTCTGCACGAGGAGGAGGCCGAGGAGCGTTCCGATGATGACCGCGAAGAGCGTGGACAGGCCCGTCATCATGAGGGTCTCGAGGATTGCCGGACCGAACTTCTGGGTCAGCGCCGGGTTGTCGAGCCAGGTCGGGTCACCCTTGCCCGTCGGCTGGAGCGCCTGCGCGGCGGTCGCGGCGGCGAGGTATGCGGTGGTCATTGGGTCCTCACTTCCGCGTGAACGTTGTTCTTACGCAGCTGCTCGATGATCTTGTCGGCGTGGTAGGCGGGGACGGTGAGGGCCAAGCGGCCCACCTGCACGCTGCCGAGGGACTCGAAGGTTCCCGCAGTCACGTCCGCGCCCATGGACGAGGCCAGGTGCAGCACCGTGGCACCCGTGGGCACCCCCGGGTGCGACGTGAAGACGACGTCGAGGAGAACGGTGCTCTTCGTCAGGCCATCCAGGCTCGTAGCCCCGGGGGCGGGAACGGACTCGACGACGGGCATGGGGACCAGCTCGCGGGCCAGCGGAGTCGAGGGATCGGCAACGACCTCTTCGAGGGGGCCGGTCTGCAGGACCTGGCCATGACCGAGGAGGGTCACGGAGTCACAGATCTCGCGGACGACGGCCATCTCGTGGGTGATGATGACGACGGTGACACCGGAGACGTCGCGTACATGGCGCAACAGGGAGAGGATCTGGGCGGTCGACTCGGTATCGAGCGCGCTCGTCGGCTCGTCACACAGGAGGACAGCCGGGTCGTCGGCCAGAGCGCGGGCAATGCCGACGCGCTGACGCTGGCCACCCGACAGCTGAGACGGGTAGGAGTCGCCTCGGCCTTCGAGGCCGACGAGCTCGAGGAGTTCCGCGACCCGTTCGCGGCGCTTCGCGGCGGGCACGCCGGCGAGCTTGAGCGGGTAGCCGATGTTGTCGGCGGCGGTACGAGCATCCAGGAGGTTCGCGGCCTGGAACACCATGCCGATACGGCGGCGAGCGGCGCGCAGCGCGGAACCCGACAGGGTCGCCAGGTCGAGGCCGTCGACGACAATGTGGCCCTCGGTGGGCTTCTCCAGGGCCGTCAGACACCTGATGAGCGTGGACTTACCGGCACCGGAGCGGCCAACAATCCCGTGGATCGAACCGCGTTCAACGTGCAAGTTCACCCCATCAAGCGCGACGACTTCGCCGCCGTTTTTCACGGGGTAGACCTTGGACACCCCGGTGAGGTCAATCATGTGCATCTCCGTTACTGGGCCACACGGCCCGCAACATCAGCATATGAGGGCCACGGGCGCGAGCGCTCGGAATGCTGTTACAAAACTCCGTATCGTGGCTAAACCCTCACCAAACAGCCCGCATAATGGCCAAACTTGCGCGCAAAGCCATTATCCAACACAGGCGATGCCGGCCAGGGCCGCACCCCACGACAGGGTCCACGTACCGAGCGCGAGGGCGAGGCTGCGACCTCGGAACCCGTCAGCCCACAGGGTCACCGCGTCCACGAGCGCGGTCGAGAACGTCGTGAAACCACCCAGGAAGCCGGTCGAGACGATCGGCATGAGATCAGCGGGCACCAGCTGAGTGGCCGCGCCGGCCAGGAAACAGCCGATCACGTTGACCACTAGGATGCCGAGCTTCGCGGCCGCCGGATCACCCCACGAATCCACAGCGCGCTGCACGCCTCGGTCCAGCCAGAAGCGGGCGCACGCACCCACGCCGCCAGCCAGCGCCACCAACAGGAACATCACTGCGCTCACGCTCGCTCCTCCTCGTCATTGACGGATACCGCGGAGGCCACTGAGGCAGCTGAGGGGCCGCACAGCCGCTCCCCCGCGCGCATACCCGCCCACGCGCAGGCCCCACCCAGGGCGAGGAGACCGAGGGACTGAGAGACGGCCTCGACAATCCCATTGAGCGACACGTATCCCACCGACGCGACGATGTACGTCCCATACGTGGTGAAAGCGCCCGCAAAACCCGTGCCGACCAGGAGCTTCAGAGTCTTCAACGACGCCGGATCCCCCGCGCCGCGCGCGAGGCGCCCCGCCACCCACGCGGCCAGCGCGCCCAGCAGGAACGCGCCCACGGCGTTGACCGTCAGCGTCGACCACGACAGAAAAAGGCCACGCACGGGGGAGGCCTTCGCGACCTCATCCAACCCAGCACGCGCCGCCGTCCCCACGACCCCGCCCAGGAAAACCGCCAACCAGTCGGGCACCCGAAAACTCGCCATGCACCCACTGTACGCCTGCGGCCCTAGCGCGCGGGGAGGCGATCCCAGGAGGCGGCCAGGGCCTCGTACACTGAGGCCATGACGAACACCGGACGATTCGCGCCCTCCCCCACGGGCGACTTCCACCTGGGCAACCTGCGCACCGCGATCCTCGCGTGGGCGTGGGCGCGCACGACCGGGCGGCGATTCGTCCTGCGCATCGAGGACATCGACCGCGAACGCGCCGGATCCGCCGAGCGCCAGATCGAGGACCTGGCGGCGATCGGCATCGACTGGGACGGCGAGCCCCTCATCCAAACGGCGAGGGCCGACGCGCACGAGGCTGCACTGGCGTCGCTGGCCGCGCGCGGCCTCATCTTCGAGTGCTACTGCACGCGCCGAGACATCCGCGAGGCCGCCTCCGCGCCACACGTGCCGCCCGGCCACTACCCGGGGACCTGCCTGACGCTGAGCGAATCCGAGCGTTCATCCAAGCGCACAGCTCTAGCCGAGTTGGGGCGCGCCCCCGCGCTGCGCCTGGCCGCCCCCTCGCCCGAGTGGACCGTGTTCGACGAGCTGCACGGCTCCTACACCGGCCCCGTCGACCACTTCGTCGTGCGCCGCGCGGACGGCGTGCCCGCCTACAACCTGGCGGCCGTCGTCGACGACGCGTTTCAGGGCGTCGACCAGGTCGTGCGCGGCTTCGACCTGCTCTCCCAGGCGCCCGCGCAGGCGCAGCTCGCGCACCTCCTCGGGGCGCCCGAACCGACCTACGCGCACGTGCCCCTCGCGCTCGCACCTTCAGGGGCGCGCCTGGCCAAGCGCGACGGCGCTGTCACCCTCTCGGACCTACGAGGCCTAGGCTGGTCCACCGCCGACGTCGTGTCGTTTATCGGTTCCTCCCTGGGAGTGCCCGGGGCGCACTGCGCCTCCGACATTGCGGACGCCCTGGGGATTGCAGGATTGCGTTCCTTGTCGACCGAGCCGTGGGTCGTGACGCCGCCCAGTTCCTGAGGTTTTGCTTCGTATGCCCTGCCGGGCCGGGCTGCTCGATGCGCTGGTGTGCCGGGCTGCTCTGTGGCCCCACGGGTGTTCCGGACGCCGGAAGGCCCCGGCCGCCCGCGAGGCTAGGGCCTCACTTCGTTCGGCGCCGCGCCTCGAAGCCCGCCCGTGCCCTCCGAACCCTCCGGCGCCCTCCACACCAGTAACGCGTGGCGTGCTGATGGGTTGCTCGGCGCGTCGCCTCGTTGTCCGGCCAGGCCCGACCACCACCCCGCAGGCCTCGCATCCCTCATCGCTGGGTCTACCACCAATTTCGCATGCAATTCCCTCGCAATTGTTTCAAACTATGAATTCACAGCGTTGGAATTGCAACGTTTTCAGACTTTATTGAATCTTCACCAAATCGAATTGCATGCGACTTTTGCGGCAAGCCTGGCCCCACCACCGCCGCGAGCTGTGAAAGAGGGGTCCTTCGGCGGTGCAGCCGCTTCTGATCATGCAGCAAACCCTGTGCGTGTGCTGCCGCCCCTGCAGCGCTCTCCGTCTGAGCACTATCCGGATAGGTTATGCGCATCCGGATAGGTTATTTTGCTATCCGGATGCTCGTTACCTATCCGCGTGCATAATGGCGCCCGTGGTGATGGCACCCGTGGCGCTGCCCGCCCACGGGCGCGGCGACCAGTCCCAACATCTCACCGCTGAGCTCCACAAGTTCTGCGGCAGCCTCCAACCGGGCAACTGCGGGACAAAACTCTCCCTGCACGCGCAAAACGGCCCAAAATGCGCGTTTTTTGGCGAGCAGGGCGAATGTTGTCACGCAAACCTCCCCCGACAGGCCACGCAGGGCGAATGTTGTCACGGAAAACGCTCCAAAGCGGCTGTGCCGGACAAGTTCCGCCTCGCCATCAGCTGCGCGGACGCACGTTAACCCCTCAGTGCGCATGTAAACCCCTCGACATGCACATGGGCGGCGCTGCCCACACGCATACCATCGGGCCCACGGACGGGGCCTCGGGCCCACGGGCACCTTCAGGGGTCCACACACAGGCCCGCGATGCAGTATTCACAGGAACGAGGCAAACACGACCAACTAAAATAGTAACTTTCCCGCGCGACAAAGCCGAAAAGTCACCCCTCCAGCAACACGTAGTGTCCTATAACCCGCAAAGGCTGGGCCGGACGCGCCCACTAGACCCACAACACGCCGCCTAAAGCACCACGTTTGCGCCTATAGCCCACCCTAGTGTCCTATAATCCCGGGCCTCGCCGCGAACGCGTAGACACATTGGGTATGAAAAAAGCACTCCCGAAGGAGTGCTTTTCAAAAACGCAGAACCCCCACCGGTGGATCGCACCGAGGGGGGCCGCTGCGCGCCCGAAGGGACTCGAACCCCCAACCTTCTGAACCGTAATCAGATGCTCTATCCATTGAGCTACGGGCGCTTTGCCGTTTGGCTGGGTACAAGCTTACACGCTCTTCGTCAGGATGCAAAATCAAGAGCCATGACCTGAACCACACTGAAGGAGCATGTCCTTCAGCCGACCAAGATCGAGCAGCATATACAAAGATCCTCCGCGCACCCGGCAGCGCACCCTTATCCTTGCTGCATTCCTGCCCTGGGGAGGTTCGGATGATACCGTCACGCGGAGGACCGACCCTCAGCATACACGGTTTCCCCCGGCGCGCGCAGCTGCGGCGACCATGCCGCGGAACACCGCAGACCCCGAACACCGCAGGCACCGACGCACACCCGTCCCTCACGCAGGCTTGCCCATCGGCCACCCCAGACACTCCGACACCGACAGGCCTACCCTAAACACCATGAGCGACATCATCATTCCCGGCATCGGCTCCCTGGAGCCAGTGCCCGCACTGGACCATTTGGACCTGCTCGCGCCGCCGGTCGCGGCCGCTCTCACCGCGCTAGCGGAGCGCGGGGTGGCCACGACCTCGTCGGCCCTCGTCGTCGCGATCGACCCGGAGCTCGCGGACACGGAGGTCATGACGCGCGAGTTCGGCATGGATCTGGCGCTGTCGTCGAACTGCATCCTGGTGGCGGGCAAGCGCGCGGGCGAGGAGCGTATCGCCGCGTGCGTCGTGCGCGCGACAACGAACGCGGACGTCAATCACGTGGTGAAGAAGCGCCTCGATGTGCGCAAGGCGAGCTTCTGGCCGCAGGACCGCGCGGTTGAGGCGTCACGCATGGAGTATGGCGGCATCACGCCGGTCGGCGTGCCCGGCTCGTGGCGGCTCCTCATCGATTCGGCGTGCGCGGTCGGCTGGAGCTGCATCGGCTCGGGCCTGCGCCGTTCGAAGCTGTTCGTGACGGGCGAGGTCCTCGCCGCGCTCCCGGGAGCGGAGATCGTCGAGGGGCTCGGAGTCTAAGAGGACGAGGCCGGGGCCCAGCCAGGCAAGCCACGCCCGGTTGGCGTTCACCGCGCAGGCTGCGGAGCCCAGCTATGGCGCCGGTCAGCTGCGGGCGCATGTGGAATGCGGGAGTTGTTGGGGCAGACTGCAGGGCCCGAGGGCGGCGGCAAAGCCAGGGCGGCAACACACGAACGACAGGCACGCCCGATTGGAGGCCGCCGCGAGGCCTGCGGGGCCTGGCCGGGCTTCGAGGCGACGCGCCGAGCGAAGCTCGCGGCGCGGACGGCTCGCGGGCGGGCAGGACTCGCGTCGGCCGGAGATCAGGCGGCGCCACAAGCAGCACAAGCAGGAAAGCTTCCCCACCGGCCACCACACTGTGTTCGTACTAATTTCGTACTTAGTTCCCCTAGTGTTCCCCTCAAGTTCCGTAACTAAGGGGAAAACGTGTGAGTCGCTGGAGCAACACCCTTCCCCTACGATGATTACTTTCCCTTGCAAACAAAGAGAAAACCCCGGAACCTGGGCAGGTTCCGGGGTCCGGTGGCGGAGGATGGGGGATTCGAACCCCCGAGGGCTTGCACCCAACACGCTTTCCAAGCGTGCGCCATAGGCCACTAGGCGAATCCTCCGTGCACATCGTGCCGGACAATCATAAGCGAAAAAAGACTCCCAGCGCCAATCCTGGCCAATGGACCAGATCACAGGACTGGAATGTCGCAAAATAACGCGTGCTCCGCTCGCGCAGGCAGGCCGCATGTCCGCCGAGATCGGCCAGGACGCTCAGTGACATCTCAGCCGCGAGCGCGCGCCAGCTCAACCACCGCCCACCTGGCCGCACCCACGAAGACGCACCCGCGAAGGCTGACCCGCGAAGGCGGCCCCGGCCTCGTCGATTAGAAGAGCCCGAGCACGTAGATGGAGAGGCCAACGAAAACGAGGATGCCGTCGTAGACGAGGGCGGCGATGGCCTCGCGCGAGCCGATGCGCTCGGGGAGGGACTGCGCCTGGATCAGAGCGATGACCGCGAGAACGATGCTGATGACGAGGGTGAAGCCGAACATCCCGAAGACGGCGAACCAGAGGGCGACTTTCGCGATGGGGTTCGTGATGGGCTTGGGGGAGGTGTAGCCGCCGTCGGCGAAGACCTCCCGGATGTTGACGTATTCCGTGCCTGGGAATCTGTCGTACGAGACCGGGACGCTCTGGCGGGCGACGCTCTCGGGCGCGTATCCGTAGCGGTCGCCGACGATGTTCGTCGGCGAGGCAGTGTCCGGGTTCGCCCAGGGCACGCTGGAGACTGTGGGGGCGAGGTTCGGGGACGGCTGGCTCATGTGCTCCACTATTCCATAACAGCAGGGGCGTACACCACACTTTGGCCGCTCGTGGGGTTTAGGCGTGGCGAAACCTGCAGATACAGGGGCAAACGCGCTACCCTGTTGTTCCGACCGGTACGGCCATCCTGCCCATCAACTGATCGGATTTGTACGCTTATGAGCGAAACGAAGACCTCGCTGTTCCGTTGGAAGCTTCACGGTAACGGCACATCAATTAATCCCGGTGACGTCGTCCTCCCGGGTGAGCGACTGTCGTGGCCGCGCACTATTGGCATTGGCGCCCAGCACGTGGTCGCAATGTTTGGTGCGACGTTCCTTGTTCCGTTGTTGACGGGTTTCCCTCCGTCGACAACGCTTTTTTTCACCGCGATCGGCACTCTGCTGTTCTTCCTGATCACGGCGGGCCGTCTGCCCTCGTACCTGGGTTCCTCGTTCGCCCTGATCGCCCCGATTACCGCGGTGTCGGCGTCCATGGGTTCCTCCTACGCGCTCGGCGGCATCATTGCGACGGGTGCGACGCTGGCTGCGGTTGGTTTGATCGTTCACTTCGCGGGTGTGCGCTGGATTGACGCGGTCATGCCGCCCGTGGTGACGGGCGCGATCGTGGCTCTCATCGGCCTGAACCTGGCACCTGCCGCGTGGAACTGGGTGAAGGAAGGCCCGATCACTGCTTTTGTGACGATCGTGTCGATCTGCCTCGTGACCGTGCTGTTCAAGGGCATCCTGGGCCGCCTGTCGATTCTCATCGGCGTGCTGATCGGCTACGTGGCGGCGATTCTTCAGGGTCAGGTCGACTTTTCGACCGTGAGCAAGGCCGCTTGGATCGGCTTCCCCGAGTTCCAGGCCCCGAGCTTTGCCCCCTCGACCCTGGGACTGTTCCTGCCGGTCGTGTTCATCCTGGTCGCGGAGAACGTCGGCCACGTGAAGTCTGTGTCCGCGATGACAGGCGAGAACATGGACGACCTGACGGGACGCGCGCTCATGGCGGATGGCCTGTCCACGATGCTGGCCGGCAGCGGCGGCGGCTCGGGTACGACGACCTACGCGGAGAACATCGGCGTCATGGCGGCGACCCGCGTCTACTCGACGGCCGCGTACTTGATCGCGGCTGGTGTTGCCTTGGTGCTGTCGATGCTGCCGAAGTTCGGCGCGCTGATTGCGACGATTCCCCCGGGCGTCCTCGGCGGTGCGGGCACGGTCCTGTACGGCATGATCGGCATGCTGGGCGTGCGTATTTGGGTGCAGAATCGCGTGGATTTCTCCAACCCGGTGAACCTGAATACCGCCGCGGTCGCGCTGATCGTCGCAATTGCGAACTTCACGTGGAAGATCGGCGACATGTCCTTCGAGGGCATCGCGCTGGGTACTGCCTCGGCGCTGCTGATCTACCACGGGATGCGCCTGATTTCGAAGCTGCGCGGCACGAACCTGGAGGCGGCGACGCCCGCGTCCGCGCCGTCGGGTTCAGAGTTGGAGGGCGAGGCGTACTCGAAGCGCTACCGTTCACCTGCGCCGCAGGCTGACGCCTGATCTGACGCATTCATTGACGAGGCCGGGGCTCGGCCACTCGCTCACCGCGCGGTGAGGGGTGGGTCGGGCCCCGGCCTCGTTCATCTCTCCCAATTTCGCACGCAATTCCCCGAGCGCGCCACGAACACCGTCAGCCCGATGCCCGGAATTCCAACGGTTTTAGGCGCACCTACAAAGTGACCGACTGAGAATTACGTGCGACTTTTGGGTGAGCGGAGGCCACACGAATTCACCCCCGCAACAAAAGTCCCTGCACATCAGTCGCTAGCACCACCGCCACCGCGCAGCTCGTCGAGCATGCCCGCCGTGATGATGCCCGAGGGCAGGGCGACGACGGCGACGCCCATGAGCGAGGAGATCATGGCGATCGTGCGCCCCACGTCGGAGGCGGGATAAAGGTCGCCGTAGCCGACGGTCGTGAGGGAGACGACCGCCCAGTACACGGCATCGAAGAAGGTGTTGAAGGTGTCCGGCTCGACGTTGAAGATGACGAGGGCACTGACGAGGATGTAGCCGATAGCCAGGCAAAGAACTGCAAGCAGCGCCTCCCTCTGTTTCTCGAACACGGCGGCGATGGCGGAGGCGCTCTTCGAGTAGCGGATAAGCTTGAAGGCACGCAGCGCACGGAACAGACGCAGGACTCGCAGCGTGCGCAGTGCGTCGTTGAGGGCGTTGAAGACAGGCAGGATCGACGCCAGGTCGATAATCGCCATCGGCGTGAAGGGGTAGATCAGGAACGACAGTGCGCCTTTGCGTAGCTTCAGGTCCACCGTCGCCCACCGTGCCAGGTAGTCGACGATGAATACGAGGACGCACACGTATTCAATCGACTCGAGGACGGGGCTGGACCCCTTGAAGCACAGGGGAAGGAGGCTGGCAATAATGAGCACGGTCATGACGCGCCCGTACCACATTGCCGCTCTCCCATCGCCATTGAGCAGGGAGTAGAGCCGTTCCCGCATCCGCATCGTCCTTCCTCGATACGCACGTGCCGCTCCGCTATGCGCGCCGCCGCACATCCGTCGAGGCTCGAAGCGAGCACACAATCACGCCTCTCGCCTCCACAACGCACTGTAGCACTGGGCGTGAGCTGCTTTGGCAGGACCGGCGCACAGCCGGATTCCCGCTGACAAAAACCATACGTGTTAATTATTTACGTGTAGGGTAGTGGACATGGCAACATGTGCACCCTCGCTCTTCACAGCGCTGATCAATACGGAAATGGGCGCGTGGAACGCGGTCGAATCCGCCCTCTCCGAGGCAGGAAACGCGCTAACGCTCGGCCGTTTCCTCGTCCTGCGCACGGTCCGCGACACCCCCGCGTGCCGCATTCAGGAGGTCGCAGCGAGCCAGGGCATCACCCTGGGAGCGGCCTCGCGCCTCGTGGATCGCCTCCACCGAGACGGGCTCGTGCACCGCACCCCGTGCGAGCACGACCGGCGCGCAATAATCCTGACGGTGACGGAAGAGGGCCTGGCACACCTCGAGGAGGCCTGCATGATCGTCGAGAAGGAGCAGGAACGCCTCTTCGCCCCACTCTCCACAGCCCAGCGCGAGGAGCTGACGCGAAGCCTCGCACTCATCGCCGAAGCCAGCAAGGAGCGCGCATGATTCGCTTCGACCACGTCTCCAAGACCTACCCTGGCGGCACACGCGCCGTTGAGGACTTTTCCCTGACCGTCGAACAGGGTTCCACGACCGTCTTCCTGGGCACCTCGGGCTGCGGCAAGACGACGCTCATGCGGATGGTGAACGCGATGGTCACCCCGACCTCGGGCACGGTGTTCGTACGGAACCAGGATGTGTCGGGCGAGGACCCGGTGCGCCTGCGCCGCTCGATTGGCTACGTCCCACAGGAGGGCGGCCTGTTCCCGCATCGAACGGTCGCAGACAACGTCGCGACGGTCCCACGCCTGGAGGGCGCAAGCAAGGCCGAGTCCCGCGAGCGCGCGCTCGAGCTCCTGGCGCTGGTGGGCCTGGATGTCGAGATGGCTGATCGCTACCCCGCTCAGCTGTCGGGCGGCCAGCGTCAGCGCGTGGGCGTGGCCCGGGCGCTGGCCAACCACGCGGATATCCTGCTGATGGACGAGCCTTTCGGGGCCCTCGATCCGATCGTGCGCGCCGACTTGCAGCGCGAGCTGAAGGAGATTCAGCGGGCGCTGGGAACGACGATCCTCTTCGTGACGCACGACGTGGACGAGGCGTTCACGCTGGGCGACCAGGTCGCGGTCCTCTCGACGGGTGGCCACATCGAGCAGGTGGGCACGCCCGCCGAGCTACTGTCCTCCCCCGCGTCGCGTTTCGTGGCTGAGTTCGTGGGGGCCTCGCGCGCGGCGCGCCCCGTGCACCTCGAAAGCTCGGATGGTTTGATCGTCGACGAGGCCGGAACCCCCGTGGGCACGCTCACCTCCGACGAGGCCGGGGAGCGTCCGTGACCTGGCTGTCCTCGAACTGGGGGATCATCGGCTCCCTGACTCTCTCTCACCTGTGGATCGCACTGCCAACAATCATCCTCTCGGTGCTGGCATCCGTGCCGATCGCCCGCTGGGCTGCATTTTCGCCCCGCGGCGGCTGGGTCCTGTCGGCCTTGTCGGCGCTATACGCGGTACCGTCGCTCCCTCTCCTGATCGTCATTCCAGTGATCGTGGGGGTGGCGCTGCGCTCGCCGATCAACATGGTGATAGTTCTGACGCTGTACGGCGTGGCGGTCCTGGTGCGCCAGGTCGCCGAGGGGTTCCGCACGATCCCGCGCGCGACGCTACAGGCGGCGAACGCGTGCGGCTACTCCCTGTCCAGACGCTTTGTTGAGGTCGAACTGCCCCTGGCGACCCCCGTCATCGTGGCAGGCACGCGCGTGGTTGCCACGTCGACTGTGTCCCTCGTGACGGTGGGTGCGTTTATCGGGGTGCGCTCGTTGGGGACGCTGTTCACTGACGGTTTTCAGCGCGGACTCATCGCCGAGGTCGTGGCCGGCCTGGTCGCGACGGTCCTCCTCGCGCTCGTCATCGACGCACTGGTTCAGGGCATCGGCTGGGCGCTCACCCCGTGGACGAGGAGGGGGCGGGCATGAACATTCTCCTCGACGCCCTGAGATGGCTGACGGTGCCCGCCCACTGGCTGGGCGAGTCCGGGATCCTCGTGAGGGCCGCGCAGCACCTGGGCCTCACACTCCTGATCGTGGCGCTCGCGACCCTCATCGCGCTGCCGCTGGGCACCTGGATCGGGCACACAGGCAGGGGCCGATGGCTGGTGAGCGCGACGGGCGCAGCCCGCGCGGTCCCCACCCTCGGCGTCCTGACCCTGGCCGGCCTGTGGCTGGGTATTGGACTGGCGGCACCCACACTCGCACTCCTCGTCCTGGCGATTCCGCCGCTCCTGTCGGCGACCTACTCGGGCATCGCCTCGACGCCGCGCGCGACCGTGGACGCGGCGCGAGCGATTGGCCTCGCTGAAAAACAGGTTCTTGCGCAGGTTGAGGCCCCGCACGCGGCCGGCCTCGTCGCGGCGGGCGTGCGGTCGGCGACGCTCCAGGTGATCGCGACGACGACGCTGGCGGCCTACACGGCGAACTACGGCCTCGGCCGTTTCCTCTACGAGGGGCTGAAGACCCGCGACTACGCGGAGATGATCGGCGGCGCGATCATCGTCGTCGCCCTCGCACTGGCGACCGACGCGCTCCTGGCGCTGGTCGCGCGACATCTTCGGGCCCGCACCCATTCTTTCTCAGACAATGAGGACAACTCACTCAAGGAGTCACTATGAAACGCACGATGATGACGATGGCCACCATCGCCGCTTCCGCCCTGGCGCTGGCCGCCTGCGGTTCCGCAGAGTCGGTCGGCGGGAACGCGAGCACCGAAAGTTCGGAGAATGACCCCACGACGCTCATCGTGGGGTCGCAGGACTACTACTCGAACGAGATCATCGCGGAGGCCTACGCGCAGGCGCTCGAGGGTGCCGGGTTTACGGTCGACCGCCAGATGCGGATCGGCCAGCGCGAGGTCTACATGCCCGAGCTTGAGGCCGGCTCGATCGACGTTTTCCCCGAGTACACGGGCAACCTGCTGCAGTACCTGGATCAGAACGCGACCGCACGTTCCTCCGACGAGGTGTACGACGCGCTGCGCAGCACCCTTCCCAAGGGGCTGCGCGCCCTTGAGCAGGCTGGCGCGACCGATCAGGACTCCTACGTGGTGACGGCCGACTTCGCGCAAGCCCACTCACTGACGTCGATCAGCGACCTCGCGAACGCGGGCACGCTCACCCTGGGCGGTAATTCGGAGCTGCGCACGCGCCCCTACGGCCCGATGGGGCTGTCCGACCTGTATGGCGTGACCGTCAACTTCACCCCGATTGAGGATTCGGGCGGCCCGCTCACGGTCAAGGCCCTGAAGGACGGCGACATCCAGCTGGCGAATATCTATTCCTCGGATCCGGCGCTTGCGGACGGGACGCTGACGGTCCTGACGGACCCGAAGGGCCTGTTCCTGGCCTCGCACGTGGTGCCCCTGGCCTCGTCGCGGGTCAGCGACGACGCGACCGCGGTCATCAATCAGGTGAGTGAGGCGCTGGACGCGCAGGATCTCATCGAGATGAACCGGGCGTCGACGGTCGAGCAGAAGTCCGCCTCTCAGATCGCCCACGACTGGCTGATCTCGGAGGGCCTGCTCTCCTGAGTGCTCCTCGATGGACGAGGCCGGGGCCGGGTGTGTGCGCACGCTCAGCCCCGGCCTCGTCGCATGCCCAGTCTGTCACACCCCACACCCTTTTATGTGATACACACCATTATTTGACCTACTTTTTACATTTGTAACCAAAATGTAATGCGCACATGATGGACATCTTTCATGTCTTCCAGGCCTCAGGGGTTACTCTCGGACCATACCTGAGGGCACCGCCCCCAGTTCCACCCATCAACCAGGAGGAAGAATCCATGAACCTGAAGAAGGCATGGCTCGTCATCCCCGCGGCTGCCGCGCTCGCTCTGACCGCCTGCGCCGGCGGCGGCTCCACGTCCTCGTCCGGCTCCGCCGACAAGGTCGTCATGACCAACGGCTCCGAGCCCCAGAACCCGCTCCTGCCGGGTCTGACCAACGAGAACGGCGGCGGCAAGATCCTGTCCGTCCTGTTCAGCCAGCTCGTCCGCTACGACGTTGACGGCAAGGCCATCCTCGACGTCGCCGAGTCCATCGAGCCCAACGAGGACGCGTCCGAGTGGACCATCAAGCTCCACAACGACCGCAAGTTCTCCGACGGCACCCCCGTCCAGGCCCACAACTTCATCAAGGCCTGGAATCTCATCACCTCCAAGAAGCAGCAGCAGGCTGCGTTCTTCACCATCTTCGAGGGCACCGACGATGAGGGCAACGGTGAGATCACCGGCCTGACCGAGGTCGACGACTACACCTTCACCGCGAAGCTGAAGAACCCCACCTCGGACTTCATGTCGCGCCTGGGCTACGCCGCCTACGCGCCGCTCCCGGATTCCACGCTGGCTGATCCCGATGCCGGCGGTCAGGCCCCCGTGGGCAACGGCCCCTACAAGATGGCTTCGGCCGACGCGTGGGAGCACAACGTCAAGTTCACCACCGTCCCCAACGAGAACTACGTGGGTGACACCAAGGCTCAGAACGACGGCGTGACCTTCGTCTTCTACTCGAGCCTCGACGCCGCCTACCAGGACCTGTCCTCCGACTCCGTGGACGTCCTCGACGCCGTGCCGGCCTCCGTGTTCGCCACCTACGAGTCCGAGCTGTCGGGCCGCACCGTGAACCAGCCCTACGCTGGCGCCCAGTACTTCACGATCCCGCAGTACCTCCCCCACTTCTCCGGTGAGGAAGGCCAGCTGCGTCGTCAGGCCATCTCGATGGCCGTCGACCGCGACACCATCGTGAAGACCATCTTCAACGGCACCCGCACCCCCTCCAAGGACTTCACCGCCCCGACGCTCGAGGGTTACGACGCCAACGTCTCCGGGAACGACGTCCTGACCTACAACCCCGAGAAGGCCAAGGAACTGTGGGCCAAGGCCGACGCCATTTCCCCGTGGGACGGCTCCTTCACCATCGCCTACAACGCCGACGGTGGCCACAAGGAATGGGTCGACGCGACCGCCAACTCCATCAAGAACACCCTGGGCATCGACGCTGAAGGCAACCCCTTCGCCGACTTCAAGTCGCTGCTGGATGCCGAGGACAAGGGCGAGATGACCGGCGCGTTCCGTAACGGCTGGCAGGGCGACTACCCGGCGCTGTACAACTTCCTGCAGCCCCAGTACGCCACGGGTGCCGACTCCAACAAGGGCGGTTACTCCAACAGCGAGTTCGACTCCCTCGTGACGCAGGCGTCCTCCGCCACCAGCACCGCCGAAGCCGCGAAGAGCCTGCAGCAGGCCCAGACCATCCTGCTGCGCGACATGCCGGCCATTCCGCTGTGGTACACCAACGCTAACGGCGCATGGTCCAAGAACGTCGACAATGTCAAGTTCGACTGGAAGGGTCAGCCCGTGTTCTACCAGATCACCAAGAAGTGATCACGCAAGGGTAACCTCGCCACAGGGGCGGGCGGCGCGAGCCGCCCGCCCCTCGCGTCTCTCCACCGGCGTCACAGCCATCAGAGCAGCTCAACACCACGACCCCTCGCCAGCATTGACGCGGCATACACTTTTATCCCTAAAAAGCATCAAGCGTTTGATTCGGCAAACAAATTAAGAGACTGATACGCCATTTGCCCATTCTTTACCCTATGATGGGTCCATAGTCGGCCTCGCATGCGAGGCTCCGCCAGGGATCGGAACCTCCCCTCCCACGACACGAACACTAAAGGATTGTCCATGCTCCGCTACATCGGACGGCGACTCCTCCAGACCATCCCGGTCTTCTTCGGAGCCACCTTTCTGATCTTCGCGATGGTCTACCTGATGCCAGGTGACCCCGTCGCCGCACTCGGTGGCGACCGCGGCCTCTCCGAGGCCGCCGCCGCGCAGATCCGCGCCCAGTACAACCTGGACAAGCCCTTTTGGATGCAGTACCTGCTGTACCTCAAGGGAGTCTTCACACTCGACTTCGGCACCGCGTTCAACGGCCAGAAGGTCACGTCCATCATGGCGACCGCCTTCCCGACGACCGCGAAACTTGCCCTCTACGCCCTCGCCATCGAGACCTTCCTCGGTATCGCCCTCGGTGTCGTCGCAGGCATGCGCCGCGGCAAGTGGTTCGACTCCACCATCCTCGTTGTCTCCCTGCTGCTCATCTCCGTCCCCACCTTCGTCCTGGGCTTCGTCCTCCAGTACGTCCTGGGCGTGCAGCTGGCAATCCTGCCGACCACGGCCTCGGCCTCCGTCGACCTGCGCAGCCTCACCATGCCAGCCATGGTGCTCGGCGGCGTCTCCCTGGCATACGTCATCCGCCTGACCCGCCAGTCCGTCTCAGAGAACGTCTCCGCGGACTACGTGCGCACCGCGCGCGCCAAGGGTCTGTCCGGCGGCATCGTCATGACGCGCCACATCCTGCGTAACTCCCTCATCCCCGTCGCCACGTTCATCGGCGGCGACCTCGGCGCCCTCATGGGCGGCGCGATCATCACCGAGGGTATCTTCAACATCCACGGCGTCGGCGGCACCCTGTGGAGCGCCATTATCAAGGGCGAACCCCAGACCGTCGTGTCGGTGACAACAGTGCTCGTGCTGGTCTACATCATCGCGAACCTGCTCGTCGACCTCCTGTACGCCGTGCTCGACCCGAGGATCCGCTATGAGTGACCAGATTCCTTCCGCCAACATCGCCCGCACCCGCGCGGGCCAGGATCACTACGTCTCCGATATCGACGAGACCGGCCTCGGTGCCGTTGACGCGGTCGCCGACGAGGGCGCGCCCTCGTCCATGTGGGGCGAGGCCTGGAAGCGCCTGCGCCGCCGCCCGACCTTCTGGATCGCTGCGTTCATCATCCTGGTCGCCGCGCTCCTCGCGATCTTCCCGTCGCTGTTCACCTCGACCGACCCGAAGTTCTGCGAGCTCTCCTCGTCCCTGGCAGGACCCGCCGCCGGCCACCCCTTCGGCTTCGACAAGCAGGGCTGCGACATCTACGCCCGCGTCGTCTACGGTGCCCGCGCGTCCGTGTCCGTCGGCATCCTCACGACCATCGCCGTCGTGCTGATCGGCGGCACCGTCGGCGCCCTCGCCGGCTACTTCGGCGGCTGGTTCGACTCGCTGCTCTCGCGCATCACCGACGTGTTCTTCGCGATCCCGCTGCTCCTGGCCGCCATCGTGTTCATGCAGATGTTCAAGGGCTCGCGCTCCATCTTCATGGTCGTCATCGTCCTGTCCATGTTCGGCTGGACCTCCATCGCGCGTATCACCCGCGGTTCCGTCCTGTCCGCCAAGAACGAAGAGTTCGTGACCGCGGCCCGCGCAACCGGCGCCTCCCGCGCGCGCATCCTCATGAGCCACATCATCCCGAACTCGATGGCCCCCATCATCGTGTACGCGACCGTCGCACTGGGCACCTTCATCGTGTCCGAGGCCTCCCTGTCCTTCATGGGTATCGGCCTGCCGACGTCGGTCGTCTCCTGGGGCGCTGACATCTCGTCCGCCCAGACGTCCCTGCGAACCAACCCGATGGTCCTGTTCTACCCGGCCTCGGCCCTGGCCCTGACTGTCCTCAGCTTCATCATGATGGGTGACGCCGTGCGCGAAGCCCTCGACCCGAAGGCACGCAAGTGAGCGAAACGAACACCCCCCAGCTCTCCGACAAGGAGATGGAAGAGGTCGTCGAACGAGCCGTCGCCCCCAGCGCGGCCCCGGCCTCGTCCGACATCCACCCGGACGACGCGCAGCCCCTGCTCAAGATCACGGACCTGGAGGTCACCTTCACCTCCTCGACCGGCGTCGTCCCCGCCGTGCGCGGCGCGAACCTGACCATCTACCCCGGCCAGACCGTCGCGATCGTCGGCGAGTCCGGCTCCGGTAAGTCCACGACCGCCGCCGCCGTCATCGGCCTGCTGCCCGGCACCGGCAAGGTCGCGGGCGGAACAATCGAATTCGACGGCCGCGACATCACCCACCTGTCCACCAAGCAGTGGGTGGAGCTGCGCGGCTCCGGCATCGGCCTCGTCCCCCAGGACCCGATGAGTAACCTCAACCCCGTGCTCCGCGTGGGCACGCAGGTCAAGGAAGCCCTCGTCGCGAACAATGTCGTGCCTCGCTCCGAGGTCGGCCAGCGCGTCACCGCCCTCCTCGAGGAGGCCGGCCTGCCCGACGCGGAACGCCGCGCCAAGCAGTACCCGCACGAGTTCTCCGGCGGCATGCGCCAGCGCGCCCTCATCGCCATCGGCATGGCCGCGCACCCCAAGCTGCTGATTGCCGACGAGCCGACCTCCGCCCTCGACGTCACCGTCCAGCGCCGCATCCTCGACCACCTCGGCAAGCTCACCGCCGAAATGGGCACCGCCGTGCTGTTCATTACGCACGACCTCGGCCTTGCCGCCGAGCGCGCCGAACAGCTCGTCGTCATGCACCGCGGACGCATCGTCGAATCCGGCCCCGCCCTGGAGATCCTCCAGCACCCTCAGCACCCCTACACGAAGCGCCTCGTGTCCGCCGCGCCCTCCCTGGCCTCGGCACGCATCGAGTCCGCCCACGCACGCGGTATCTCGGTCACCGAGGAAGAGCTCACCGGCTCCGGCAAGGGCGCGACCTCCACGGACGCCATCATCCGCGCTGAGCACCTCACCAAGGAATTCGACATCCGCGGCGCCAAGAAGGGCCAAGACACCTTCCTGGCCGTCGACGACGTCTCCTTCGAGCTGCGCCGCGGCACGACCCTCGCGGTCGTCGGCGAGTCCGGCTCCGGCAAGTCCACCGCCGCGAACATGGTGCTGCAGCTCCTCAAACCGACGAAGGGCAAGGTCTACTTCGACGGCGAGGACACCTCGCAGATGAGCGAGGCGGAGCTCTTCCGCCTGCGCCGCCGCCTCCAGGCCGTGTTCCAGAACCCCTACGGTTCGCTGGATCCCATGTTCTCGATCTACCGACTGATCGAGGAGCCCCTGAAGATCCACGGCTACGGCACCCTGGAGTACGCGCGCGCCGAAATCAAGCGCGCCGAGGCCACGGGTCGTGAGCCCGAGGAGTGGATGCGCGTCCTCGTCGAGGTCGCCGACGCGAAGCGTTCGCTGACGGCCGCCGAGAAGCGCGAGTTCAACCCGAAGAAGCTACGCATCGCGCGCGCCTCCGAGCTGCTCGACATGGTGGCCCTGCCTCGCTCCGCCATGCGCCGCTACCCCAACGAGCTCTCCGGCGGCCAGCGCCAGCGCGTTGCCGTGGCCCGCGCCCTCGCGCTCAACCCCGAGGTCATCGTCCTGGACGAGGCCGTGTCCGCCCTCGACGTCCTGGTGCAGAACCAGATCCTGTACCTGCTCAACGACCTGCAGGCGCAGCTGGGCCTGTCCTACCTGTTCATCACGCACGACCTGGCTGTTGTCCGCCAGATCGCCGACGACGTGATCGTCATGGAGAAGGGCAAGCTCGTCGAGGCCAACTCGACGGACGAGCTGTTCAACAACCCGGTCCAGGACTACACGCGCGAGCTGATCGAGGCCGTCCCCGGCCGCAACATCCAGCTCAACCTGTGAGCAACGGACACACGTGAGGGGCCCGAGGCGCTGCGGCGCTTCGGGCCCCTTGCTGTGTGCTGCCGGGTTGCTTGCGGCCCCGCTGGTGTTCCGGGCGCCGGAGGCCCCGGCCGCCCGCGAGGCTAGGCGGCCTCACTTCGTTCGGCGCCGCGCCTCGAAGCCCGCCCGTGCCCTCCGGTCCCTCCGGCGCCCTCCACACCAGTGGTGCCTGGGTCTCTGATCGGTGGCTCGGCGCGTCGTCTCGAAGCCCTGCCAGGCCCCGCCGCCCACCGGCACCGCAGCCAGGCCCTCCGGACCGCCCAGCCAGGCCCCGCCACCGCCCACGGACACCGCGGTCAGGCCCTCCCACGCCCTCCACACCTGCGGGGCCTGGTCGCTGATGGGTAGCGCACTGGAGGGCCTACGTCTGCACGCGCGAAAAAGTTCGCCCTGTGGCGCAGTATCATCGTGAAAGCGCGAAAGAGTTCGCCCTGTGCGCTCGAATTGGCCCAAATTCGGTGTTTTTATGCGTGCTGGGCGAGTTTTTTCGCGCCAAGCGGCCCTGCGCCGGTCTTGGAGGCGACGCGGCGTACTTCAGGTTGGCGGCGGTGGGGGTTTTGCGCCATGAGAAGCCCTTTTGCGGCGTGTCGTACCTTTGCATGGCGCAATTACCCCCGATTGGCGGCGGCGCGGCCGCGACTTGAGGGGCGTGGCCACCAAACTGCAGACCCATTGGGCGAAATCGTCGAAAATAGGCTGCTAGTGGCGAGGTGGTCTGCGTTTTGGGCGCAACGGTGTCTGTCGTGGTGCGTTGTTCGCACTCGGCCCCGCTATTGAGAGCGCGAACCCGCTATTTCGCACGTAAACCCGCTATTGAGAGCATGGGCGGGGCTGCCCAGGCTCGCATTAGAGGGTTAACGTGCGCATGAGAGGGCCCACGTGCGAGTTACAGCCCGCATGCGCACCCCCTGACATTTGTCATGGCACCACCTGCATCAAAGGGCACTTCCGGCCCCACCTGAACGCGCGCAGACTGGGAGCCATGAACGCAGAAGCAACGCCCGCCCTCCAGGCGACGCACATCCACCAGTCCTTCGGCCACGTCGACGCGCTGCGCGGCGTGAGCCTGACCCTCATGCCCGGCGAGATCGTGGCACTCCTCGGCGTCAACGGTGCCGGTAAGAGCACATTCTTGGACATCGTCCTCGGCCTGACCACCCCCACGCAGGGCGACATCAGCGTCTACGGCATGAGCCCGCGCGAGGCCGTGCGCCGCTCCCTCGTGAGCGCGATGCTCCAGACCGGATCGATGCCGCGCGACGGGAAGGTCCGCAACACGATCGACCTGGTCGCCGCCATGCACGCCAACCCGATCCCCACAGACGAGCTCCTGGAACGCACAAACCTGACGCAGCTGGCCAAGCGCCCGCTCAACAAGCTATCCGGCGGCGAGCGCCAGCGGGTGCGCCTCGCACTCGCACTGGCCGGCAACCCGGATTTCCTGATCCTCGACGAGCCGACCGCCGGCATGGACGCGCTGGCCCGCCGCGCTTTCTGGGAGACGATGCGCGCCGAGGCCGCGGAGGGCCGCACGCTCCTCTTCGCCACGCACTACCTGACCGAGGCACGCAAGGACGCCGACCGTATCGTCATTATCGACGCCGGGAAGGTCCTCCTGGACGCTCCCACCGAGCAGGTCGTCGCCGACAACGAGGACCTCGAAGACGTCTTTGAGCGCATCACCTCCCACGCGGACGCCGAGTGAGCGCGACGAACGCCCACCCCAATGAGCCGGCCCCAGCCTCGTCCCGAGGCCGACGCCGAAGCCCACGCCCCACGAACGCAGACACGACACACGAAGAAGGCATCATGACCACCCACGCACCCGCGCGACCCACCGACCGACCGATCCCCTCCCCCTTCACGGGTGCGGGGAAGCTGTGGCGCGCGACGTTCCTGTCCCACATCCTCAACCCGTGGAACATGGCGTTTGCCCTGCTGCTCCCCATGTTCATGTACGCAATGTTCGGCATGACGGACGTTGCGCGCGCGACCCAGACCGGGCGCGGGAACCTGGCGGCCGCGATGATCGCGATGATGACCACATACGGCGTCATCCTGGTCGGCGGGTCGCTCGGCGCGACGCTGTCCGTCGAGCGCACGACCGGCATCTCGCGCATGTACGCGCTGACCCCCATCCAGCCGTGGGTCATCCTCCTCGTGCGCCTCACGGCCCTCGTGGCGCTGAGCGCGTTTATCACGCTCATCACCTTCAGCTTTGGCATGGCCACGGGCGCGCAGATGACCCCGGGCGCGTGGGTGGCCAGCGCCGCGGTCGTCGTCGCCCTCTCGGCCCTGGGTGCACTCATCGGCCTGGCCTGCGGATACACGATCAAGGGCGAGAACGCCTACAGCGCCTCCGCGTTCGTCATGCTGATGGGTGCCTTCGTGTCCGGCATGTTCATCCCGCTGGACCAGCTGCCGCTCTTCGTCGCGCAGATCGCGCCTTTCACGCCCCTGTACGGCGCCGTTCAGGCGATCTACGCGGTCGCAGGAACTGTGACGATGCCGACCGCCGCGTGGCTCAACATCGCCGGGTGGGCGGTCATCACGGCCGGCATCGCCTGGTGGGGCGCGTCCCACGACACGGGTCGATAGGCTGTTGCCATGAAGGAGCGCTTGATCTCCCTGGCGTGGGCGGCCCCGTGGATGCTGTTCATAGGCTTCCCCCTGACCTACGCCCTGGAGTTGACGGACACGGCCCAGCGCGTGGGCATCATCGGGCTGTGCGCCCTCCTCGCGGCCGCTAACTCGGCGGCGTGGCTGACCAATCCTCTGCCCGCGCGCAACTCTTTCACGAGGCCGTTCATCCTCTCCCACGCGGCGCTGACCGCGGTGACGATCATCTACCTCGTCTACGCGACCGCCGTCGGCTTTCCCTACGCGTTCATGCTGACGTCGTATCTGCTGGTCGCGTGGATCTTCCAGGCGCCAAGCAGATACATTGTCGCGGGCGTCGTGCCGATCGTCGCCATCGCCAGCGTAGCCACCTATGCCGAGGGAGAGGCGGTGTGGATGATCTGGTACCTGGCCCTCCTCATCGGCTTCGTCGGTATGGCCCGCTGGGGCATGGAGCGTTCGGCCCGTGAGCGCTTGCGCCGCCAGGATGCGATCCAGCGCGCGAAGGCGGCGGAGCGGGCGCGCCTGAGCACGGACCTGCACGACATCCTAGGGCACTCGCTGACGGGGATCACGATGCTGTCCGAGCTGGCCGGTCGCCTCCTGGAGTCGGGGCGCGTCCAGGAGGCGCGTGAGCAGTTGCGCGCGGTCACCGCGCAGTCGAACGAGGCCTTGGCTGACGTTCGCCGGATCGTGGCGGCCACGCGGGCCCTGTCCCCGGGAGAGGAGCTCGAGGAAGCCCGCTCGCTTCTGGAGGTTGCGCGCATCGACGCCGAGATCACGAATGAGGGCGAGCCACCGTCGGGGCCTCGTTCGGCGGCCGCCGCTCACGTGATCCGCGAGGGTGTTACGAACGCCATCCTGCACGCGCGCCCCTCGTGGGTGCGGGTCCGTCTCTCTCCGGACGGCGTGACCGTCACGAACGACGGATACTCGGCCGCCTACGCCGCGTCGAGCGCGGGATCCGGCTCGGGGCTGGCGGGCCTGTCCGAGCTGGTCGGCGACGAGGGCACGCTCACCTGGGGCGCGTCGGGCTCCACGTGGACGCTCGCACTGGCCTTCGAGGCCACACCCGACGCCCACTCGTCCTGACTGTCCCGCTGCACTCCCCTCGACGAGGCAGTGTCCCCTTCCCTGGCTCGGTGCGGTCCCCGGGTGGGGGAGTCGGCCTCGTCCTGAGGGGTGGCGAACACAAGGAACGATCCTCTCACCTGCGCTAGCCTGGTACCCCAAGCGCAGGCAGACAGGAGGGTGACGTGACGATTCGGGTACTCGTGGCCGACGACCAGGCGATGATTCGCGGCGCCCTAGCGGGGCTGCTGGACCTGGAGAACGACATTGAGGTCGTTGCGCAGGCCGCCGACGGCGCGCAGGCCCTCGAGGAACTGGCGCGCCTGGTCGGCTCATCTGGCTCGCCCGACCCATCTGACCCGGCCCGCGCGAGCGCACCCGTCGACGTTGCGATCATTGACATTGAGATGCCTCGCATGGACGGCATTACGGCCACACAGGCGATCCGGGCGCGTTTCCCGGGCGTGCGGGTGCTCATCGTGACGACGTTCGGGCGACCGGGGTACCTGCAGCGCGCCCTCGACGCGGGGGCGACGGGCTTCATGGTGAAGGACGCGCCGGTCGAAACCCTAGCTGACGGCGTGCGCACGGTCGCGGCGGGTGGCCGCGCGATTGATCAGAGCCTGGCCCTCGAGGCGCTGTCGGCGGGCTCCTCGCCCCTGACGGAGCGCGAGGCTGACGTGTTGCGCGAGGTCGAGGGCGGCGGCACCATCGCGGACATCGCCCGTTCGCTCCATCTCAGCCAGGGGACGGTGCGCAACCACGTGTCCTCGTCGATGCTGAAGATGGACGCGCGCACCCGCGCCGAGGCCGCGTCCCTGGCCC
>CALHZX010000081.1 GCA_938040725.1 uncultured Actinomyces sp. | reverse complement strand
GCGTGCCCGCAAGCAATAGGTGTTCCGTCCAACGCCATAACTCAGACATGCGCTACGAGAACCCCCTCTATCTCGCCGAGGAGGCCGCAGCCCTGGACCTGATCACCGACGGCCACACCGCCCTCGACCCTCATCAAGCAGCTGAGCCAGGACCGCGCCCTCGCGGAAGCCGACACTCTCCTCCTGACGATCCCCAACCAGATCGGATTCGAGGAAAACTGGTCGATCATCCGCAACTTCGTGGAGTACGTGGCACCCGCGCTCGGGTGGGAACCGGCGCGTCCGGGCATTCTCCCGACGGGCTACGAGATTGACGAGGCCGTGGCCGAGTAGGAGGTCAGGTGAAGACCGACTGACGAAGGCGGCGTCAAGCTGGGGTGGGGGGCATCGGCAAGCCCTACCCCGGTTTCCCTTTTGGTGTGTGCTGGCATACACTGGTTGGACACTATCCACGCAAGACGATGAGGTCTTCTCATAATGGCTCGACGCTCGAAGGGCGCAGTGTCAATCAATCCGCGCTCCGCCCAGAACATGTCCACCCGACAGAGGGGTTTGTCCAAGAAGAAGGAGAAGATCAGCCCGATCAAGGCCTTCGGCGCTTGTGGCGCGCTGGCCTGCATCGTGACGTCCCTGTTTATCCAGCTGCCCGGCCTGGACGCGTCGGGCACCCGCATGTTCGGAATCTTCCTGGCCGCGATCCTGCTGTGGGTCACGGAGGCGGTGCCCCTGGCGGGCACGGCTGTCCTCGTCATCTTCCTGGAGGTCCTCTTCATCTCGGACCACGCCCTCCTCGCCGTGGGTGAGGGCGCACCCGCGTACACGAAGTTCTTCGGGGCGCTGGCCAACCCGGTGATCGTCCTGTTCCTGGGCGGCTTCATGGTGGCCGACGGGGCCGCGAAGTACAAGCTGGATCGTGCCCTGTCGGCCGTCCTCCTCAAGCCCTTCATCGGAAAGCCTCGCCTGACCGTCATGGGCGTCATGCTGATCACCGCGATCATGAGTATGTTCATGTCCAACACGGCGACGACGGCCACGATGTTCGCCGTCATGATGCCCGTCATCATGGCCCTGCCCGAGGGCAAGGCGCGCACGGGAATCGCGCTGTCGATCCCGGTGGCCGCGAACGTGGGCGGCATGGGCACGCCGGTCGGCACGCCCCCGAACGCGATCGCTCTGGGCGCCCTGGAGAACGCGGGTGTCACGGTGACCTTCCTGCAGTGGATGCTCGCGGCCGTCCCACTCATGCTGGTGCTTCTGGCCCTGTCGTGGGCGTTCATCGCCTGGCGCTACATCCCCTCCGACGCCTCCTTCAACATCGACACCTCTGCCCGATTCGAGAAATCCCGCAACGCGATCATCTTCTACTCGGTCGCGGGCGTGACGATCCTCCTGTGGATGACTGAGTCCCTGCATCACGTCTCCGCCAACGTGGTGGGCTTCCTTCCGGTCGTCGTTCTCCTGATGACGAAGGTCATGAGCGGCGACGACTTGCGTGCTCTCGACTGGCCGGTCCTATGGCTGGTTGCGGGCGGTATCGCCCTGGGCTCGGGCGTGGCGGCCACCGGCCTCGACAAGTGGATGCTCGGCTCGATCCAGTGGGCCTCGATCCCGGGCGTCCTCCTGATCTTCGTGCTCGCCCTCGTGGGGTGGGTGACCTCGAACGTCATCTCGCACTCCGCGTCCGCGAACCTGCTCATCCCGATGGGCATGGGCCTGGCGACCACCGTCTCTACGAGCGCCGCAGAAATCGCCATCGTCATCGCGCTGGGCTGTTCGCTGGGCATGTGCCTGCCGATCTCGACCCCGCCGAACGCGATCGCGTACTCGACGGGTACGACGCCCACGCGTGAGATGGTGGTCGTCGGCGTCATCGTCGGTATCGTTGGCATCGTTCTCTTGTCGTTCGTTGCGCCGTTGACCTGGGGTTTCATTGGGGTGATGTGACGTGTCCGTGGACGAGGTCGTGGTCGGCTCGGGTGCGCTAGGTCGCCCGAGGCCGGGGCTGGCCCACGGGTGGACGCGGGGGCCTGCGGCTGAGGACGCTTCGGTGCTGGCCCGCACGGACGTGCGAGCCAGCGGTCACCGAGTCGGCCACCCGATTCACCTGCTGGTGTGCGGCGACGATTCGCGCTCGATTGCTGCTCCCGTCACGAGGGATTTGGCGCATGCTTTCCCGGGCCTGTGCCTGGACCGCGTTGACGGGATCGAGGACTTGGCTGCATACGATGCGAGCCTGAATCCGGGCGATCATGTGCTCATGGGCCTGGTGACCTCCGAGGTCGCCGACATTGATGCGCTGATTGATCGGGCGGGGACGATACCGGCGCTGCGTCGCATGCAGTGGGTCGTGGTCACGGATCGCTCGGAGCACCGAGACCTGGCGCGGTGCATACAGTCGGACGCCCTCGCCTCGGTGTTGAAGTCCCCGTGGACGGTTCCTCTGCTGGCGGGTCAGGCCTATTCGACGATGGTGCGCTACCTGCACGGATGCGGGTACTCGGACAGGCAGATCCGCTCGCTCATCGCAGACCCGCCACCGTTCGCCGTGCAGGGCCCGCTCCTGGAGGGATTGGACCGCGATGAGCGCGAGGTCGTCATGGAGCTCCTCGCCGGCGTTGAGCGCGTGCTCGGTCAGCGGCCTCGGCTCATTGTCCCCGAGGGGATACAGCTGGTGACCCAGGGCGAGCCGGTGGCTGCCGTCTACCTGGTGCTCGACGGTCAGGTGTCGCTGCACAGGGATTCGGCGCAGGGCGAGGTTTTGGCGCATTTGGCCTCGTCGGGTCCGCTCATCGGCCTCGTGTCGTTGGCCCGCGCGGAGGACGCGTTCTTCACGGGCGAGACGGCGACGGAGGCGACGCTGGTGCGCCTGACGACCGAGCAGCTCCAGATCGTCATCTCTGAGGACCCCTCGATCGGCGCGACCCTGACGGCGCTTGCGATCCGCTCGCTGACGCGCCGTCTCATGCGCGCCGAGGACCTGCACCTGCAAAACGCGATGCTCGCCGAGGACCTCGAGGCTCAGAAGGAGGCCCTGGCGGCCACGCTCGAGGACCTGCGTGCCACCCGCGCCCAGCTGGTCGAACGCGCGCGCTTTGCGATGCTCGGCGAGCTGAGCGCCGGCATCGCCCACGAGCTCAACAACCCGGTGACCGCCCTCGTGCGCGCCGCGAAGCACCTGCACGAGGATGTCGATGCGGCGCTCGCGGCACCGGCCACGGCCTCGTCGAGGGAGGCGATGGCCCGCGCCCTGACCGCGCCGCCGCGCTCCACGTCGGTTGAGCGCGCCCTCATGAAGGAGCTCCTGCCCGTCGTCGGTGACCGCACGCTCGCGCGGCGCCTCGTGCGCGCAGGGGTCCAGGGGGCGGACGGTGCGCGTGCGCTCGCGCAGATACCGGGCGGCATCGACGCGTACGAGGCCGGGGCGCGCCTGGGAGGGTCCCTGCGCTCGGTGCTCGCCGCGGGGGACCGCGTCATCGAGCTGACCCAGTCCCTGAAGGGCTACGCGCGCCCCGACGCCGAGGATCTGAAACCCGTGGACGTGCGCGAGGGCATCGACGACGTGTTGAGGCTGACCGCTCACAGGGTGCGGGGTATCCGCATCGACTGCGACTACGAGGATGTGCCGCCCGTGTGCGCGCACCCGGCGAAGTTGCAGCAGGTGTGGACGAACCTCATCGTGAACGCGGCCGAGGCCATCGAGGATGAGAACGCCGACCTGGTCGCCGCCGCCGAGACGTCTGGCGGCGTGCCTGAGCTGCCCGCGCGCGGCGAGGCCGAGGCCCTTATCCGCATCACCGTGCGCCCCACCCCCGAGGGCGTGAGCGTCACCATTCATGACAACGGCCCGGGCATCGACCCGGGAATCGTCGACAAGATTATGGAGCCCCACTTCACCACCAAGGCGGGGCGCGTCCGATTCGGCTTGGGCATGGGCATGTCCATCGTCCGAAGCATCATCGCCGATCATGGGGGCACCCTCGCGATCGACTCTCACCCGGGATCCACGATCATGCGGATCTCGCTGCCCGCCCAATCACACGAGGAGGAATCATGACCCTGACAATCCTGTCCCTTGAGGACGAAGCAGACGTGCGCGATGCGCTCGAGCGCGATCTTGAACAGTTCTGGGACAAGATCCGGCTCGAAGTCGCCGAGGATGTTGACGACGCGTGGGCCGTCATCGACGAGATCGTCGAGGATGGGGACGAGCTGGCCCTCGTCCTGTCCGACCATCGTCTGCCCGGAAAGTCGGGCGTGGACTTCCTCGTGGAGCTCATGAAGGACGAGCGGTTCGGCGCGACCCGCACGGTCCTGGTGACCGGCCAGGCGGACCAGTCTGACACGATCCGCGCGGTCAACCAGGCAGGTTTGGACTACTACATTGGCAAGCCCTGGAACCCCGACGAGCTGCGCACGGTCGTGCGTGACCAGCTCACCGAGTACGTCCTGGAGACCGATGTGGACCCCCTGCCCTATGTGAGCGTGCTCGACGGCGTGCGCGTCATGGAGGCAATTCGCTAAACCCTTGACTAAAGGGCCGCCGCGCTCGCCGATGAAGGCGAGCGCGGCGGCCGCTCGCTAGCGTGTCAGCCCTGCGGTCGGCCCGGGTCGTTGCACATGGTGATGCCCTCGAAGCCGGCGGCACCCAGCACCTGGAAGATCTCGTCGAGGAGGACCATCGGCTGGGCCGTGCCCGCCGCGAACTCGGGGTGGCGGATTTCGATGGCGGCCATGCCGCGCGGGTCCGTGACCGGCTCGGTGTCGAACCTCTGTGACAGTAGAGCGTTGGCCTCCTCCAGGTCGGCGGGGGAGCCGAACGCCCAGGTCACGGCCTTGTTGCCGGCGCCCGTGGGGGTGCGGTGAATGTACATGCGGGTCATGAGGATGTGGCGGCCGTGACGGGGGAACACGTCGCCGACGCGCATGAACAGCGCGATGTCGGCCAGGTCGCCTCCGAGCGACGAATCCACGAGCGCGTAGCCGTAAGCGCCGATGCCTCGCAGGGTCAGCGCGTCCGCGAGAAGCCCCATGACCTCGTCCCCGAAAGGCTCGGGCTGGAAGTACACGCCCTCGCCGACCTCAGGCGCATCCGGGCCGAGCAGCGAAATCTCGAAGCCCGCGTCCGCCAGCGCGTCCCGCACGAGCGCAACGTTGTGCTCCGGGAAAGGGTGCAGCGCGGCCGCATTCGCGGCGATACGCTCGATAAACACGTAGGTGGAAAAACCAAGCTCAGCCATGCACCCATTGTACGGGCGCGCGCCCCGCGAACACGGTACGAGGCCGTGGCCCCCACCCCGGTCAGGTGGCCGCGAGGGGAAGCCTCGGCCTCGTCAATGAGAAGGGTTCAGCGCAGGCACAGGCCCTGCTCGTTGAGGACCTGCATGATGGGGGACACGTGTGCGCCGCCCACGCCGATGCCGTTGGCAACCAGGTGTGTGAAGGACTCCAGGCGCGAGCCGGACCGCAGGTCGTAGTACTCGGTGACCTCGCGGTCGTAGTCGGCGAGAGCCTCGGTGTAGGATTCGACGCGCGGGTAGGTGTTCTCGGCAGTCAGGATAGACAGGGGAAGGCGCGGCTTCTGGCCGGGCTCCTGGTCCGAGTGACCCACCAGCAGGCCCAGGATCGGGAAGGTCAGTTCCGGCAGCTCGAGAGCGTCCACGACGAGCCTCGGATCCGCCAGGATCGAGCCGAGGTAGACGGTGCCCAGGCCCATCGACTCGGCTGCAACCACGACGTTCTGCGCGGCCAGCAGCGCGTCTTCGGCACCCGTGAGGAACAGGTTCATCGAAGACAGGGCCTCCGAGGAGACGCCCTGCTCGGCGCGGATGCGGCTGTTGCGGTACAGGTCGA
>CALHZX010000080.1 GCA_938040725.1 uncultured Actinomyces sp. | reverse complement strand
AAGAGTACAACGAGATCATGTCGACCCTGGCCTTCGGCAAGAAGTTCACGGATCACATGGCCCACATGCGCTGGACCCGCGAGGGTGGCTGGAGCGACCGCGGCGTCATTCCCTACGGCCCGCTCGAGCTGACCCCCGGCGCCTCCGTCTTCCACTACTGCCAGTCCGTCTTCGAGGGCATCAAGGCCTACAAGCGCGCGGACGGCTCCGTGTGGACCTTCCGCCCCGGCTACAACGCCGCGCGCCTGAATCATTCCGCACGCCGCCTGGCCCTGCCCGAGCTGAGCCGCGAGGACTTCGTGGCCTCCCTGGTGGACTACGTGCGCGCCGACGTGAGGTGGGTTCCCGACGTCGACGGCTCCTCGCTCTACCTGCGCCCCTTCATGTTCGCCTCCGAGGAGTTCGTGGGCGTCCACCCCGCAGGCGTCGTCGACTACTACGTCATCGGCTCCCCGTCGGGCCCCTACTTCAAGGGTGGCCTGTCGGGCGTGGCCATCTGGGTGGAGCGCGAGTATCACCGCGCCGGCCCCGGCGGCACCGGCAGCGCCAAGGCGGGCGGTAACTACGCGGCTTCTCTGCTGCCCCAGATCCAGGCCGAGGCTAAGGGCTTCTCCCAGGTTTGCTTCCTGGACACCTACGAGGGTAAGTACCTCGAGGAGCTGGGCGGCATGAACATGTTCGTTGTCATGGCCGACGGCACGATCCGTACCCCCTCGCTCACCGGCGTCATCCTCGAGGGTGGCACGCGCAGCGCGATCCTGCGCATGCTGCGTGACGAAGGCGTGGAGGTGCGCGAGGAGAAGATCGCCCTGTCCGAGGTCGTGGAGGGCATCCGCTCGGGCGCCGTCGCCGAGGTTTTCGCCTGTGGCACGGCCGCCGTGGTCACCCCGATCACGCGCCTGGCTGGCGACGACTTCGACGTCGAGATCACGGTGGGAGACAAGACCCGCGAGATCCACAAGCGTCTCACTGACATCCAGTGGGGTCGCGCCGAGGATCCCTACGGCTGGACGTACCGCCTGGTCTGAGCATGATCGCTTGAGGGAGCCACGGCCTCGTCGATTGACACGAGGCCGTGGCTTCGTTATGTGGTCACGATGCGAAATTGGTCCAAAGTGACAGTGGTGTCAGAACCTAACTAAGGCTATCCTTGGTTGTGTACTCGTGTGCGTCATGTCGATAGGAGAAGGATGAAACGCGCGATCGTGGTCGTCTGCTCGTGGGCAGCGGCTCTCTGCTTGGCTGCCGCTTACCTGGCGATCGGCTGGGGCATCGACGGTGTTGTCGACGGCCATGTCTGGTCGACGTGGTGGATCGCCGTGCTCGGCGCCCTCGGATCGGGCGTGTTTGGGTGGGCAGTCAGTGCCCTGGGCGCCTCCCAGATGAACCAGATGGAACCCGCTCTGCGTCACTCGATGATCCGACAGGTCTTCGCCCTGGGTCCCTCGCAGCGCACCAACGAGCGCGCGGGCCGCGTCGTCAACTCTGCCACCGACGGCGTCGAGCGTGTAGCAGCCTACAAGGGCATCTTCTTGGCCCCCATGATCGCGTCGCTGACGACCCCGATCCTCGTCGTCATCGTCGTTGCCCTAACGATCGACCCTGCGTCGGGCGGATTCCTGGCCATCGCGATCCCGCTGGTCTCGATCTGCGTCATGGGCTTCCGCAAGGCTTTCAAGCCAGTGTCCTCGCGCTACCGCCACGCCTCGCGCCAGCTCGCCGCCAAGGAGCTCGACGCCATCCAGGGCCTGGGCGACCTGGCCCTCATGAACGCCGGCAAGGACATGGGCAAGCGCCTGGCCGAGGCCGCCGAAGAGGTCCGCTCGAAGGTCATGAGCTACCTGGCCGGCAACCAGCTGATCCTCCTCGTCATCGACTCCGTCTTTTCCCTCGGCATGATCACCGGCGCGATCGCGCTGGCCCTCATCCGCTACCAGCAGGGCGCGATCACCGTCGGCGAGGGAATCTCCCTCGTGCTGCTGTCCTCGATCATGCTCGACCCGCTGGACCGCATCGGCCAGTTCTTCTACATCGGCATGGGCGGCATCGCGGCCAACAAGGAGATCAAGAAGTTCATCAAGCAGACCCCGCCGGTCACAGACACCAAGGGGGTCAAGGCCCCGGCGATCCCGCCACAGCGCGGCGAGATCCGGCTCAGCGGTGTCTCCTTCTCCTACACCGAGGACACCCCGGTCTTGCAGGGCGCGAACCTGACCCTCACCCAGGGCGAGCACGTCGCGCTCGCTGGCCCCTCGGGCGCCGGCAAGTCCACGATCTCGGCGCTGCTGCAGGGATTCCTGCGCCCGACGCGAGGCCGCGTGAGCCTCAACGGTGTCGACCTGGCCAGCGCGCCCCTGTCGTGGGTGCGCGCTCAGAGTGCGGTCGTCGAGCAGAGCACCTACCTGTTCTCCGGCACGCTGCGCGACAACCTGCTCCTGGCCGCCCCCGCGGCCACGGACGACCAGCTCATCGAGGCCCTGCGCGCCGCCCACCTGGGCGAGTTCGTTGACACGCTGCCCGGCGGCCTCGACGCCCGCGTCGGTGCCCGAGGACTGGCCGTGTCGGGCGGCGAGGCCCAGCGCATCGCGATCGCCCGCGCCTTCCTGAAGAACGCGTCGATCATGATCCTGGA
>CALHZX010000079.1 GCA_938040725.1 uncultured Actinomyces sp. | reverse complement strand
GCGAAGAGCTCTTCGTTCAGGACGTCGAGCATCTCCAGGAACGAGGACTCTTCCGAGATTCCCTTCACCTGGTATTCATGAATTGCGCCCTTGTCTTCGGGACCGTTTTGGCGCCAGATCCTCAGTGTCAGGTTCACTTGTAGCTCCGCTGCTTCAGCTCGATGTCGTTGTAAATCAGGTCTTCCTTGTGGAGAATCGGGGGCTCGCCATCACCGGCAAATTCCCAGGCCGCCACGTACAGGAACTTATCGTCGTGACGCAGGGCCTCACCCTCGGGAGTCTGGGACTCCGCGCGGAAGTGGCCGCCGCACGACTCTTCGCGGTGCAGGGCGTCGATACACATGAGCTCGCCCAGCTCCATGAAGTCGGCCACGCGGCCGGCCTTCTCGAGGGACTGGTTGAGTTCACCGATCGATTTGCCGGGAACGCGAACGTTCTTCCAGTAGTCGGCACGCAGCTCACGGATCATACCGATGGCCTTCTTCAGGCCCGCCTCGGTGCGCTCCATGCCGCAGTACTCCCACATGATCTTGCCCAGCTCCTTGTGGAACGAGTCCACGGAGCGAGTGCCATTGATCGACATGAGCGTGTCGATGCGTCCCTGAGCGGACTCGAGAGCTTCCTTGACGGAAGGCGAGTTCTCGTCCAGCTTGGGCAGGTGGAAGCAGTGCGCCAGGTAGTCGTTGATCGTGTTGGGCAGGACGAAGTAGCCGTCCGACAGGCCCTGCATGAGCGCCGAGGCGCCCAGACGGTTTGCGCCGTGGTCGGAGAAGTTCGCCTCGCCGGTCACGTACAGACCGGGCAGGTTCGACTCGAGGTCGTAGTCAACCCACAGGCCACCCATGGTGTAGTGGACAGCCGGGTAGATGCGCATGGGCACCTCGTAGGGGTTGTCGCCCGTGATGCGCTCGTACATGTCGAACAGGTTGCCGTACTTCGCGGAGACGGCCGCCTTGCCCATGCGGGAGATGGCCTCGGAGAAGTCGAGGTAGACGCCGCGGGCGACACCGTCGATCTTCGGACCAACGCCACGGCCCTCGTCGCACATGTTCTTGGCCTGACGCGACGCGATGTCGCGGGGCACGAGGTTACCGAAGGAGGGGTAGATGCGCTCCAGGTAGTAGTCGCGGTCCTCTTCGGGGATGTCGCGCGGGTCCTTCTCGCAGTCCTCGGCGCGCTTAGGCACCCAGATGCGACCGTCGTTACGCAGCGACTCCGACATGAGGGTCAGCTTCGACTGCTGGTCGCCGTGCTGGGGGATGCACGTGGGGTGGATCTGCGTGAAGCAGGGGTTACCGAAGTACGCGCCCTTGCGGTACGCACGCCAGATGGCGGTCGCGTTGCAGCCCATCGCGTTGGTGGACAGGAAGAACACGTTGCCGTAGCCACCAGTGGCGAGGACGACCGCGTCGGCGATGAAGGTTTCGAGCTTGCCGGTGGACATGTCGCGGGCGATGATGCCGCGCGCCTTGCCCTCGTCGACGATGAGCTCAACCATTTCGTGACGCGAGTGCTCGGTGACGGTGCCCGCGGCGACCTGACGCTCGAGCGCCTGGTAGGCGCCGATCAGGAGCTGCTGGCCGGTCTGGCCACGCGCGTAGAACGTACGGGACACCTGCACGCCACCGAAGGAGCGGTTGTCGAGGAGGCCGCCGTACTCGCGGGCGAAGGGAACGCCCTGCGCGACGCACTGGTCGATGATGTTGGCGCTGACCTCGGCGAGGCGGTAGACGTTGTCCTCACGGGCGCGGTAGTCGCCGCCCTTGACCGTGTCGTAGAA
>CALHZX010000078.1 GCA_938040725.1 uncultured Actinomyces sp. | reverse complement strand
GGAACGGGCTGCTTGTTGTTGGCGATCTCCGCGCTGTACGTGGCAGCGGCGAGGGTGCCCTTGGAGACCGAGATGCCGGTCGTGTTCTGCTGAGGCAGGACGTAGCCCGCGGGGGCCTCGAACTCTTCGACGACGTAGCAGCGCTTGGTGGCGTCCTGCGAGCCGGCTCCGGCGGAGCCGACCGAGTCGCCGACGTAGAGGCCGTCGATCTTCACCAGGCCAGAGAAGTCGGAGACGAACTCGGTCTGGCCGTTAACGGTGATCGCATCGCCGGCCTTGGTGGCGGCGGAGCAGTCGGCCGCGTAGGGCTCGGCAGCGTTGTAGACCTTGAACTTCGCGCCCTGGATGCCGGTCTTGGCGGCGCCGGAGTTAGCGTCGAACTTCAGCAGCTGGGCGTTGCCCCAGTCCGTGGAAACCTCGGGGGAGGTCGGCGGATCGTTGGGCTCGGTCGGGGGGGTCGACGGCGGCTCGTTCGGAGGAATAGCACCGTAGTTGGTGTCCTGGATCAGCTGAGCCTGGTTCTTGATGGTGCCGTCGCCGAGGGCGCTCACCGTGCCGGAGAAGATCGCCTCGACCTTCTTGCCGGGGTTGGCCTTCAGCTTGGCCAGGCCGGCGCGCTGGAAGGAGACGACGACCAGGCCGCCCGTGTTGGACTGCACGTAGTCGGTGTTCTCGACCAGAGTCTCGGTGCCCAGGGTGATCTTGTCGACCTTGCCGTCGGTGAGGCGATCATCGAGGCGGTCACGCATGTAGAAGTACGTGAAGTTCGTGTCCGCGTCGAGGGTCGGGATCGTCGTGGAGACGGGGAACTGCACGCGCGAACCGAGACCGACGCCGTTGACCGTCTGATCGGAGATGGTCTTGTCGATCTCGATCTTCTGGTTCTTCGGGTAGGCGTGCACGTCGTAGAGCCACTTGCCGTCGCCACCGTTGGTGGTGTTCGGGAAGGGGATCGTCACAACGAAGGGCTTGGCCTTCTCGACGATGTTCGCGGGCGCGGCGGTCTCGCAGACCAGGTAGGCGGCAACCGGCAGGTTGGCCAAGGTGGCCAGGCCGCCACCTGCGGTCGTACCCTCGGCCGCAGCGTCGGTGTCGACTGCGGGCGCAGTGTCGCCGAGGGTGGGGTGGGCGGGATCCGCACAGGCGTTGGACGGGATGTTGCCCACCAGGGTGGCCAGCTTGTCCCAGTCGGCAGGCTTGGACAGGTTCAACCCGGAAACCTTGTAGGCCTTGAAGGTCACGCCATCGACAGTGTCGCCGCCCGCGTCAGCGGTGCCGTCGACCTTGCCCACGGTGCCCGTGTCGTTCTTCAGGTGCTTGTGGACGATGATCGAACCCGTCTTGTCCTGGTTGATCGTGCCGTAGCTCGGGTCATCGGTGGTGGCGACGGCGGCGACGCTGGTCGCCACGACCCCGGCAACTCCGAGGCTGAGGGCACCCGCGGCGGCGACCATTCGCCGCCCGAGGGGCGCATACTTCCTGCTCACTGGTCTTCCTCTCATAACTTCCGCACAGTGTGTGACGGGATGGATGGTTCGACAGCAAATATATGAGAGGAAGGACGAGAACACTACACTTACCGAGTAATTTGAAAGCTATATCACCATCCCGCGTAAAAGGCCCCCTAATCCCCAACGCGGCCCGAGATCGATTACCGGTCGATCGAGATAGACGCACTTACCAACGGGGAAGAATCCGCATTTATCCGCGACTGCCCGACCGCTGCAGCGCCCTCAGGAGAGCCCTGGGAACCTCCTCAGAAGAAGCAACGCTCACCTGGATAACACCCCGAGTGTCAAGCATTTTTGCGACGGCAGCGCGACGTTGCTCGACAACTACGCGCGCCTCGCGAGCCAGCTGCTCATCCCTGCGCAAAAAGTCGGGCAGCGGCCCCTCGTTCACATCGACGACATCCGTGCCCTTGTCCAGGGACGTAGGATCGATATCGGCGACGCAGATCTGCATCACCTGGTGGCGCACCGACAGCGACTTAATGAGGTCATCGGACACGCGCGTGGGCTCCGGCTGGGTCGCATCCGTGACGATCACGATGAGGCTTCGCCGCTGGGTCACGGTGCGGGCGCGCGCCAGGAGCTTGGGCACGTCCGAGTGAGGCGAGGACAGGGTGATGTCCTCCTCGATGCGGCGCATCACGGTCTCGGCGTGGGCATTACCCGAGCGGGCGGGCATGAAGCGCACGCGCTCGGAGTCGCCGGCGACGAGGCCAATCTGGTCTCCCCGGGCGACGCTCAGCCAAGCGATTGCCTCGCACGCGGTCAGCGCGATCTCTTCCTTCGTCTCCCCGGAGGGTGCCAGCGCGCCCATCTCGCGTCCGGTGTCAACGACGAGCATCACCTGCAAGTTGGCGGTCGCTTCACGTCGTTTAATCACCGGCGAACCCATGCGCGCGGTTGCCGCCCAATCGATGGACCGAACATCGTCACCCGCCTGGTAGGGAGCCAAGTCCATGAACTCCCAGCCGCGTCCGTGCCGCAGCGCAGAGTGCTGACCGTCCATGACGGACAGCAGTTTGCGCATCACGGGCAGATGGATACGCGACGAGAGCGAGTGGATTTCGCGCGAGCGTACAGGCATAGCGTTCCTTCAGACAATCAACTGGCGTGCGGGACCGAGGGCCCTTTACGGAACGGGAACCGCGTTGAATACGGCGTCGATCAGGCCCTCGATGGACACGTTGTCGGCGAGCGCGTCGAAAGTACGGATGATGCGGTGACGCAGGATCCCGTAACGCATCACCTTAATGTCGTCAGGCATCACGTGGTTGCGGCCGGACATGAGGGCGATCGCCTGGGAAATCTGCATGAGCGCGATGCCACCACGCGGCGAGGCGCCGACGCGCACGTGCTTGTTCCAGCCGGGCAACGGGTTAGGACCGGCACCTCGCGTCGTGTTCACGATGTCAACGATGTAGGCCTTGAGGGTCTCGTGGACGAACACGCGGCGGCACGCGTCCTGCAGGGTGAGCACGTCGGCCGGAGTGATCGGCGTCGCCGACGACTTCGCCGTCATCTGGCCATTATCGATACGGTTAAGGACCTCGAGCTCCTCAACGGGCGTCGGGTAGGTGATGACCTCCTTGAGGAGGAAACGGTCCATCTGCGCCTCGGGCAGCACGTAGGTGCCCTCTTCTTCGATGGGGTTCTGGGTCGCCATGACCATGAAGGGGCTGGGCAGCTTGTGGTTGACACCGCCGATAGTGGTCTGGCGCTCCTGCATGGCCTCCAGCATGGCGGACTGGGTCTTCGCGGACGAACGGTTGATCTCGTCCATGAGGACCATGTTCGCGTGGACGGGACCCAACTGGGTGACCATCTCGCCGCGTTCCTGGCTCCAGATCTGCGAGCCGACGATGTCGTTCGGCATGAGGTCGGGCGTGCACTGGATGCGGTGGAAGGTACCAGAGACCGCGGACGCGAGTGTCTGCGCGGCAGTCGTCTTCGCGAGGCCGGGGACGGATTCGACCAGCACGTGGCCACCCGCGAGCAGCGCGGCGGTCAATGCGCGACGCAGACCTTCCTGGCCGACGACGGTGTGCTGGAAAATATCGTTCATACGATCGAGCAACCCCTTGGCGTGGGCCAGCTCTTCGTTGGTCAAGTAGTTGGGCACGGGCTCTCCTTGCGTGCGCGGTCGAATGCAGTCTCAGTGTAGCCGTCTCCGCCGCCGCGCACGCAATCCGGTCAGTTTTCGCGTAGATATCGCACTACAGGACAATGTGTATTGCCGTGTTGCCCAGCGCGGTGTCAGATCGCGGCGTGTCCTGTCAGCCCGCTGCGCGTCCGCGCTGTTCCTGCGGCGCTGCCTGTCGCATTGCCTGCCGCTGCGGTGGGCCCGGTATCGGAGTCTTGGTGGTGTGCCTGACCTATGTGTGCCTGTGTCGGGCCCGGTTGCCGTGCGTTGGTATTCTCCTGGTCACTGTGCTGTGGCACCTGAGCCTCACCGTCGGATGCTATCGCTCCCAACGCCGGGGGTGGTGTGGGGGTTTTGCACTACACGAAGCCCTCTGCCGGTGTGTCGCCGGCGTGTCGCGCCCTCTTGTAGTGCAATCCCCCCGTCGAGGAACCTGCCTGAAGGGCGCGGTGCCCACAACGCAGACCACCTCGCCAAAAAACGATGAAAAAGGGCTGTTTAGGGTGAAGTAGTCAGCGTTCTGGGCGATCCCGGCGACATGGGCAACTAGCGCACGCATCAGCAAGCAATCCCGGGCGCATGGGCTGCTCACGCACGCGCAGGCGGGGCCCGTCCGGGGTTCTGACAGTCCAACACGAGCTGTTACTCGCACGTTAACCCTTGAATATGCGCGCAAACCGCATAATACGCACGTAAACCCCTCGACATACGCGTGGGCGACGCTGCCCACACGCATATCATCGGGCCTGCGTGCGACTTGTCGGGCCTGCGTGCGTCTTCAGGGGACAGCCAGCGGGCGCGATGCGGTTGTCACATCAACGAGACACACACGGCCACCTCAAACAGAACCCCTGCGACAGGGCAGAAAAGTCAACAGCCCAGCAACACGATTTGTCCATCCTCATAGCCGGTCCCAACCAACTAAGACACCGACTTTCCCGCATCAGCATGCCAAAAAGCCGCCCCTTGAGCAACGCGTTGTGTCCTATAACTCTAGAAATGACCAAAGCACAGAAACGGGCGCGCAAAAGGGGCGAGCCCCGGAGTTTCCTCCGGGGCTCGCCCTCAGATCCGCGCGGATCAGGCCTGCTTCGCGGCGGCGATGCGCTCGCGGAACTTGGCCAGCTGCTCGGTGATGGCGGCGGGGAGCTTGTCGCCGAACTGCGAGAAGTACTCCTCAGTGTCGTCCATCTCGGCGGCCCAGGCGTCGGGATCGATCGCGAAGAGCTTCGCCCAGACGGCCTCGTCAATGTCCAGGCCGTCGAGGTTGAAGTCCTCGAACTTCGGGTAGCGGCCGGTCACGCCATCGATGGCCTCGACCTCGCCGGCGGCGCGGCGAACGATCCAGTCCAGGACGCGGGAGTTGTCGCCGTAGCCGGGCCACATGAAGTTACCGTCTTCGTCCTTGCGGAACCAGTTGACCTGGTAGACCTTCGGGAAGCCCTCGCCGAGCTTGTCCTGCATCTCCAGCCAGTGGCCCCAGTAGTCGGCCATGTTGTAGCCGCAGAAGGGCAGCATGGCGAAGGGGTCGTGGCGCAGGGACCCGACCTTGGCGTCCAGGGCGGCCGCGGTGACCTCGGAGGCCACGGAGGCGCCGATGAACACGCCGTGGGCGGGCTCGTACTGCTCGGCGACCAGCGGGACGTTGGTGGCGCGGCGGCCACCGAAGAGGACGGCGTCAACCGCGACGCCCTCGGGGGCTTCCCAGTCGGGGCAGATGATCGGGCACTGCGAGGCGGGAACGGTGAAGCGGCTGTTCGGGTGAGCAGCCTTCTCGCCGGACTCGGGGGTCCAGTCGTTGCCGTGCCAGTCGATCAGGTGCGCCGGAACGTCACCATCGATGCCTTCCCACCACACGTCACCGTCGTCGGTCAGGGCGACGTTCGTGAAGATGGAGTTGGCCTTGCCGGTCTCCATGGCCATGGGGTTGGTCTTGTAGGAGGTGCCGGGGGCGACGCCGAAGAAGCCGGCCTCGGGGTTGATGGCGCGCAGGCGGCCATCCGGGCCCGGGCGCATCCACGCGATGTCATCGCCGACGGTCTCGACCTTGTAGCCGGGGATCGTAGGCTGGAGCATGGCGAGGTTGGTCTTGCCACAGGCGCTCGGGAAGGCGGCGGTGACGTGGAACTGCTGGCCGGTGGACTCGCGGGTCAGGCGCAGGACGAGCATGTGCTCGGCCATCCAGCCGTCGCGGCGGGCCATCGTCGAGGCGATACGCAGGGCGAAGCACTTCTTGCCGAGCAGGGCGTTGCCGCCGTAACCCGAACCGAAGGACCAGATCTCGTTGGTCTCGGGGAAGTGGGTGATGTACTTCTCATCGTTGCAGGGCCAGTTCGAATCTTCCTGACCGGGCTCCAGGGGAGCGCCGACGGAGTGAACGGCGGGAACCCACACGCGGCCCTCGTTGATGAGGTCCATGGCAGCAGCACCCATGCGGGTCATGATGCGCATGTTGACGACAACGTAGGGGGAGTCGGTGATCTCAACACCGAGCTGGGAGATGGGGCCACCAAGGGGACCCATGGAGAAGGGAACCACATACAAGGTGCGACCCTTCATGGCACCCGTGAACTTCTCGTGCAGGGTGGCCTTCATTTCCTTGGGGTCAGCCCAGTGGTTCGTCGGGCCGGCGTCCTCTTCCTTCTCACAGCAGATGAAGGTACGGGACTCAACACGCGCCACGTCGGATGGCTTGGAACGAGCGAGGAAGGAGTTCGGGCGCTTCTCCTCGTTGAGCTTGGTGAACATGCCGCTCTCGACCATCTGAGAGGTCAGGCGATCCCACTCCTCCTGGGAGCCGTCGCAGAACTCGATGGCGTCAGGGGTGGTCAGCTCAGCAATTTCAGCAACCCACTTGACGACATCTTCGGGAGCGTTGGCCGGAGCCGCTGCACGCACGTCCTGTTCAGTCACGGACATTTTGCCTCCTGAGGCATTTTGGATTGTCGAGGCCGCGTCTGCGTCCCCGATTGACATAATCAATCATGCCGGACCCCTCGCCCGCGCTTACGGGCGCTTGGTCCCGGTCACACCACAATCGTAGTCGAACGAGTCACACACCGCCCGGGTGACAGGGACCTTCAACCCACCCCTGAGCCGCCGGGCTTCACGCCCGACCCAGCCCAGACCTCGTGAATGAGACGGAAGTCGGCCTACCACCGGTCTCCGTGAGATAGACCACCAGATATGGGGTCACAAATCCATCACTGAACTTGAAGTCTCACCGCCCCATGACCGACGATTACAGGTAGCACAACAGTGCTGTTCACCATTGGAAGGACCGAATACACCATGGGATTCCGAAACAAGACCCAAGGCCCTGACTTTTTTGAAGACTTCACCTCCCAGGCCCGCCAGCTCGTGCAGGCCGTCGAGTTCCTGACGCACATCTACGCCGCCTCCCCCGAGGAGCGCATCGCCCTGCGCGATCAGCTCCACGAGGTCGAGCACCGCGGCGACGAGCTGAACCACGCGATCGTCCAGCGCATCAACTCCTCGTTCATCACGCCTTTCGACCGCGAGGACCTGCAGTCGCTGGCGTCCCACCTGGATGATTGCCTCGACTTCATCGACGAGGCCGGCGATCTCTTGGTCGTCTACGGCATCGCCGACATCCCCTCCTCCCTGGTCTCCTTGCTGAACACGCAGATCGAGGTCATCAAGCACTGCGCAGACCTCACCGCAGAGAACATGCCAAAGCTCAAGTCGCCTATCGATATGCGCGACTACTGGATCGAGATCAACCGCCTCGAAAACGAAGGCGACCTGGCCTACCGCCGCACGCTGACCGCCCTGTTCGACTCCGGCCTCGACCCGGTCACGATCATCAAGCTCAAGGACATCGTCCAGGGCCTCGAGTCCTGCGCCGACGCGTTCGAGGAGCTGGCCAACGTCATCGAGTCCCTCGCACTGAAGGAATCCTGAGCCGTGGATCTGAATCTGATCCTCGTCGTCGTCATCGCCGTCGCGCTGTTCTTCAGCTACACGAATGGCTTCCACGACGCGGCGAACGCGATCGCGACCTCCGTGTCGACACGCGCGTGGACTCCTCGCGCGGCGCTCCTCATGGCCGCGACGATGAACGTCATCGGCGCCATGATGGGCACAGGCGTCGCCAAGACGGTCGGTAAGGGCATCATTTCGATTAGCGGCTACGCCGAATCCACCTCGCCCGACATGCAGCAAAAGGGCCTGGTCATCATCCTGGCGGCCCTGTTGGGCGCGTGCATCTGGAACCTGATCACCTGGTGGTTTGGCCTCCCCTCGTCCTCCTCGCACGCCCTGATCGGTGGCATGGCGGGTGCTGGCCTCATGAGCGGCACGGTCGTTCACTGGTGGGGCATCATAAGCCACGTCGTCATCCCGATGTTCGCCTCCCCCATCATCGGCTTCGTCGTCGGCTACTTCTTCATGAGCATCGTTCTGCGGCTGCTGCGCAATGCACAGTATCACCACACGATGCGTCGCTTCCGCGCCGCCCAGCGCGTGTCCTCGGCCGCCATGGCCCTCGGCCACGGCATCCAGGACGCTCAGAAGACGATGGGCATCATCGTCATGGCGCTGATGGCTGGCGGTTACGGCGAACACCACAACATCCTCGATCCCATCACGGGCGAGATGAACGTGCCCCTGTGGGTGAAGATCTCGAGCGCTCTGGCGATTTCGCTGGGCACGATGGCGGGCGGCGGGCGCATCATGCGCACGATCGGCCGTAAGATCATCGACCTGGATCCGGCTCGCGGCTTTACCGCCGAGGCCGTGTCCGCCTCGATCCTGTACCTGTGCTCCTACGTCATCAACGCTCCCATCTCGACGACACAGGTCGTGTCGACGGCGATCATGGGTGTGGGTTGCACGAAGCGGTTCTCGGCTGTGCGGTGGGGCGTTGCGGGCAGCATCGTCACCGCGTGGTTCCTCACGCTGCCGGCCGCAGCCATTGTGTCTGCCATCGTGTACTTCGTCGTGGCGCTTCCCCTGGGGGTCCACTAGTGGCTTCCCGTCGCCTCGTCGGCCTGGTCGCCGTCATTGGTCTTCTTGCCGCCCCGCTCGCGGCGTGCTCGGATTCGTCCGTCATGCACATGCGGGTGGGCCAGTGCATCCTCCTGCCGGAGGGCTCGGAGGAGACCACGGCGACCACTCTCGAGACGACCGGCTGCACGCACGAGCATGATGCCGAGGTCTTCCACATCGACACGGTTGCCGACGGGGATTTCCCGGGGGCGGACGAGCTCAACAGGCAGGCCGAGTCGATGTGCATCTCGGCGTTTGACGAGTACGTGGGTGCGGACTACCTGACGTCATCGCTGGATGCGACGTGGATGATCCCGACGAAGGATTCGTGGGCGCACAAGGACCGCACGATCGTGTGTCTGGCTCGACCGCTGGATCATTCAAAGCTGACTCAGTCTGTGCGCGACTCCGGCATGTGACCCGGTTACTACGACACTCGTGGCGGCTCGGCTTCGGTCGAGCCGCCACGCCTCGTCAGCGGCGCTCCCGGGCAGCCCAATCGTGCCTCGCCAAGCGCCGCCAAGCACCCGAATCATGCGGTCAACGCGGCGTTATATAGTGGAAGTAGCACGAGGACCAGATATAGTGGAAGTAGCACGACGACCAGCAATCAGGCTCGCCACGCCGCGTTCTTCCATCACGTGTGCGAAGGCGTCGTTGCTCCAAGGAGAATCATGTCCCAACGTTCCTTCACATCCCACGCCGCGCGCCCCGCGCTGATCCTCGGGGTCTCGGTCGCCATCCTGAGCCTGGGCCTGTCCGCATGCTCCGTGTCGATGTCTGGAACTCGCAAGCCCTCGAAGGACTCGCGCACGCCCACGTCCTCAACGTCCACGTCAACGTCCACGCCTACAACGACGGCTACGCAGACGCACGTCGGGGAATGTTTCCAGTTCGGGCAGAGCGATGACAGCGACGTCACCATCGTCGACTGCGACCAGCCTCACGATGCAGAATACTTTCATATTTTCGACTTCGCGGGCACGAGCCTGCCGTCCGACGACGAATTTGAGGAGGAGAGCGACGACATCTGTGGCCTGATCTTCGAGCACTACGTCGGCAAGCCCGTCGCGGACTCCACGTTGGACTACGAATGGTTTCTCCCCGCTTCGCAGACCTGGGCAAAGGGCGACCACACGGTGCAATGCTACGTTTTCGCCGAGGACGACAGTAAGCTCACCGGTTCCGTGAGGAACTCCAACATGTGACCCCGTTTCTACGCGCGCTCGTGGCGGCTCGGCTGGTGCCGGGTCGCCTCAGTGCTTCTTGGAGGCCTTGCGCGCGTGAGTGGCGGGGTTCTTCGTGGTGACGCCGTGCGTTTCGAGGGCTGCGACGACCGGCCCGTCGGGACCGTGCTCGACGTGGGCAACGAGGACCTGGCCGTGCCTCAGACACGGGGCTTCGCCGCCGGCAACGGCACCGGACGCGTAGGCGCGGATCTCCTCGATGACGGCCTCGCGCGCGGTACCCGCGACGGACAGGACCGTGGGGGAGGCGTGCTCGCACAGGCGCTGCGCCGCGAAGGCGCGGACACGACCGAGGCGCGCCTCGTCGCCGATAGATGCGTCTGAGCCGGTGGCGGTCAGGTCGAGGGAGTCGACGAGCGTTACCGATCCCCCACCCATCGACGCCCAGGGTGTGAGGCTCTGGCGCGCGCGGGCTGCAGGCGACGCGAACGCGCGGGCCACGCCGAAGCTCGAGAGCAGGTCGATGAGATCGAAAGCCTGGCGCACGCCGAATCGGCTGAGCGCCGGGTCGACGGGTTCGCGCGCAGCCTCGGCCTTCTTCGCCGAGGCCTGCTCCACCTGGGCGGCCCTCCTGGTCGCGGCGGACGCGACCATCGCGGGGGTCGGCGCGGGGCGAGGCTTGGCGGGCGCCGCAGCCGCGGCGGGCAGCGCGGAGCCGCCGGACGAAGGGGAAGGCGACGCGGAAACGTGGGCGTCCCCGGCCTCGTCGAGGCGCGGCGTGACGCCCTGCCCGGGACGCAGGACGAGGAGCGTTGTCGTCACGAGGCGGCCTTCGCGGGCGCGGGCGACGATGTCGGCGAGGAGGCGGCGATCACCTCGGCGCGTGAGCATGTCGGCGGCGCGCTCGGGCGAGGTCCACGCGGTCTGGTCGATTTCGGTGCGCGGGGCGCGCGCGACGGGGGCGCGCAGGCGCTCGGAGGCGTGGCCGACGGGGACGGGCGTGCCCACCCAATAGTGGACTTCCTTGGTCTGCCCGCCACCCAGGCGGTAGCGCTGGGTCGTCAAGGGCGCCCCGAGCGTCACGATCTGACCGGTCTCTTCCTCGACTTCGCGCACGGCGGCGGAGACGAGGGACTCACCGTTTTCGGTCTTTCCCTTAGGCCAGGACCAGTCGTGGTAGCGCGGCCGGTGGACCATGAGGACTTCGATGTCCGAGGGGTCGATCGGCTCGCCGGGAACGGCGACGCGCGCGGGGTCCGTGAAGCGCCAGACGAGTGCACCCGCAGAGCGAACGAGTCGCTGGGGGCGTGGGGCTGGCATCGGGCGCATAGGGAATAGGGTAGTCGCCCGGGCGCGCCGATGCCCTGGTGGGCGCGCCACGTCGCCCCGGGTCACGCCCGGTCCGAGGCGCCCCGGCCTCGGCGGCAACGGGTCAGTCGAGGGTGCCGACGGCCGCCTCGCGCGCGGCGACGTCGAGCTCGTCGGCGGTGACCAGCAGCGCACAGTGGCGCATGGTGACGCGGTGGGCGAGCGGGTCGGCGGGGTCTTCGATCCACAGGGCTCCGGCCTCGCCGGCGGCGAGCACGCGCATCGCCCGCGAGGCCTCGCCGAGCACGTAGTCGAGGTCGTCGTCGGTCAGGTCGCCGCGCAGCAGCGAGTCGACTTCCTCCATGATGAGGCTCAGGGGACGCAGCTCGACGGGGGCCTCGAGGCCCTGGATGATGGGGGCGCGCGAGCCCTCGGCGTAGCGCTCGGCTACGAGGAGCGGGTCGCGGTGGTACCACTCGTGCAGCAGGTAGACGCGCCAGAGCGCCCCGGGGAGGGTGAACTCGGGGCTGCGCGACCACACGTGCGCGATCGTATCGACGCCGCGAGTGCGCACGGTCTCGCGCAGGCGCACGACGTCCACGTCGGTGAAGGTCTCGTCTCCCACGCCCATGAGGGCCCAGGCGGCGGTGTGCGCGACGGCGGCGGTGGCCGCGGGATCTTCGTCGCCGACAATGGCCTCAGCCCGGGCTGCGTCGAGCATGGCGGGGCGTCGCGGCATCTTCGATTGGGCCATGGGGACTTCTTCCTCCTACAATGGGGCTGCTGGGCCTATAGCTCAATGGTAGAGCAGCGGACTTTTAATCCGTAGGTTGGGGGTTCGAGTCCCCCTGGGCCTACTGGTCGCCTCGGAATGTTCCGGGGCGTTCACGCTATCTGCGGGCGCGCGCCCGCTTTCGGAGGTGCAGCATGGATCCTCGTTTTTCTCGCGCGTACGGCGCCCTGGCTGGCCTGGCGCTCGGCGACGCGTTGGGCATGCCGACGCAGGCGATGTCTCCTGAGCAGATCCACGCGGTGTACGGGCGCATCACGGGACTCGTCGACGGTGATGCCTCGCAGCCCTACGCGCCGGGGATGCCGGCCGGGTCGGTCACGGATGACACGGAGCAGGCGCTGCTGATTGCGTCCCTCCTGGTACGAGGCCGGGGCACCTCCTCGGGTCGTGTGGCCCTGGACGCGGGCGAGTTCGCCCACGCTCTGCTGGCCTGGGAGGATTCGATGATTCGGCGCGGCTCGCTCGACCTGCTGGGCCCCTCCACGAAGGCCGCGCTCGAGCGCGTGCGCGCGGGCGAGGACCCGCTGAGCGTGGGCGGGGCGGGGACCACAAACGGCGCGGCGATGCGCGTCACCCCGATCGGTATCGCGATGTCGACGGCCGATCCGGAGGCCTTTGCGGATGCCGTCTGGTCGTCCTGCCAGGTCACGCACGCGACGCGACAGGGCTTCCAGTCGGCGGCGCTCGTGGCGGCGGCCGTGTCCATGGGGATCGACGCGGCACGCTCGACGAGCCCAAATCTGAGAGGCCTGCTGTGGAAGGCCGTGACCTACGTCGACTCCCTTCCCAAGCGCGGCGCGTGGACACCCGACCCGGACGTCGTCGCGGCGACGCGCAGGGCGATGCAGCTGGCCAGCAACCCTTCGTCGTCTTCCCTGGAATGCCTCGTCGAGCAGGTGGGCACGTCCGTGGCCTCGGCCCACGCGATCCCCATGGCCTTCGCGCTGCTCACGCGCGACCCCTCCCCGCAGGCGCTGCTGGACGCCGCCAACATCGGCGGGGACACCGACACGATCGGCGCAATTGCGGGCGCGATCCTGGGCGCCGCACTCGGGGTCGAGGTTCTCCCCGCAGACAGCCTCTCGAGGATCGAGGAGGTTTCCCACCTCGGCCTACCCGCCGTCGCCAGGGAGCTCCTCGAGCTGCGCGATCAGGCGCTCGCCGGCCGCCAGGAGGAGGCTCCCGCGGATGCCTCTTCGGATGCCACGCCCGAAGTTTCGCGCGGGGTCACTTCTCCGGAGGAGCCGGCCCCCACCTCGTCGCCCACCTCCCCTGCGGGACGGGTGGTCCTCATGGGGCAGATCCTCGTGGACCTCGCCGTGCGCGGCGAAGCTCTGCCCTCCCCCGGTGGCGACGTGTGGGCCATCGACGAGGGAATGCACGTGGGCGGCGGCTTCAACGCCCTCGTGGCGACGCGACGCATGGGGGCCGAGGCCGTCTCCCTCAGCCCGATCGGCGAAGGTCCCTACTCCTCGCTCATTCGTGCGGCGCTTGAGCGCGAAGGGATCACGGACCTTGGGCCTCGCGTCACCGGCACTGACAACGGATTCTGCATCGCGTTCACGGACCGCACGGGCGAGCGCACCTTTATCTCCACGAAGGGCGCCGAGACGATGGCGCCCGCGAGCGCATGGGCGGACTTCGTGCGCACGATGAGCCCGGGGGACGTCCTCTACATCGATGGATACCTGATGGACCACCCCGCGAACCGGGAGGCTGCGGAGGCAGCGCTGCGCGTCCTACCCGAGGGCGTGCGCGTGATTCTGGACGTCTCCCCAGTCATCGGGATCCCGGGAGAGCTGCCCTCCGACGGCGTCATCGTGTCGATGAACCACAGGGAGGCTCAGGAGATCGCTCACCAGAGAGGCGGTGCGAGCGCTCGCGACCGGGCTCTCCAGCCTCGTGAAGCGGCGCGAGCGATGCTCACCGTGCTGGATCGTCCCGTTCTCGTCCGCGCAGGCGCCGAGGGCGCATACTTCGTCTGGCCTTCCACGGCAGCTCCGGACACCCTCGATGAGAGCGCAACGCGCATCCCGACACCTCGCGTCGAGGCGATCGACACGAACGGCGCGGGCGACGCCCACTCGGGTGTCCTGGCAGCCTCCCTCGCCCTGGGTGTTCCGATGAAGCGGGCTTTTCTCTTCGCTAACTGCGCGGGAGCACTATCAACGACGGTCGTCGGCCCGGCCTCGTGCCCGACGCGCCAGGAGATCGAGGCCGCGGCGGACGCATTGGAGGCGCTCGCGGACGAGGAGTGAGCGCGGTCGAGACGTTCGCGCGGCAGGCACACTGCCCGCCTGAGCACATGTGTGCACACCAGCCCCTGCGACGTGCGAGATGTGTCAAATATTCAACCGAATCATCTATTTAGCGTCTGCGCGGGTGCACAATCACATCATGACGACAAACGACACCCAGGACCGCGATGGCATCATCGGCGGGGCGCTCACGGTTGCCCTGCTGATCACGCTGGCTGTGCAGAACGCCGTGCCCCCGATGGCGACCGACATGTACTCGGCCGCGTTCCCGTAGATCACGGCGGACCTGGCGACGAACTCGACGATGCTCGGGTTCACGCTCACAAC
>CALHZX010000077.1 GCA_938040725.1 uncultured Actinomyces sp. | reverse complement strand
CTGGCTGGCCACGCAGACCCTGTTCGACCCGGAGGAGGACATGGACTGGCGCATCACTGCCCTCGTGGACGTTCCGGCCTCGGACGAGGCCAACCGCGTCTGCCTGGCCACGATCACTGTCGGGCCGCGGTAGGGGGGCGGGCATCCCGCCCGGCCGCCGCACTGAGACGGGAGAGACTCGGCCTCACTCCCACGGTGTCGGGTAGGAGTCGCGGGAGTGGCCACAATTCCCTTGATCGCAGCTATATTCGACGCGCGGGCCTCTCGCCGATCTCCTCCTGGAGGCGCACAAGGTATCCGTCGGGGTCCTGGATGAGGAACTGCCGGACGCCGATCTCGACATCGCCGGCCCGGTACCACTTCTCTTCGGGTTCGACGAAGATCGGCCATCCTGCCTCTGTGATGCGTTGGATCGCAGCGTCCAGATTGTCGACCTGAACCTCGAAGTTGATCCCCCGGCCAAGGGGCAACTCAAGCGGACCTGTCGCCCAGGTCCTCCCCTGGTTGATCTGATCGAGCATCAAGTGGGCACTGCCCAAAACGAGGTATCCAAATCCCTCTTCCGGCCTTTCGTACCCGAGGGAAAACCCGATGAGGTCACACCAGAAACGTTTGGAGGTCTGGTAGTCGGTCACGGCAAGTTCAGGGACGAGCCCGGGCGCGGTAGTCATGGAACAACTCTAGCTGTGCCTGCGGGTGGGAGCGTAACCGGGTGAGTGTCACGCGGACCGTCAGCGCCGGGACGCCCTACGGATCAGCCAGTCCGCGCCCGCGAAGAGCGCCATGAAGACCAGGGCGCCGATCAGGATCGCCACGATGTTGATCGCAACCTGCGCATAGCCGATGCGCCACACGTTCACGAAGCCGTAGGGGTACTGGTGCGTGAAGGAGCCTCGCACGAGCGTGTACGCCACCCACGCCACCGGGATCAGTAGGGCGCGCCCCAGCGTCGCCCACGTGATGCCGCCGCGCGGCCCCGCGAGCGCGGCCGTACCCACGAAGGCGGCCGGGACGACGATGTGCTGCAGCGGGTTCGTGACGAGCGCGAAGCCAGAGAGGACCTCGTAGGGACCAATCAGCGTCGCGTAGACAATCGCGGTCACCGTGATCATCATGAGCGCACACAGGTGCGTGGCCCTCCCCCACGCCCCGACGCGGCCTCGGCGCGCGAGGAGGGTCGAGATGATCGCAACCATGATGTTGGACAGCTCGGTGAAGTAGGACAGGCAATTGATGAGGCGCTCGGGAGCACCCGCCCAGCCGTGGGGGGCACCCGCGAAGAGCCCCTCCTCGACGTAGGTCGGCGCAGCGTATCCATCAAAGGCCGTAATGATGAGGGTGGCGGCGACGCCCGCCCAGGCGAGGGCGGCGACCACCCAGTAGGCGGCACGCCCGCGGCGGCTCAGTTCAGTCAGCTCAACCATGCGATCTCAACTCTCCCGGAAGAAAATAGCGGCTATTGAAACAGGTCCGAGTGGGAACCCGTACGAATTGCGGTCACAATGCAGATCTCTGGCTCATCCAGATAGATCAACAGCCAATCCGGCCGAATATGACATTCGCGGAACCCCGCATAGTCCCCGGTCAAGAGATGATCCCTCCGCTGGGGAGGCAACACTTCACCCGTAAGAATGAGATCAATGACCGCTTCGAGCTCCTTGATAGGGAGCCCTCGTTTGCGGGCCCTCTTGAGATCCTTCTTGAATTGACTGGTCATCACGAGGGCACGCTGGCCCCGCTGAGGCTCACTCATCATCGACATCCGCGAACGCTTGTGCCGCGGACGCGTAACGGGTAGCGGCAACACGCCCTGCGGCGATGTCGCGAGCCTCGCGCATAGCTAGCTCGGTTTCAGCGTTATAGCGAGGTTGGCGCAAGTCGAAGGGCAAGCCGCCCTCCATGATCGACTTATGAAGGAATACATTGACAGCATCCGTGAGGTTCATGCCGAACTGGGCATACACCCTCTCGGCTTCTTCCTTCACACTTGGATCCACGCGCATGTTAAGCGTCGCCGTTTTCATATCGCCACACCTTTCAGACGAATGTACGACTTTTATTATACAACGCATCACAGATGTGTGACATATTCCTGCGCTGCGCAGACACCGACATGATTCCCGCAATTGAAGTCGGCATGCTGAAACGGCCGAGGCGGAGTTCAAATCCGGCCGGGTCAGACCTGTGCGAGGTCCGTGACCTCCGCGTTCGTCAGTTCCACGAGGTCGAGGGGGCTCAGTTCGACGCTGAGGCCTCGGCGCCCGCCCGAGACGATCATGGTCTCGTGGTCCAGGCACGCCGAATCAATGAACAGCCGGTGCGAGGTCGTCTGCCCGAGCGGGCTGATCCCGCCGACGACGTAGCCGGTGCGACGCTGGGCGACGGCAGGATCGGCCATGGCGGCGCTCTTCGCACCCGCAGCCTTCGCAATCAACTTCATGGATAGGTGCGCCAGCGCGGGCACGCAGCCGACGACGAACTCGCCGGTGGGCTCCAGGCGCACCATGAGTGTCTTAAACGCTTGGGTGGGGTCAATGCCCAGTTTTTCAACGGTTTCTTCGCCGAAGGCCCGGGCGGCCGGGTCGTGCTCGTACTCGTGGATGGTAAAAGCAACGCCGGCCGCCGTGAGTGCCTCGATGGCGTGGGTGGGGCCGCCGCCGTGTTCTTTGTTGTGTTTACGAGCCATGACCCCAGTGTAGGACGCGTCAGAGGATGGATGCGGTCGGGTCGTCGATGACGACCTTGCCGAAGGGGAAGCAGGTGATCGGGATCATCTTGAGGTTGGCGATGGCCAGCGGGATGCCGACGATCGTGACGGCCTGCGCGGCGGCGGTGGTGACGTGGCCGATGGCGAGCCACAGGCCGGCGACGAGGAACCACACGATATTCATGAGAGCCGAGCCCGCGCCTGCGCCCGGCTGGTCGACGACGCGCTTACCGAAGGGCCACAGCACGTATCCGGCGATGCGGAAGCAGGCTACGCCCGCAGGGATCGTGACGATGAAGATGCAGGCGACAACACCCGCGAGGAGGTAGCCCAGGAAGAGCGGGAGTCCTCCGAAGAAGAACCAGATGATGTTGAGCAGGGTACGCATGGCGTGTCCTTTCGTTGATCTGTGAACATACTAGTCTGCCACGACTCCTCGCTCAGACCCCCCTGAGTCACCCCTGATTGGCCCCTGAAAGTACCTCCGCGCGTACCATGAGTGCATGAGTATTCTCGAGGCCATCGCCGCTGCCCGCGACCGCATCGACCGCGCCACCTCCTCGTGTGGTCGCACGGATTCGGTGCACCTGGAGCTGGCGGTCAAGACGCGCACGCCCGAGGAATGCCGGGCCGCCGCCGCTGCCCTGCGTGAGGCGGGCCTGCCCATCATGCTCGGCCACAACCGCGTCCAGGAGGCGCGCGCGACGGTTGACGCGATCCGCGAGGTGCCCGGCGCGCGCATCCACCTGATCGGGCCCCTCCAGTCCAACAAGATCAACCACGCGCTGGCCTGCGTGGACGCGATCGAATCCCTGGACTCCCCCTCTTTGGCTGCGAAGATCGACGCGCGCGCGACCGGCACGCTCCCCGTGCTCATTGAGGTGAACGTCTCAGGCGAGGCCACGAAGCACGGCTGCGACCCCGCCGACGTCTCCGAGCTGATCGACGCGGTCGAGGCCTCGGCCCACCTGCAGCTCGCGGGCTTCATGACGGTGGGCTTGAACTCCCCCGTCGAGGCCGACGTGCGCGCCGCCTACGCGCAGCTGCGCGGGATCAGGGACGAGGCCGCATCTCGTCTAGGCGTCGAAGAGTCGGACCTGGCGCTCTCGATGGGCATGAGCCGCGACCTGGAGTGGGCCATCGCCGAGGGGGCGACGATCGTGCGCCTGGGCACCGCGGTCTTCGGGGCCCGCCGCGTCTGAGCGGACCGCTCGTTCGCGCGAGCACAGCGCCGACTAGGATTGTCCGCATGATGACTATTCTCGCGGGAATGTCCGCCGCGATCCTGGCGCTCGCCCCGATCACCAACCCGATCGGCGGTCTCGCAGCGTTCGCAGGACTCACCGCCGGCACTGCTCCGGCTACGGTGCGCTCACAGGCGTGGAAGACAGGCATCTACGTGTTTGCCATCCTGACGGTGTTCGCGGTCAGTGGCTCGCTCATCATGCGTTTCTTCGGCTTCGACCTGCCCTCACTGCAGATCGCGGGTGGCTTGGTCGTCGCGCACTCGGGTTTCTCGATGCTGGAAAACAAGCGCCGTGCCACCCACGAGGAGGCTCAGCACGCGACCTCCAAGCCGGACGTATCCTTCTCCCCCATGGCACTCCCGCTCATCGCGGGGCCCGGCTCAATCGGCGTGGTCATCGCGCTGGCCGCCCGCAACACGGCCATCGGTTTTCATGTTGGCATCGTCCTGGGAATCGCGGTAACTGCCGCCGTCATCGCGCTACTACTGCGCTACGGCACGCCCTGGATCGACAAGCTGGGTGCCACCGGAGTCGGCGCGATCGTGCGCATCATGGGCTTCCTGATCCTCGTCATCGGCGTCGAGCTCATCATCCACGGGGTGCGCGCGCTCCAGCTCTTCTAAGCGACAACCCGCCCCGGCCTCGTCCCCCACACCCCGGACAAGCCGCGCACGATTCCCGAGGACGCCGCGCCAACCACGCTAGGACAGTAGAGACACCGACAGGCGTTGATAGCGCTCACGGAGCCAGGGACGCAGGTCGATGTCCCGTCCCCTGACGTTGATGCTCGTGAGACGAGCCGGCACCTCGACCTTGTCCAGTGCCTCGCCGTACGCGGCGATCATTGAGCGAACAGCTTCTTCGATGACACCTCGCTCGACACGACACATATCAGCGATACGACGGAAATCGTCCAGACAGATATCTGCAGAGATCTCTTTGCCACTGAGCTTGAGCGCCATGTCCTGGGGCCGATCAAAATAAACGGCCGTACACACCAGGTCATAGGCGGGCGAGAGAACACCATTGCGACGGTCGGGATACACCAGGCTCCAATTCTTCAGATGCGCATCATCGTTACCACACAACATGTTGAATACCGTCCGACGGACACACTCAACAAGCGACGGCAGATCACAATTCCGATACGCGACCTTCATCACATACTCGACCGAACTCTGATATTTCGACCGCTGAAACCCCGGCAGATTACCCGCCTGACAGAAATCCTCCATATGGACGCGACCTTGATCGCTCCTGTCAAAGCGCGCAATGCTGAATGCGTGTTCCTCGGCTGTTGCCCAATCAGAGGGCGCAATCTCGACGTTCTCCCGATGCACAACATCGAAGTCAGGAACCTCAATGCCACACGCCTTGGCGAGCGACATCACGTAGAACTCATTGTGAACGAGAGCGTCGTACTCACCCGGCGGCGACAGCTTGACGATACGGTCTCCATACTCACCACTGCCGGGCAAAGTCAGGCGCTGATCGCGCGACTTCATCGAAAACTTCAGGACGTTACCGGCAATAGATGCGCGAATCCGTGAGCCCTTTGAGAACGACGTAGAATCACCGGAGCGCAAGGCGTCATCCGCCGAAACCGAAATGGGGTCCCCGATACGGGACACCGTAACAGCTCCCGGCAAATCATCGCCGAGCGCGCTGAGAATGCCCGGCTCATCCTCCTCGCTCAGTCCATGCTGAGCACACACAATCGTTCGAAGCAACCCTTCAGGCAGGAGGTTAGAAAACCACAGCGGAAGAACAGAGCGTCCCTTCACCCCCGCCTCACGGCGCATCCCATTCTCGAACCAGAAGCCAAGAACAGGCCGATCCACGCGCCAGTAGTAGTCGCCGGAGAACCGAAACGAACTCTTGGACGAATAGCACGAGATTGTCCCGATGTCGATGCCATGCAGGCGAACACGAAACTCAACGTTGGGCGAATAGAGCGACATCTGTGTTCCTTTCACGTCAATTCAACGGGGGCAAAGGCCACGTAATCCCACGCCATCATCAGTTCGAAGAATTCGTTCACACGCGCGGACAACAGTTCCTCACGCCGATCAACCAATTCCACCGGATTGACAGAAGCCTCGCAGTCCTCTACCGCCTCGGGGAGCATGAGCATGTTCCGGTGGGCTGTCATGAAGGCCAGGGCCGCATCCTCGTCCCGCAGAGCCTCCTCATTGACCATCAACACTCTATTTGCGAGCGACGAATATCGACTGACATCTGTCCCCTCAAACGAACGACGCCCCACGCATTCCACGAGGAGATCAGCCACACTACCGTAGTCATCGACGAGCGAATCAAACACGGCAATCGACGCCTGACCCGCATAGTCGTCCGCCCGAACGTAGTAGGACCACATGGCACACACGCATGCCCTCGCATCCGAGCGATTCATGCGCGCATCGGGAATCGTGACGTGCTTCGAGGCCCCCCGCTCACCGACGCTCTCCAGTAGTCTCTGAACGGAACCGGATTCATCTCCGCGGCGCACGTCTTTCAGAAACGCTCTGGTTTGTCCGCTCGCACTGCTCAAAGTCATACTGATAGTCTTGTAAATCGTCCGCCACACCCAGCGCTTGAGCAGCTCTTTATTGCGACGCTTCGGCTCGGGGAACAGCGCGAAGAAGCGCGACACCACCACCAGAATCGCCCCGTACGGCAGCAACATTGCATGGGGAATACAACAATTCTCTTGGAGGAATCGCGTCGCTTTCATCAGAACGCGTTCCGTCTCGGCGTATGCGGTGTCACGATCTTCGTCCGGAAAATCGCAGATCCTCCGTCGCTCGTCTCCAAACTCATCGCGCACATCGCGAACGTAGTCTGGATGCCGACGAGCTTTCAGTACATTCAAGACCTGGTCTTCCGAAATCAGCCCAAAGTTCGTTGAACGGGCAACGGCATCCGCAACCGAGCGCAAAGTACGTCCATCGGATGCGGAGCTGTTGAGTGCTTCAAACACCTCAAAAGACTTGAGCTTCTTACCGCTCTGATTAATGCGATCAAAGATAACGCGGAGCTTATCCTCGTCCGCTCCCTCCAGCACAGTCGCCGGAATGCTCACGGCGTTAAAGGTATTGAAGGCCTCCTGATATCGACCGCGCAACGCCTGGAATTCGGTGTTCTCCTCGAACCACTGCCAGGCGCTCTCAAAGTCGAAGAGACGAAAGAGCGGCATGACGGCGCGAGAATGACGCCCCAGAGTTGAAACAACGCAGGCATTTTCCAGGTCGTACCCAACCGCAAAACGAGCATCTCGTTGGCTGCCGGCGTCCATCGCGTTGACGATACTCGTCACGCGTTGCTGCCCGTCGACGAGCCATAGTGCGTCCGGGCGCTGAGGGGCGTCGATATCGATGGAACCAACGGTGAGCCGCTGCGCCGGGGCCTCACGTTTCCACATGAGCAGGTTCCCGATTGGATACCCATGGTGAAGGGAATCAAAGAGGGCAACGACGTCTTGGTTCGTCCACCGGAAGGAACGTTGAAAGTCGGGGATTCGCACTCGCCCCGTCGCCACCAGGTCACGCAATTCGGAAAGCCTGAAGGTTTCGTGTTTCGGCTGCATTGCTTCGCTCGACATGTGTCCATGTTACTCCGACACCGATTCTCGGACGCTGTCACGCGCGCAGCCGCGCGGGAACGCGAAAACCCGCCCCGGCCTCGTCAATGAGACGATACCGAAGCGGGCAACGGGAACGCCCGGCTCACACCGAGCGAGCGAAGCACCCGAACTCTCAGGGGATGCGGTGCACCCACTCCTCGCGCGCGAACTTCGTCTCGCAGCGCTTGCGCGCGACCTCGAGATCCGCCTCGGTGATGGTGCCGACGCTGGCGTTGTACTTCTCCTTGAAGTGGTCGAAGAACGCCTGGAGGATTTCCTCGCGGGGAAGGCCAGTCTGAGAGCGCATGGGGTCCACGCGCTTGACGGCACTGCGGGTGCCCTTGTCGCGAATCTTCTCCATGCCGATGCGCAGGACCTCGTTCATCTTGATGGCGTCGATGTCGTACGCCATGGTCACGTGGTGGACCATGTAGCCGTTGGCCCAGCGCTTCTGCGCGGCGCCACCGATCTTGCCGAACTCGGAGGCGATGTCGTTGAGCGGCACGTACTTGGCCTTGATGCCCAGCTTTTCGAGGACCTCCATGACCCACTGATCGAGGTAGGGGTAGGCCTGCTCGAAGCTCATTCCCTCCACGAGGGCGGTGGGGATGACGAGCGAGTAGGTGATGCAGTTGCCGGGCTCCATGAACATGGCGCCGCCGCCGGTGACGCGCCGCGACACGGTGATGCCGTAGCGCTCCACGCCGTCCTGTTGGATTTCGTTTTGGTAGGACTGGAAGGAGCCGATGACGACCTGGGGGCCGTTCCACTCCCACAGGCGCATGAAGGGCTTGCGGCGCCCCGCGGCCACATCTTCGACCAGGGTTTCATCCATGGCGACGTTGATCATCGGATCGACGACGGGGCCGTGGATGACATCGAAGTCGATGTCGTCCCACGACAGGGCGGCGCCCAGCGCGCGGCGTACGGCGATGCCGACGGCTTCGGGGGTGACCCCCATGAGGGTGTCGCCCTCGTGGAGGGCACCCTCCACGCGCGCGGCCAGATCCTTCGCGCTCGACGAGGCCGGGGCCCCTTCGAGGGACGCGGTGATCCGGGTGAGCGCGTCGTCGGGGTCGAGGAAGAAGTCGCCGGACACGCTCACGCGCGCGAGGCGATCTTCCTCCACGTCGGTGTCGACGACGACGAGCTTTCCTCCGGGGACTTTGTATTCTCCATGCATGCCCACGATTGTAGGCGCTCCGCTCACGCCCAGTCGGGCAGGACGCGCACGCCGCCCTTGTCGGCAGAGGCGGCGAGCATGCCGTAGACGCGCAGGGCGTCGGAGACTTGGCGGGCGCGAGGCTTGGAGGGCTTCCACGGGGCGGCGCCCTTTTCGGCGCGGCGGCGCTCGAGTTCCTCGTCGCTCACGCCCACGCGCAGGATGCGGTTGTTGACGTCGATTTCGATCTCGTCGCCGGTGCGCACGAGGCCGATCGCGCCGCCGGCCGCGGCCTCGGGCGAGATGTGTCCGAGGGAGATGCCGGACGTGCCGCCGGAGAAGCGGCCATCGGTGATGAGGGCGCACTTCTTGCCCAGGCCCAGGCCCTTGAGGTAGGAGGTCGGGTAGAGCATTTCCTGCATGCCGGGGCCGCCCTTGGGGCCCTCGTACAAGATGACGACGACGTCGCCTTCCTTGACTTGCTTGCTGAGGATGGCTTCGACGGCTTCCTCCTGGGATTCGACGACGAAGGCCTTGCCGACGAAGTGGAAGAGGGACTCGTCGATGCCGGCGGACTTGATGATCGCGCCGTTGGCGGCGATGTTGCCGTAGAGGACCGCCAGGCCGCCGTCCTTCGTGTAGGCGTGCTCGACGGAGCGGATGCAGCCGGCCTCAGAGTCGGTGTCGAGGGACTCGAACAGGTTGGCGGTCGAGAAGGCCTGGGTGGTGCGCACGCCGCCGGGGGCGGCAAGGAAACGGTGCGTGGCCTCGTCGGTGGCGCTCCCGCTGCGCACGTCCCACGCCTCCAGCCAGTCGGAGAGGCTGTCGGAGTGGACGGAGTGCACGTCGCGGTTGAGCAGGCCGGCGCGGTCGAGTTCGCCGAGCAGGGCGGGGATGCCGCCGGCGCGGTGGACGTGCTCGATGTGGTAGGCCGTGGAGTTGGGGGCCACCTTGCACAGGCAGGGCACGCGGCGTGAGATCGCGTCGATGTCGTCGAGTGTGAAGTCGACGCCGGCCTCGTTGGCGATGGCGAGGATGTGCAGGACGGTGTTGGTGGAGCCTCCCATGGCCACGTCCAGGCTCATGGCGTTCTCGAAGGCGGCCTTGGTGGCGATGGAGCGCGGCAGGACGGAGTCGTCCTCGTTGTCGTAATAGGCGCGGCACATGTCGACGATGCGCGTGCCGGCCTCGGTGAAGAGCTTCTTGCGTTCGATCTGGGTCGCCAGGGTGGTGCCGTTGCCGGGCAGGGCCAGGCCGATCGCCTCGTTGAGGCAGTTCATGGAGTTCGCGGTGAACATTCCGGCGCAGGAGCCGCAGGTGGGGCACGCGTTGGCTTCGATGCTGGCCAGCTGGTTGTCGCTGACGGAGTCGTCGACGGCCATGACCATGGCGTCGATGAGGTCGAGGCGGTGCTCGACGACGCCGTCGACGGCGGCGCCGGATTCCATGGGGCCGCCGGAGACGAAGATGGTGGGGATGTTCAGGCGCATGGCGGCCAGGAGCATGCCGGGGGTGATCTTGTCACAGTTGGAGATGCACACGAGGGCGTCGGCGCGGTGCGCGTTCACCATGGTTTCGACGCAGTCGGCGATGAGGTCGCGGCTGGGCAGGGAGTAGAGCATGCCGTCGTGGCCCATGGCGATGCCGTCGTCGACGGCGATCGTGTTGAATTCCTTGGCGACGCCGCCGGCTGCTTCGATGGCTCCGGCGACGAGGTCGCCCATGTTCTTGAGGTGCACGTGGCCGGGGACGAACTGGGTGTAGGAGTTGGCGATGGCGATGATCGGCTTGCCGAAGTCGCCGTCGGTCATGCCGGTGGCGCGCCACAGGGCGCGTGCTCCGGCCATGTTGCGGCCTTGGGTGGATGTTGCCGAGCGCAGCGGGCGACTCATGATGTGCCTTTCTTTTGCCTTGTAATGACTCCACCCTAGGAGCGTGAGCGTCGCGTTTCCGTGCGGGTTTCGTCTCATGGACGAGGCCCGGGCTGGGTGGGAGTGGTTTTCGCGCGGTATTCCGGGGGCTTGGGCGGGTTTGTGCCCTGTGTCAGCGTCTGGACGCTTGCGGGCGCGAATGCAAGGAAAACGCAAGGGGCGCGTGCGTGAATTAGCGCCTCATGTGGGTAGTGGTTGTTGACATAGGCCCATAGCGTGGACTCGTTCCCTCGCTGGGGGTCTGCGGACCGTAGGCTGGGTGCACAGATTAGAGAAAGGACTGCGATGACCATTCGCACCACTCATGTTGGTTCCCTGCCCCGTACCCCCGAGCTGATCGAGGCGAATCGTGCGCGCCGCGCCGGTTCGCTCAGCGAGGCCGATTTCACGTCCCTGCTGAGCGATCAGGTTGACGGCGTCGTGAAGCGTCAGGCCGAGATTGGCCTGGATATTGTGAACGACGGCGAGTACGGTCACGCGATGATCGACACGGTTGATTACGGCGCGTGGTGGACGTATTCCTTCTCGCGTTTCGGCGGGCTGTCCTTTGAGGACGTGCAGCGTTTTGATGTGCGTCCCCCGGCTGGCCGTGACGGTCGTCTGTCTTTCTCATCGTTTGCTGAGCGCCGCGACTGGCAGCGTTTCGCGGACGCGTACGCGGATCCGGATTCGGGCATTCATATCGCGAACCGCAACCCGATTGCGTTCCCGACGATCACGGGCGAGCTCACCTACATCGGCGCCGAGGCCGTCGCGCGCGACATCGCGGGCACGAAGCACGCGCTTCAGGCGGCGGGCAAGCCCGTGTCGGATGGTTTCGTGGCGGCGATTTCACCGGGTTCGGCGGCTCGCGTGGCCAACGCATTCTATGAGGACGACGAGGCCGTGGTGTGGGCGTGCGCGGACGTGCTGCGCGAGGAGTACAAGCGTATTACGGACGCGGGCCTGACGGTGCAGATTGATGCGCCGGACATCGCGGAGGGCTGGGATCAGATGAACCCGGAGCCGTCGGTGGAGGATTACCGCACCTTCTCGCGCGTACGCATCGACGCGCTGAACCACGCGCTGGAGGGCATCGACCCGTCTCTCGTGCGCTTCCACGTGTGCTGGGGGTCGTGGCACGGCCCGCACACGACGGACATCCCGTTCAAGGACATCGTGGACCTGGCGCTCCTCGTCAACGCAAACGGGCTGACGTTCGAGGCGGCGAATGCTCGCCATGCGCACGAGTGGACGATCTGGCGCGACATCAAGCTTCCCGAGGGCAAGTACCTGATCCCGGGCGTGGTGTCACACTCAACGAACGTCGTGGAGCACCCGGAGCTGGTGGCTCAGCGCATCCGCCAGTTCGCGGACATCGTGGGCGACGAGCGCGTCGTGGCGTCGACCGACTGCGGCCTGGGCGGCCGCATCTACCCGTCGATTGCGTGGGCGAAGCTGGAGGCACTGGCCGCGGGTGCTCGCCTCGCATCGAAGTGATCGACCAACTGCAGCTGGGGGTGTGCGGGGCGGACCAGCGTCCGCCCCGCACACCCTTCCCAGGGTTTTTTCAGGCAACGCTCCCTATATTTTGAGCTTGGCCTCACACAATGGAGCGTGTGTTGCAGCCCCCGCTTCCGGGTCGGCCTGCCGCGGTGGGGATCGCACGCCGCGTCGGGTTCCGGGACTGGGGGCTGCGGCGCGTTTGGGGTCATCTGATCATCCCCATCTCAATTCATTTCTCCGTCATGCAGAAAAACGGAGCCCTTTCTTCGTTATTCTGGAAGTAAGCACCCATTGTCGAGGCTGTTCGAGGGAGAACATCATGGGAGCAAACAACAGGGAGGGCATGTACTCCATCCGTTCGCGCGTTGGTTTGCTCGCGCCCGCTCTTGTCATCGTCGCCACGGCCTGCGGCTGCCAACAGACCACGCCCGCGGCGGAGGGGCCGTGGGCGGCCGACATTGAGCAGGCGCGCAATGAGTGGGCGTCCAACGAATTCGTTCAATCTGTCCTCGCCGACTCTGCCATCAGCGAGGCAGAACTACAGGACATGCGTCAGCGCGTGCTGAGCTGCCTGACAGACAAGGGCGTCACCGGCGCGTCTTTTGGCCCGAGCGGCACGCTGAGCGTCCCCGATCAGCCGGTTGGCTCCTCCATATCCGCCGAACAGCAACAAGAATTCGTCTCCGCCTGTTCCATCGATGCCGGTCAGCCGATCATCGAGGCGCTCGAGTTCGACATGCGAGTCAACCCGGATCACCGGGATTTCAACGAGCTGTACACGCAGTGTTTGATCCGTAATGAGGCGGTTGAGCCGTCCTTCACGTCCCAAGAGCTCGCGCGCGCTCGCGAGAGTGGAACGCCTCTCGCAAGCACGTTGCCGTTCATCGATCCAGCTCAGGGACCCGACATTTTGCAACGATGCCTCGACGACCCCAGCAAATGACCACAACCACCCTCAGGAGTTGAGATGACAACTTCTCGCCGCTGGCTCGCCCTCACCGCGTTTGTCGCTCTCATCGCCGGTGCGGGTGGGGTCAGCGCGGGTATCCTCATTGCCTCGCCGCCCACCCCGGCCTCGCTGGCATCGTCATCTGCTCCGTCGACGGTCCCCGTCACCACCCGCGAGTTCACCGATACGCGCTCCCTCACCCTCACGATTCCCCCGGCCTCGCCTCACGAACTCACCTCCCCCATCGCCGGGCGCATCACGGCCCTTCAGGCAGCGACGGGAACTCCCATCACGTCAGGCTCTATTCCCTGCGAGATTGATGGCCTGCCCCTTCTCGCCCTAGCCCTGGCTACTCCGCTCTATCAGGACGTGGTAGACGGAGCCACGGGACCAGATATCGCGGCCCTGAACGCTGAGCTTGCGCGGCTCGGATATGCGGCTCCCGCGGAATCTCAGCGGGTCACGGTCGCCACGCGAGTGGCCCTGGCCTCGGCGATGGGCGTGAGCGACGGAGCCGGAGGTGTCCCCTCCCGTATCGAGGCCTCTCGCGTCCTGTGGATCCCCTCGCCGACCGTCACCCCCTCGTCAGTCCCCGTTCACCTGGGTGACACCGTCGATGCACAGACCGTTCTCCTCACCCTTGAGGACTCCCGCGACGCCTTGCGCCTCTCCGTCCCACCGGATGCCTATCCTGCGGACCACGTCATCACCCTGGGGGACACGGACTATCCCGTTCCCTCCGACGGCATCATCACCGACCCCACCCTGACGGCGACGATCCTCTCCTCGCGCGAGTACACAGCCTTCGTCCGCTCCACCCCGAGCGGCGATGGACCCGTTCAGCTGCCCGTCTCCTGGAAGCTCGCCTCCCCCATCACCGTCACAGTCGTCCCGCCGTCCTCAGTGATCGGAGATACGACGGCTGCGTGCGTCTTTGAGGACGGCACGCCAATTCCCATCTCTATCGTCTCCTCTCAGCTCGGCCGAACCTACGTCCTGCCAACGACCCCACTCTCCGCCGTCGACACCGCCGTCGAGGGACGCTCATGTCCGTCGAGCTAGACAACGTCGGGCACAAGTTCGCCGCCACCCCGTGGCTCTTTCGCCATCTCAGCGCCCGCTGCGAGGACGGTGCCCTCACCGCCATCATCGGCCCATCTGGTTCTGGCAAGTCAACGCTGCTGTCGCTAATCGCGGGATGGGAGACTTCGACCGAGGGAACGATCACTGTCCCCCGTCCGGCTGGTTCGCAGAGTCCCCGTATCGCGTGGGTCTTCCAGAACCCGTTCGGTGTCCGCGCGCGCAGCGCCATTGACCACGTTGCGCTGCCCCTGTTGGCCCGCGGCATGAGCCGGGCGCAGGCCGATGCGGAGGCACAGCGGCTCCTCAACTCTTTCAATCTGGCGCATCTTGCGGAGCGCTCTTTTCGGGATCTGTCGGGCGGCGAGGCTCAGCGTGTGCTCCTCGCCCGCGGGCTCGCTTGCGCCCCCACTCTTCTCCTCGTGGATGAACCGACCGCGCAGCTTGATCAATCCACGGCTCGCGACATTGCCTCCACGCTCGGCTCTCTGCGCGAGGACGGGGTCAGCGTCGTGATCGCGACGCACGATACGTCGATTCGCGCGCAGTGCGACGCCATCATCGACCTCGCCCATTTCCAGGATGAGGAGAGATAGCAATGGGTACACTCTCGTGGCGCGCACTCCTGTCCGAGGTGTGGAGGGACTGCCTGAGCGGGACGGCCCGCGTCGGGATTCTGACTATCCTGGCCACCACCCTGGTCGGAGGCGTTATCTGCGCCGATGCGTTCTCTCTTCGTTCCGTCAGCATTGAGGCGGCCTCTTTCCGTGTCCATCTGGGATCGGTGCGAGTCCTCCAAGCGCAAGGCAGCATCGACGGGGCTACCTGCGAGGCACTGTCGCTAATCCCCGGGGTGCGCGCAGGAGCCGTTCGCTCGGTCGAATCCGGCTTGTCCCCGCTCGCTCTTCCGGCCTCGTCGCTGCCCCTGTACGAGGTCACGCCTGGAACCGTCTCTCTCCTGGGGACGACAACGGCCGATCCGACGGGAATTCTGCTCCCTGAGCAGGTAGCCGAGGAACTCGGCACCTCTCAAGGAGCCATTCTCCCCCTCGCACACGGGCAGGCCGAGGTCGCGGGCACTTACCCGTGGGACGAGAACGACGGGCGTCGTCCCGGCTACGCCTACGCGGCTCTCGCACCCGTGCCCGCGACGGGGACCTTCGATGAGTGCTGGTACGAATCCTGGCCGCACAGCGACGACGTGGATGCCTTGGTGCGCTCAACCCTCGTTGGAAGCGACGACCAGAACGCCCAGGTCCTCGCCATGAACCCTACGCGCGGAACGGCCTTCGACGCGGCGGGACAACTGCGGCAGAGGCCGACCTGGTGGGCGTGGATCGCCGCGAGCGCAATCGGTGCCGCGCTAGGGGCCGCTGCCACATGGTGGCGTCGTCTGGAGATCGCCTCGGCTCTGCACGCTGGGCTCCGCACGTCGGATACGACGGTCCTCCAACTGTTCGAGGCCGTGGCGTGGGTGGGAGGCACATTCGTCCTCACCTCCGGCATATGTCTGACGATCCTGAGCGGAGCGGCGCCCGGGGATCGCTCCGATCTCATCCGTTTGGTCGCAGCCGAGGGCGCCTGTGCCGCGTCGTGGACGCTCATCGGTGTCGTGATTGCCTCCATGACGATCCGCGAGCGTCAGCTGTTCACGTTCTTTAAGGGCCGATAGGTACCGGCGCGTGATCACGACTACAATTGATGTATGAACATCCTCGTGATTCAAAACGACCCGATCGTTCCGGTGGGTCAGTTGTCCGCCTTCCTCGGCGGTCACGAGGTGGTGCGCGCCTGGGAGGACCCGCAGCGCCTCCAGGACCTGACGGCCGCTCCCCTGCCGGATGCTCTCATCCTGCTGGGTGGCCGGGCGAACGCCTACGACGACGAGGCTTGGCCGTGGCTGGAAGCTGAACGCGAACTCGTGCGCCGCTGCGTGGCCGCACACATCCGGGTGCTCGGCATTTGCCTGGGCGCCCAGCTGATCGCCGCGACCTTCGGCGGGCGCGTCAGCGTCGCTGACCCGGCGGGCCCCGAATACGGCGTCATCTCACTGGCCTGGGGCACGAACGACCAGGCGGGCGGCGGCGGAGCCGTCCCCCTGCGCATGGCCCTGGCCTCGACCCACACGGTGTTCGCCGACCATGGTGACGCCATCGTGGAACTCCCCCACGGCGCGCGCGAGTGGGCGCGCTCGGACAAGTACACGCAGATTTTCTCCTACGGCACGGCCTTGGGCGTCCAGTTCCACCCCGAGGTCACGCGCGAGACCGCGACCGTGTGGGCTGTGAACAACGAGGACGTCGACACCGAGGACATCGTGGCCGGCTACGACGCCCACGAGGGCGAGCTGGCCTCCACCTGCAAGACGCTCGCCGACTGGGTCAGCGGCGTCTTCTAAGGCGCAAACAGAATCGCAGTGCGGGCACCCCCACGCGGTACCCACACTGCGATTGACAATCGGGCCTCATCGCAGCGAGCGGAGATGAGGCCCGGCTCTTATTTTAGAGGAAAAAGCCGCAGCTACAAGGCTTTTCCAGGAACCAAGACCACCACGTGGGACGACTTGACAACGCTCCCATTCACAGCCTCGTCACGGCGCGCGACGCGCCCCGGTCAGGGGGCCGCGACCTGCACGAACGATCCGGTGCCGTACGCCCACACGCGGCGCTCGGCGGCCGAGATGAACACGGCTTGGCCACGGCTCAGCTCCACGCTGTCCCCGCCCTGCTCCTCGCACACGTGCAGGGTGACCGATCCGGAGGTCACGATGACGATGCGCGGGCCCTCACCTGGCACGGCGACCTCGTCCACGCGGGACGTGTGCTTGCCAGGCGCCAGCGTCGTCACCGACAGCTCGAACTCCTGGGCAGGTGCCAGGAAACGGTCCGTCGTCGCCGAGGGGTGCTCGGGCGCCACGCGCACGGGCGGCAGCGCCGAAAACTCGGTGATTTCCACGAGCTGGGCGGAGTCCACGTACTTGCCGGTCAGGCCCGCGCGCACGACGTTGTCGGAGGAGGCCATGACCTCGATGCCCAAGCCCGACTGGTAGGCGTGGATCTGGCGCGGCGGAATGTAGACGGCCTCGCCTGGGCGCAGGGACACCGGGTTCATGAGGAAGGCGACGATGATGCCCGGGTCGCCCGGGTGTTTCTCCCCCAGGACGCTCACGAGCTCGTCGGTGCGCGGCGAGGGGGACGCGCCCGACGCAAGGCGGGAGCGGCACGCGGCCACGAACTCTTCGACGCGCTCGGGGGTCGCCGGGGAGTCCTCGTCGAAGAGCCACGTGGCCAGGGAGCGCAGGCCCCCGCGCACGGTGGACAGCTTGAGGCGGTGACGCAGGCGGTCCGCGAGCTCACCCTCCAGGCCGACGAGGAGCTGGCGGGCCTTACGCGGCACGCGGAAGCCAACGAGCGCGCTAAACTCGGTGAGCGCGTAGATCATCTCGGGCTTGTGGTTCATGTCCCGGTAGACGCGGCGCGTGTCCGTGCGCTCGATGCCCAGGACCTCCTCGCGCAGGTAGCCCTCGCGCGCGATCTCCTTCGTCGGATGCACCTGCAGGCTCAGGGTCTGCGCAGGGGCGATGATCTTCGCCAGGTACGGCAGGGTGGGGCCAAACGCGTAGAGCAGGCCTCCGCCGAGGGCACGCTTGGGGTCCTCACCGATGTGCTCGGCGAGGGTCTGCCCGCCCGTCAGCAGCGTCGGTCCGTCCGGGTGGGCGCCGAACCACACCTCGGACACCGGGTCGTCCCCGGCGGCGGCCCCCAGGAACTCGGGGATCGCGTTCGTGGAGCCCCACGCGTCAGCTTTCGTCCAGCCGATCAGTCTTTCCATAGGTTGAATCCTATCGGTATCGGGCGCGTCAACACGCGAGGGACGAGGCCGTGGCCCCATCCCCCGCGCGCTCGCGTCTGTCAGGCGCTGGGTTGATCGGTGGTTTCGCGCGCCTCGAGGGCGGCGAGCGCACCGCCGCGCGCGTGCAGCTCGGTGTAGGTGCCGGTCTCCACGACGCGGCCCGCGTCCATGACGATGATCTGGTCGGCGTCGCGCACGGCGCTGATGCGGTGGGCGATTTCGACGATGGTACGGCCCGTCGCGACGCGGGCGATGCCCTCGCGCACGCGCGCCTCCGTGGCCGGGTCGACCTGGCTCGTGGCCTCGTCGAAGACGTAGATCGGGGCGTCGCGCAGGAGCGCGCGGGCCAGGGCCAGGCGCTGACGCTGACCGCCCGAGAGACGCTCGCCCATATCGCCGACGACCGTGTCCAGGCCGTCCTTTTCCGTGGCCAGCCAGTCGGAGAGGTCTACGGCCTTCAGCGCGCGCTCCAGGTCCGCCTCGCTCGCGTTGGGTGCGGCGAGCAGCAGGTTGGCGCGCAGCGTGTCGTTGAACAGGTAGGGGCGCTGGGGCGCGGAGGCAACCGTCGCGCGCAGGTCGCGCAGGGACGCGTCGGCCACGTTGGTTCCGCCGATGGTGACGGTGCCCGAGGCCGGGTCCCACGTGCGGGTCAGCAGCGAGGCCAGTGTCGACTTGCCCGAGCCGGAGGCGCCCACGATGGCGGTGCGCTTTCCGGAGGGGATGTGGATGTTCACGCCGCCCAGGACCGTGGGGGCGGGCGCGGGTGCGTCCTCGTCCGTCGGGTAGGCGAAGGTGACGTCTGTGAACTCGATGTCGCCGGGGGTCAGCGGCGTGGGGTTGGCCGGGTCGGCGACGGCGGGCGCGCGGTCGGTGATCGCGAAAACGCGGGCGGCCGAGGCGAAAGCCTGGTCCAGGTCCGCGGCGAACTCCTCGACCGCAAGAACCGGGCCGAAGGAACCCATCGCGATACCGAGGGCGAGGCCCGCCTGGGGCAGCGTCAGCGTGTCGGCGAGCACGTTCGAGCCCGCAACCATGGCGACCGTGACGATGCCGAGGGCGACGGCGGCCTGGTTGAGGCCTCGGCGCAGCGCAATCCAGCGGCCCTGGGTGCCCAGGCCCGAGGAGATGCGCTTTTCGATGGCGCTCATCTCGGCCTCGCGGCGCTCCTGCGCCCCAAAAGCGAGGACCTCGCGCACGCCCTGCACCGAGTCGGTCACGTGGGCGGCGATCGCGCCGCGGGCCTCGCGCAGCTCACGCGCCGCGCGGGCGGTGGAGCCGGAGCCCAGGAAGGGAATGACCGCGCCGACAATCAGCAGGAAGGGCGCCAACACGGCGGCCAGTGTCCAAGACACGGCGGTACCCATCCACACGACCGACAGAACCGGAACGATGATGGCCGTCGTGACGGGGGCGAGCGTGTGGGCGAAGAAGACCTCAACGCGGTCGATATCCTTCGTCACGCGGTTCATGATGTCGCCCGAATCCAGGCGATCCGTGCCCGCGGGAGCCTGGGGCTCAAGCTGGTCGTAGAAGTAGTTGCGCAGCATCGCCAGGCAGTGGAAGGCCACGAAGTGACCGGCGAACTGCTCGAGGTAGCGGGCCAGGCCCTTGAGGAGGCTCAGGCCGATGGCACAACCGATGATCAGCGCGATGCTCCAGGCACTCTTCCCCGACGCCAGGCCTGCGACGGCCCAGCCGCCCAGGGCGAACAGGGCGATACCGATCATCAGGAAGACGATGCGGGCGGCGATGGAGGCCGCGAGCGGCGGCAGGACGCGCCGCGTGATCGACAGGAGTCGAAGAGACAGTTGCCTGCGGGTCATCGGATCGTTCCTTCCTGCAGGGTCGCGACGCGGTCGGCGCCCTTGATGGTGGCGTCTCGGTGAGAGATCGTCAGGGTCGTGCGCCCGGCACACACAGTCTCTAGCGACGCGAGGATCTCTCGCTCGGAGGCCAGGTCGACGTGGGCGGTGGGCTCGTCCAGGATCATGATCGACGCGTTCTTCAGGAAGGCGCGGGCGATCGCGATGCGCT
>CALHZX010000076.1 GCA_938040725.1 uncultured Actinomyces sp. | reverse complement strand
TGACGCGAGTTCGCGTGATTCACGAGGCCGACCTGCCCTGGTCGGTATCCCAGGTATGGCGGGTCGTCACCGATACACACCTCGCTCTTCCCTACGACATTACCGCCAGTGTTATACCGCCAGTGGCGGAAACCGAGTGGCGGCGTGTGGGTGGCGATCGGCGGGACGCAGATGAGGGCATCTCGTCTTACTCTGGGTTCAGGAACGGGATTCGTGACACCACCTGGAGGGAACGCCCATGAAGCGAGGCCAGTAACACTCACTGTTCGAGCACTCCGGCGAGGACCCATCATGATGCGACGCACAGAAGAATCCCGCTTGGGCGAAGCTTCAACGGAGCGTAGAATACACCGTATTCACACGAGGGAGGTCACCATGCCCACCATGACCATGCGGCTCGACGAGACCGACGCCGAGGTTGTGCGCAAGTACGCCGCATTTGAGGGCAAAACAATCTCCGACTTCGTTCGAGACGCCGTCTTCGAGAAAATCGAAGACCAGCAGGACCTTGCAACTCTGCGTGAGGCGATCGCTGCAGACAACGGCGTTCGCCACACCCACGAACAGGTACTCGTGGAACTGGGACTGTGAATGCCCTACTCCGTCGAGTACAGCGACACGGCCCTCAAACAACTGAGGAAAATGGACCGGTTCGAGGCTCGCCTAATTGTCTCCTGGATCGACAAGAATCTTCAGGGATGCGCCGATCCACGAGCCCATGGCAAGGGCCTCACCGCCAACCAATCAGGTGAGTGGCGCTACCGCATCGGCAACTACCGCGCCCTGTGCGTCATCGAAGACGACCGCCTCGTCATCAAGGTATTTGCAGTTGGCCACCACCGACACATCTACCAGTGATCTCGCGGCCACACCGGCATCATCCAGCATTACCGCCAGATTTATACCGCCACTGGCGGTAATCGCGTGGCGCCCAAGGAGAGCTGACCGATAAACGGCAGGAGGCCTCGTCCATTGACGAGGCCGTGGCTGGGAGAGCGTGAAACGCTCAGTTGGTCCCGTGGAACGCCCAGGCGCGGCCGCGCACGCCGCGCGCGATGTAGCTGGCACCCGCGAGCGCGAGAGCCACACCCAGGCCCGTATAGAAGAAGGCGATGAACCAGTCGGGGAAGACGCCCGCGGCGCGCATTCCGATGCCGAAGGACATCATGATTGCCATCATCATGTAGCTCTTGCGATCAAAGAAGCGCACGACATGGTGACGATCCCCCTCCAGGTCGGCGATGCGCTGGGCGTTCTTCTGGGCAAGCTTGGAAAACATCGGATGGAACGCACAGAAGATGGCGATGGCGCCGCCCGCGAGCGCAAGGAAAACAATCGCCGCGACTCCGCGCATGTCGACGGCCGCGCGCACGCCGAGGATCGCGACGTTCAGGCCGGCGAGCAGCCAGACGATGCCGGCGACGGCGATGAGGGACTGCTTCTTGATGCGGAATCGACTCATTTCGTTGTGTCCTCTTCTACGGTGTCGTCATACAGGGAGGCATCGAGGAGGGCGAACAGCGTCTCGCATTCGTCGCCCTCCATGAGGGAGTCGAAGACGGCGCGCAGCACGTAGCGGCACAGCCTCTCAGCACTCAGTGGGCCGACGAGCCGGGACCGATCCACGGCCTCGTCCGCGTCGAGGACGCGCGCGAGCCCGCGCTCGATGTGGGCGAGCATGGGGGCGCGCACAGCCTCGAGGGCCTCCTGTTCGCTGCTGGGTAGGCGGCGCATCTCAGCGAACCAGTCGACGCTCATGCCGGCGCGCGCGACGCATAGGGCTTCGCGGAATCGCCGCACGTAAGAGGCGAAGCGCTCGCCGGGGCGCACGGCACACAGCTCGTCGGAGAGGTTCTCGCCAAAGAAGCGCGTGAGCACGGCGGCCGTCAGGTCCGCCTTGGTCGGGAAGTAGCCGTAGACCGAGCCGACCGCGATACCGCACGCGGTGGCGACCTTGCGCACGGAAAGCGCGGAGATGCCGTCGCGCGAGGCGATGGCGTAGGCCTGGCTGACCACTTTCTCCGGGTCGATCACTTGTTTGAGCACGATGTCCTGCTGTCTTATTACCTGCAACAATCTATAATGAACAGTGTTCAGTATAGGCCTGCGCAGGCCCGTGTCAACAAAATGAGAGACCTGCCATGAAGACGCTTCACGCCGCCCACCCGGAAGAACGCGCGCCCAGTATCAAGAACGAGGAGGCCTGGACGCGCCGCAAGCGGATCATCGAGGCGGCCTACCGCATCGGCGACCGAGGCGGACTGGCCGCCATTTCGGCGCGTGGCGTCGCCAGGGATGCCGAGGTCTCGGTGGGCTACCTCTACAAGCTCTTCCCCTCGAAGAGCGCCATCATGGTCGCCGCCGCGCAACGCTATTTCGAGCGCTCGCTCTCCCGCGAGCTGTGCCGTGTCGAGGCCGGGGAGCCCTACGTGGAGTATTGCCGCAGACTCTGGGGACAGATGCAGGCGTCTTTCGAGGAGTTTCACCACGAATGGCTGCGCGATCGCGACGACCTCCCCAAGCAGGACCTGGCGGCCGCACACGGCGCGATGACCTCAGCCCTGACCCACGCGGGCGCTCAGCTTGAGGCAGTCATCGAACAGGACAATCACATCGACTGGACATCACTGCCCGAGGGAACCACGGCCTCGTCCATCGCCCAGTTCACGATGCGCGCCATGATGGACTCACTCAAGCGCGGCGAGGGGGACGCCGCCCTCCTCCTCACACTCCTGGAGAAGGGCCTCTACTCCCGCACCGAGGCACACTGACACGAGACCACCGAGCCGTGAACAAGGGCATCTTGTTGTTCACGAGCGGTTTTCTAGCATCAATCGTGACGATGAATCTCACCGGGAGGTTCGTACAGACACGATGGGATGGTGCAGCCATGATCGGCATCGCCTCGACGGCAATCACTCTCGCGCTGGTGTTCTACACGATCGGCGTGTTCGCAGAGCGACGCTCCGGCACGCTCAAGACGAGCCACCTCGTCTTCTTTTACCTGGGCCTGGCGTGCGACACAGCGGGCACCGCGGTCATGTCAATCATTGCGCGAGGCGAATCCGCGAACCCCACGCACGCGGCGACGGGTCTGCTGGCGATCATCCTGATGATCATTCACGCAGCATGGGCGACAGTGGTTTTCGCGCGCAAGAACCGTGCAGCGATGGAGAGCTTCCACCGCTTCAGCGTGGCCGTGTGGACGATCTGGCTGATCCCCTACTTCTGCGGCATGCTCATGGGCATCCCCGCGATCGACTTGTCCGCGAACGCCGCCTTCGGCACGGCCCTCATCGGGGCGGGCGCGATCGGCCTGACCCTCTACCTGCGCGGGGATACCCGGCGGACACAATCGAACATACTCTTCATAGAAGATACTCTTCAAAACACACATTAGAGCGAAAGAACGATCACCAAACTCACGAGAGAGAACGCTGCCCAAGAATGATCGCAAGAGTACGATTGACATCGAAGCCAAGACTCCACACATAATGAACAAAGTTTCGACCCTTATACCGTGTATGCAATAGGCTTTGCACATCCCCTTCGAACACATAATCTTGACGCCCAAAGTCCAGCGCACAATCAACAAAGCGCTGATGCTCCTCATGATCCGAAAAATAGACATAAGCATCATCACCCTGAAAACGAAACATTGCATGCGGATAGTCAACAATGAGGGCATTTAGGACAGGGCTAGCCATTTCCGCATACATCGATTCAGGCTTCCAGAGAGACCTTGCATACGCATTCGTTCGACAAAAAGACTCCAAAGGCCAGTGAGTAACTTCCGAAAGAATAACATAATCCCCCAACGAAAAATTTTCATCCATACAATAAGGAACCCCCTGTTGCTGAAGTTTCGAAAAAACCTCAACAGCAACATAACAAGCGAGCTGGATTACCGACTCATACATTGAAAGCATATTATCAACACGTGCCTCCACCGCCATCATATCATCGAGAATCTCGGAACAATGCTCTCTTCCACAGGAGACAAAGTACTTTCTAATCAAACTATGTACATGATTGGAATCACAAAAGCTGTCAAGATTAAACTGCTTACCCTCAAGCCACCGATCGAGCTCAATCAAATGATCCTTCTCAGGCCCATCCGAGTATGGATCTCGCCAGCAAGAATCACTAAAGTTCGAATAGACATTTGCCTCATACCTAAACTTCCGCCGACACGCCTCCAATACCTGAACGCTCGCCACCGCATTTTTCAACTCAACATCAGGAGAAAAGCGAATGTTATGGCGATAATTGATATTCACTCTCTCCCATTCACCTACAGAAAGAGTGTGGATTAGGCGGTCGGCCAAGAGAAGATCCTCTGCTGCTTGTCTATAGATGTCGGTTTCAATTTTGAAAAGGACACCTTCGCCATCATGGCCAGGACAAATACTGCGCCGATAACACCCTAAAGACGGTGCAGCATCTCTTTCTAGAGATTGCAGCACACTAACATGCTCCACACTTCGCCCCTCACCCCACTCCCGAACAGGCTCAAAAACTTCAGAGCCATCCTTCTGCGACACGGCAAGTTGGGAACTATTCCAGTTAACTGCTTGCTCTTCTCCAACACAGAACCACCGCTCCCAGTTATAGCAACTAGACTCTCGCACTTCATCTTCAACACGATTCAGCAAATTTTGAAATGATTCAATAGTGCGCTCCAGCTCCGCTTTTGCCACCCTCGCTTCGAGGCGCTCATCCGGATCCTGCGCAGTCATTTTTACTACTAAATCATCCAATTCCGAAAGAAGCGGATACTCATCAGCGATTTTCAGATAGGATTCCCCGCGAGGAACATTTAGTGTGAACATCTCATTAAGAATGAGTCCGAGCGAAAACACATCAGCCGACGAAGCAACATTTGTCGCCCCTACCCCCTTGCGCTACTCCGGAGCATAATAGTATCTATTCATCAGCATATCATTATCTACAGTAACACCCGCACGATCAAAATGGGCAATACCAAAATCAGCTAATACAGCGTGTTCGAAACTCTTACCAACAAGAACATTCTCCGGCTTTATATCTCTATGAACAATATGATCATCGTGAATTTGCGCTACCGCACCAAACAGCTGACGAAGTAGACTAAATTTGGTGTCCAAACTAACTTCAGGCGCAATGCAATCTCTCAACGTAAATGAGTACATTGGCATCACATAACTAAGGAGAACATCCTGATTAGCTTCATCCTCTAAACGCTCTTCTGAGTCGATAATGCGCACAATGTTTTCTGAATGAAACTGTTTACAATACTCAACCTCTTGACGAATGCGCTCATTTTGCGCTTTATACTTTTTGCCGGAACGAAGAGTTATTTCTTTGATCGCATATTTGCGCCCCTCTCGTACCACATGCCAAACGGTCCCTTGGCCACCTTGACCAAGAATCGACAAAACTTCATACTCTAAACCATTTACACACTTTATTTTTGTCACGATCTCTCCTTTTTTGTAGTGGAATCTTGCTCACATATATCATCCCACAGCATGAGTACACACGACGCATTTAACAGCCAGCACCACAACCAAAGTACCGATAACCCTCATAAGCTTCGAAAGACCATGCGTTTGTCATTTTCGTGACACCCCCACAAGCAGCGGCTCCAGCCTCAGCTACACGCCTGATCCACTTCAATCGGTATTTGATTCTCATCGACCCCATTCACCTGCAAAACTTCAGCAATGGCGCGCCTAGTACTGTCCCGCACCCGAGATACGAAGGAATCGGCTCGCACGGCTCCCTGAAGAATGCGATGGCGGCAGACGCGAGGCGTCTATATCAATACTGGACAGCGCCGTTCCGACCACCATTTAGGACGACTATCCCTCCATGTTGACCGTTCTCACCCCGTCCGCCAGAGTTCCGTATACGGTGACACAGTGCCCGAAGAACATGTCGTCGTCATCGAAGTAGGCGGAAAATGAACCGTCAGCGTCCATCGCGATGCTGCACAGCTCGATCCGGCATGCGAAGCTCTCTTCGGTAATCTCGGGGACCTCCTCGTCGGCAGATTCGCGCCATTCGCACGCGAGTTCGGTGAGCTCACGTGCGGCGCTCGCGCGCATGTCACTGTCCCAGCGATCCTGCTCCGCCAGCATCTCCTTCATCGCCCGCCTAGCGTCAGCCCAGGTGTCCTCGTTCGCCGTATCAACCTCGAGCGACAGGCAGATCTGCTCGCCGCGCCACAGGACCTCCCCTTCGAACATGTCGAGGTCTTTGTCGAGAGTGAGTTCTCCGAGTACCTCGTCGACCACCACGACCGGCCTGCGATAGTCGGCCAGCACCTCTTCCAAGGCGGGGCAGGGGGGATCCTCTTCGAGGACATCGACGATCAGGAACTGGTTCTGCGAGGAGGCGGTTACACCCTCGGGAACCTCGCTAGGAATCTTCTTGCGCGCCTTGAGGCGGTATACCGCCTCCCGACGGAAGCGATCGAGGATGCCTCCGGCATCGTTTTGCTCGTCGCTGACGGGATAGGCGATCCGGCCGTCAGCCGCGTGCAGTGTGCCGGTCTGGCAGTCCACATACGCAATGAAGTAGTGCGAGACGTCCCAGAATCCGTTCCTCTTGCCGGCCCCGCCACCGCCGGCGAGCAGGACGAGGATCTCCCGAATCTCTTCCTCGAAGGTGCGTTCCCATTCGGCCTGCGTCATATTGTTTTGCAAACGCGTATATTCGAGCAGATCCACGTGTCATCCTCCTTGATCCAGGGCTGCCGCTTCGCTACGACGAACCCTACTCCATGGAATACTCCGCCACTGAATCACCAACATAAAACCCGAAGGCGATTACCCCACGTTGATCCTCACCCAGTCCACGAGATCCTCGTAACTCATAGACCCATCAGCTACCCCGAGCATGGCTGAAAGGAACTCCGCATGGTCAGGCGTAAAACCAATACCACACATCCTGAGATACGTGCCTAACAGAGCAGCACCAGTTCGCTTGTTTCCGTCCAGGAAGGGATGCCCCGAAATGATCCCAACAGCGTACCGACACGCTTTCTCGACTGCACTCGGGTAGAGCTCATCACCCCCAAAAGTCTGGAACGGCTGGGCGAGAGCCGAGGCCAGTATCCCCTCGTCTCGCACACCGTCTAAGCCACCGAAGCGAGCAATCGCAGCCGAATGGATGGCACATACATCGTCCCGAGAAAACGCGACAGCGTTCACTTCGCGAGCTCTTCAAACACGTCCGCGTAGGCATCCATGAAGTCAACAGCGACATCGACAGCACTATCAGACTGCTGCGCCGGCTGAATGACCACCCACGGCCTGTTGTTCTTGAGGATCGTGACAGGCTTCCCCGTCCTATTCACCTCTGCTGTCAGTCGCGAAAAGTTGTTCTTCGCCTCGGCAAGCCCCATCGTCAGTGTCGACATACTACTCCTTTCAGTCTTAGCCACAATTATGGCCAGAATTCGACCTCAGATCAAGTGATACAACTGCCTACAGCTAACGCCACACCACCCCACAACACATCAATATCATCCCAGAATGGACCCATGCTAGTACCAGTCTGGGACTAGAATATAGATAGCGAAAGGAGTGACCATGCCGACGATGGCCCGCACAGCTGAGGTGAAAACTCGCACGACCGCACAGATCAAGGCCGATGCCACAGCCGTCTATGCGCGCTGGGGAATTAGCCTCTCGGACGCAATCAACATCTTCCTCGCAAAGTCGATCGAAGTCGGAGGCCTCCCCTTCGACATGCGCCCCGAGACTCCCACGTTCGACGGACTCGAGCGCTACGCCTATCGCCCCACGATGGACTCAAACGGCGTCGCACAGCTCCCGGGAGACTGGGATGACGGCGAATGAGGGAGCACCCACACCATGGGAGATCTGGCACGCGCGCTTTAACTTCGACGACCGCGGCTATAAGTTTCGCCCTGTCCTAGTTCTCGCCTGTTCACAGGACGGACTCCTAGCTGCGATGATCACCGGCGCCTCAAACAAGCTCTCGCTTCCACTCGACACTCCGCTCGAGGATTGGCGTGCAGCGGGGCTGACGAAAGCTTCCCTCGTACGAGTAGATCGAATTGCCCTCCTGCCACCAACCTACCTCGGCACTGCGGGCCGTATCGGCAGGCTATCTCCGCGCAACGCACACCCAGTCAGCCAGGCACTCGCGGCGCTCCCCCGATAAATCAATCCCGGCCTCGTCCCACGAATCAGGGACGAGGCCAGGGCTTTGAGTCTGTGCGCTCACCTAAAGGAGAGCGTCACTCCCACTCTATGGTCGAAAGGCAGGGAGGCGTGAACGCAATATGCTGCCTGAACAGCGACCTTATTTACTCCTCACTCCGTGAAATAGTTCCAAAACTGGAACTCAGTTGGAACTCAGGGTTGAGTTCCACTTCAGCACGCGATGGCGAGAATGGACGCGGGTCCGCTAGGGGCAAATGGCCTGGACTGCGAAAGCGTGGTCATGTTGCACGTGGCCGATTTCTCTTTTGAATTGGCTTCTGCAAGGGTCCCATAATTTCCCAGAGAACAAACGATCCGGCCCGCGAAGGTGAAAATCGGCAAGCTTGACCCAATCTCATACATCCAAATCGTCGAAAACCGTGCACTCCGCGTCGATCTGCTGCTGACGTTGGAAAGTGCAATTTGATGGTATGATTTGCGCTCGTCCCGCGATTCGAGGCTTCAAACCGGGCCGCTCGGCATCTCCTCGGCCTTGTGGCATCAACGCGCGCGGGCTGCATAGCGTCTTTCGTCAAGCCGGAGGGGCGTCGTCTGATAGCCTGTCCTTCTCCGCATCGACGAAGGGATCTACCCCGTATCCCATCACCTTCCATGCGCCCGGTTCCCAATCAGCGGCCGGAGCGGTTCCCTCCAGCCGAGAGAGGCGGATCGCCGCGGTCCACAATCTGTCCGAAGTGCGGAGCCTTATCTTTGCGTTGGCGATTGCGGCGGCGGGCCTGATAATCTCTTCTATCTCGTACCCCTCGATCGGATGGGGAGAATAGAGCTCTCTCGCCTCGCCGGCCTGCGCGCCTGGCGTCTTGTTCGCGAAATTGGGGAAGAACGACCCCAATGCCCCGTAGTTCTTTGCCTTCCAGGCCTCGAGGAATCCCGTGCAGCCTCTGACGAGCTCTTCGTCTGGGCCTGCAGGATGCTCGAGATCCACACGGTGCTTCTTCCAGTTCTCGAGCCTCCTGTCATTTTCGGCGTTGCGCCTCTGCATATCCAAAAGGTCCTTGAGCACTTGAACGATATTACGAGTGCCTTCGTCTTCAGCCTCTCGTTTCCTAACCTCGGCATCGACCCAGTCTCCGACGGCGAAGATCATGCACCATGCTTTCGAGGCGATCACGTCGTTGTCGTAGTCGGTGACCATCCCGTGCATGATTCCGTGGCGGTAGACTTCGCAAACCGGTTCATCTATCCTGGCGTTGATTGATTTCGTGAACGCCCTCTGGACGGACGGGAGCCCATCCCACACGGTCGCGACGCAGTCTCCCGCATGGAGCTCTTCTGACTCCCTCGCGTGGAGGCCCTTCCTCCCTTCGGACCGGAAGGCGTCGTTCACGAACCCGTCCATCACGGAGACCGTCACGAGGACCGAGCTGTAGTAACGCCCCTGGAGATAGTCTTGCTCTGCCTTCTCCAGGAGCGGAATGCGCGGGCGCATGTCGGGGAAGCGATTCAGCCCGGTGATCATTCGGTACAGAACTCCTTCCTCCTTAAGGTGTTCGACGAGCTCTCGCTCGGCTTCTTCGGGCGTGGGCTTGCCGATGACCGCGCGCATCCTTTCGAGGTTCAGCGCATCTGAGAAAACCCAGTTCCTATCGCCCAGCAGACGGTAGAAGCCATCGACGAGCGAGATGAGGCCGTCGAGCTCTTCTCGGACTTCCCGCGCGCTCTTCCTCGCCTCGTCGTTCCTGAACAGCCTTCCGAGCCATTCGAGTCCCGACGCGCTGCGCCTTAGTTCCTTGATGGAGGGGAGGTCGTTGACTGATTCGTGCTTATGCGAGTTTTCGTGATTTTCTCTTGTCATCAATGCCTCATCTCGATTCCGTTTTGCTGGTCCGCAGCATGAGTCAAAGTATGACAAATACTTCTCTCCAAGTTAGATGATTGAATAGAAACGGCTCAATCCCTTCCTTTTGTCGTTCGCTGGGCATCGTTTAGAATGAATCAATACCGAACCAGCATTCAACAGCAAGAGGAATCGAGAGGTGGGGCATGCAGGTTCTCAAGGAAGAGGTGCGCGAGCACATACTCGCCGCCGCCGTCCAGGTGTTTTACGAGAAGGACTTCCGCAGCGCGAAGATGCAGGACATCGCGAGGCTCGCCGACGTGTCGGCCAGTCTGCTGTACTCGTACTTCGAGAACAAGGAGAAGCTCTTCGGGGCTGTGGTATCGTCCGTTCCCTTCGACTTCGATCGGATCGCACGCGAGGAGGAGTCTATCCTCGCGGACACGCCCTCGGAGAGGTTCCGGATTGCGGCCGAGGGGCCCCTGCTCGGCATGCTGGCCCATCACAAGCTGCTGGTCATCCTCGTCGACAAGAGCCAGGGCACCGCCTACGAGCATGCGAAGGACGACTTCGTCGAGAGCATCGAGCGGCACATCCGATACATGGTGAACGAGCGTGCGCGCCTGCGCTACCCGGACCTGCTCGCCCACGTGCTCGCGAGCAACTTCGTGGAGAGCCTGATGGAGGTGGCCCGCCACTACAGCAGCGAAGACGAGGCCCGCGACATGCTGGCGCTCATCGCGCAATGCTACTACGAAGGGGTGAACTCCCTGTGACGGGGCTTGCCGGCATCCCGCGCGGTCCTTTCGCCATTCAATATTGAATTAAGATTCAATAATGGTATAGTTAGGCGAAGCAAACTGGCCCAGGGCCCAGTCTGCGCTCAATATCGAATTATTATTTAGTATTGAAGGAGGAGGAGGCTCTCGTGGAAGACAAGAACGAACTGGTCGGAGAGATGATGGCGAAAAGCCGGCTCTCCAACGCCATGCTTTTGACCAGGGCGGTCCTTGGGCTCGTGCCTGCGGTTCTCGTGATCTACCTCGTCCACCTGTTTTTGGAGGGCGCCCTCTCGCCCTCGGCGATCGCCTGCGCCGCAACGGCGATGGCGGCATGCGTGGCAGGGAAGGCGGCATGCATGTACGCGGCGACGTGGAAGGCCCATCGGGTGGCATACTCGTGCCTGACGGACATACGCCTGCGCATCGTGCGCCATCTGAAGAGGCTCCCTCTCGGCTTCTTTCAGATCAGAAGGCCGGGAGACCTCGCGAACGTCATGCGCAACGACGTGGAGCAGGTGGAGGTGTACCTTGCCCACGGGCTACCCGAATCGGCCTCAGCCACCCTGTTTCCCGCCGCCGCGTTCGCCCTCATGCTCGTGGTCGACTGGCGGCTCGCCCTGTGCATGGCGGCGGGCCTGCCCCTCATGTGGCTCGTGAAGAAGGCGGCGGCTCCCGCTTGGGCGAAGGGCTTCGAGATGGTGGCCCACTACGCCTCCCGCATGCAGGACAGCCTCATGGAGTACGTCGCCAACGTAGCGGTCGTCAAGG
>CALHZX010000075.1 GCA_938040725.1 uncultured Actinomyces sp. | reverse complement strand
GCGATGATGTCCTGCAGTTCCTTGTTCTTCTGCAGGATCGCCTTGACGTGCGTCGCAACGTCGTAGTGCTCGCGGCCAACGAGGGCCGGGTCGAGGATGCGCGAAGTCGAGGCCAGCGGGTCCACGGCGGGGTAAATACCCTTGGCCGCGATCTCACGGGAAAGCTCGGTCGTCGCATCCAGGTGAGCGAAGGTCGTCGCCGGAGCCGGGTCGGTATAGTCGTCGGCGGGAACGTAAATCGCCTGCAGCGACGTGATCGAGTGGCCGCCAGCCGAGGTGATGCGCTCCTGAAGCAGACCCATCTCATCAGCCAGGTTGGGCTGGTAACCCACGGCGGAGGGCATGCGGCCCAGCAGCGTGGAGACCTCGGAGCCCGCCTGGGTGAAACGGAAGATGTTGTCGATGAACAGGAGGACGTCCTGGTGCTGAACATCGCGGAAGTACTCCGCCATGGTCAGGCCCGTCAGCGCAATGCGCAGACGCGTGCCCGGCGGCTCGTCCATCTGGCCGAAGACGAGGGCGGTCTTATCGAAGACGCCCGCCTCTTCCATTTCACCGATCAGATCGTTGCCTTCACGGGTGCGCTCGCCGACGCCGGCGAACACGGAGACGCCGCCGTGGTCCTGAGCCACGCGCTGAATCATCTCCTGGATGAGGACGGTCTTGCCGACGCCCGCACCACCGAAGAGGCCGATCTTGCCGCCCTGCACGTAGGGGGTCAGCAGGTCGATGACCTTGATGCCGGTCTCGAACATCTTGGTACGCGCCTCAAGCTGATCGAAGGCCGGGGGCTGGCGGTGGATCGGCCAGCGCTCGGTGACCTCAAGGGTCTCGCCCTCTTCGAGGTTGAGGACGTCGCCAGTCACGTTGAAAACGTGGCCCTTGGTGACGTCACCGACGGGGACGGAGATTGGCGCACCGGTGTCCGTGACGGGCGCGCCACGAACGAGGCCGTCGGTGGGCTTCAGCGCGATCGTACGCACGAGGTTATCACCCAGGTGCTGGGCAACCTCAAGCGTCATCGTGAAGGCCGACTCACCCTCACCCTGACCGGCAAGGTTCACCTCGACGGTCAGCGCGTTGTACAGCGGGGGGATGCGGTCCGGGGGAAACTCAACGTCGACGACAGGGCCGACGACGCGGGCGACGCGTCCCTCGGCAATTGCTTGGGTATCAGTCATAGTGTTACTCCGTGTCTCGAAGGGCTTAGCTCGCGCCCAGAGCGTCGGCCCCGCCCACGATTTCGGTAATTTCCTGGGTGATTTCCGCCTGGCGGGCCGAGTTCGCCAGACGCGTGTACTTAGTGATGAGTTCCTGCGCGTTGTCCGTCGCCGTATGCATGGCACGTTGACGCGATGCGAGCTCGGACGCTGCGGACTGGAGCAGCACGTTGTGGATGCGTGCCTCCACGTAGAGCGGCAGGAGCGTATCGAGCACGGCCTGGGCCGACGGAATGAACTCGTACTCGGGCTGAGCCGATGCCGGGTCGTCCGCGAAGCCGCGCTCGGTCGTACGTTCCTCGTCCGATTCAGGGGCATCCACAACCGTCAGCGGGAGCATCTGGCGCACTTCAGGCACCTGGCTCATGACGGTCTTGAAACGCGTGTAGACGAGGTGCAACGCACCGACGCCCGTGTCAGGATCGGGGTCCATGAAGCGCTCGAGCAGCACCTGCGCCATCTCGCGTGCAGTGTCGGGAGAGGGCGAGTCAGATTCACCTTCCCACTCCCGCTCAATGGTGACACCGCGGAAGCGGAAGTACGCCGACGCCCTGCGTCCAAAGGTATAGAGAACGGGCTCGTAGCCATCCTCACGCAGGTCCGCGATCAGCTTCTCCGACTCGCGCAGGATGGTCGCTGAGTAGGCTCCGGCCATACCGCGATCCGATGCCACAACCAGGACGGCGACACGACTCGTGTCCTCACGTTCCTCGGTCAGCGGGTGGTCGAGATCCGTGTGGACCGCAACCGCCGCGACCGCCTGGGTCAGGGCCTTCTCGTAGGGGCCCGCCTCAGTGGCAGCGCGCCGCGCCGCGCCAATGCGAGACGCAGCAATCATCTCCATGGCGCGGAAGACCTTCGCGAGCGTCGTCGTCGAGGCGATACGCTGCTTGTAGATCCTCTGCTGTCCGCCCATCGCTTAGGCCTTCTCG
>CALHZX010000074.1 GCA_938040725.1 uncultured Actinomyces sp. | reverse complement strand
GAGCGCGGATGGTGACCATCGGCGTTCTCGCCCTCCAGGGCGACGTCGCAGAGCATGTGCGGGCGCTGGAAAACTCCGGCGCCCGCGCGCTGCTTGTGCGAAGGGTTTCTGAACTGGTCCAGGTTGACGGCCTTGTCATCCCGGGCGGTGAGTCGACGACCATGTCGAATCTCCTCCTGTCTTTCGGGCTTTTTGACACGCTCAACGAACGCATTGCGTCCGGCATGCCCGTGTATGGGACGTGCGCGGGCATGATCATGCTCGCCTCGTCGATCCTGGACGGTCGTGAGGATCAGCGCTCTTTCGGTGCGCTCGACATGGTTGTGCGCCGCAATGCCTTCGGTCGCCAGGTCGACTCCTACGAGGAAGACCTGGATGTCGTGGGTCTTGAGGGCGGTCCGTTCCATGCCGTGTTCATCCGCGCTCCGTGGGTCGAGTCGGTGGGTGAGGGCGTCGAGGTTATCGCTCGTGCCGGTAACAGCGCCGACGGCCCGATCGTCGCGGTGCGACGCGGCACTGTCATGGCGACGTCTTTCCATCCCGAGGTGGGTGGAGACGACCGTATTCACGCGATGTTCGTCGATATGGTGAAGCGCGCCTGATGCGCGTCATGGGCATCGACCCGGGCCTGACGCGGTGCGGCCTCGGCGTCGTCGACGTCGATGCGTCGCGGCGCGCCTCGCTCGTGTACGTCGGGGTTGCCCGCACCGACAAGGACCTGGCGACGCACTTCCGGCTGCGAACGATCGCGGATGCGATCGATAGTGTCATCGAACGCTACGAACCCGAGGTCGTTGCTATTGAGCGCGTCTTCGCGCAGGACAACCTCCAGTCGGTAACCACCACGATGCAGGTCATGGGTGCGGCGATGACATGCGTCGGTCGCGCCGGCCTACCGATGGCCGTTCACACGCCCTCCGAGGTGAAGTCCGCCGTGTCCGGTAACGGCAACGCGGATAAAGCGCAGGTGCAGGCGATGGTCGCGCGCATCCTCGGCCTCGCCAAGGCCCCCAAGCCCGCGGACGCCGCCGACGCGTTGGCGATTGCGATCACGCACGCGTGGCGGGGGACCGGTTTGCTCGGCGCCCCCGAGGACTCTTCGGTGGCCATCTCGATCTCGGGTCGCCTCACCGCGCGCGGATCCATGACGCCCGCTCAACGGGCGTGGGCCGAGGCTCAGGCCGCGCAACGCCGAACGGGTGCCGTCGATCCGAGGCGTAGGCGCAGCTAGAATCGTACATATGTTCGCCCATGTGTGGGCGATCCATGAACGAAAGGAACGCAGTGATCTCCATTCTGCGCGGCACTGTCGCGAGCGTCGGCCTCGACCACATCGACATCGTGGTGGGAGGCATCGGCTTCCGCGTGCACGTGACGCCCGCGTTTGCGCAGGGCGCATCGCGTGATCAGGAGATGACAGTGTTCACGTCGATGATCGTGCGCGAGGACTCGATGACACTCTACGGCTTTGAGTCCGCCGACGAGCGCGATGTGTTCACGAAGCTCCTGTCTGTGTCGGGCATTGGCCCGAAGATCGCGCTGGCAGCCCTGGCAGTCCTGCGCCCCGACGACCTGCGCCGCGCCGTGCGTGATCAGGACCTGACGGCCCTTCAGCGTATTCCCGGTGTGGGCAAGAAATCGGCTCAGCGCATGGCGCTCGAGATCGGCGATAAGCTTGGAACCCCAGCGGCCCTGCCGGGTGGAGAAATCGCCGCTGCTCCCGCGCCCACTGAGGATGCGGTGGCCTCTGAGGTCAGCGCCGCACTGGTCGGTTTGGGCTGGTCCGAGGCCCAGGCGGCTAAGGCCATCGAGGAGCTGGCGGGTAGCGGGCTCGGCGCCTCCGACATGCTGCGCGCCGCTCTCGTGAGCTTGGGAGGCGGACGTGGCTGATCAGATGGATTCGGGTTTCGACGTCGATGCGATGCGCATCGTCGCCCCCGATGCCGGGGAGCTCGAGCGTGCCGCAGAGGCCGCGCTGCGCCCGAAGAAGCTCTCGGAGTTCGTCGGCCAGCGCGTCGTACGAGGCCAGCTGCAGCTCGTGCTTGACGCCGCGCGCATGCGCTCGGCCAGCCCCGACCATGTCCTGCTTGCGGGCCCTCCGGGACTCGGCAAGACGACGTTGGCAATGATCATCGCCGCCGAGATGGGAACGTCCCTGCGCCTGACCTCCGGTCCCGCGATCCAGCATGCGGGTGACCTCGCGGCGATCCTGTCCGGTCTGCAAGAGGGCGACATCCTCTTCATCGACGAGATCCACCGCCTCGCGCGCACCGCCGAGGAAATGTTGTACCTCGCGATGGAGGATTTCCGCGTCGACGTCGTCGTGGGCAAGGGGCCCGGCGCGACGTCGATTCCGCTGACCCTCCCGCCTTTCACCGTTGTCGGAGCGACGACGCGATCCGGCCTGCTTCCCGCGCCGTTGCGCGACCGCTTCGGTTTCACCGCCCACCTTGAGTTCTACGAGACCGACGAACTGCAGTCCGTTGTCACCCGTTCCGCCTCGCTGCTGGGATCACCCATCGACGCGCAGGCCGCCCACGAGATTGCCTCGCGCTCGCGCGGCACGCCTCGTATCGCCAACCGCCTCCTGCGTCGCGTCGTTGACTACGCCCAGGTGCACGGTGACGGGCAGCTGACCCTCGAGGCCGCGCGCGGTGCTCTCGAGCTTTTCGAGGTCGACCCTTCGGGCCTCGATCGCCTAGACCGAGCCGTCCTTGACGCCATCTGCCGCCGTTTTGCAGGAGGTCCTGTCGGTCTGACGACCCTGTCCGTGACGATCGGCGAGGAAGCAGAAACGGTCGAAACGGTCGCAGAACCCTACCTCGTGCGCGAAGGATTCCTCGTCCGTACCAACCGAGGACGCATGGCAACCCCCAAGGCGTGGGCTCACCTCGGCCTCACTCCGCCCGCGCCGGACGGTGCTCTCTTCGACTAGGGGAGTGGGCCTCGTACCTATCGACGCTGGCCACAGCCGCACCTGGCGGTGTCAAAGAGGCTCGGGTGATACGCGTGCCGCGTCACTCCTTGATCACTTAGGCTAAAACCCTCCTCGGGCATTAGACTGGCAAGGTGCGCTTCACGCGCCTGACCGTCATCGAAAGTGAATCAGCCTTTATGAACAACTACATCCTCGTGATCCTGATCCTCGCCATGGTCGCTTTTATGTGGTGGAGCTCGACCTCCCGCAAGAAGCAGATGGCGAAGATGGAGCAGGAAAAGCGTGACCAGCTCGCTGCCGTCAAGCCTGGCGAATGGGTTCGTACCCGCGTCGGCTTCTGGGGTCGTTTCGTTGACCTCGACGGCGACATCATCGTCCTGGAGACCACCGACGGGCACGAGATGTACTGGGAGCGTGAAATGATCGCCGAAATTGGCGGTCAGCCGCCCCTCGCCGACACAGAGCAGAAGGACGCGCTCGAGACCGCTGGCACGGACGAGACGACGGACGAGGACGAGACGGTCCTTGGCCTCGACGAGCCGACCAACGATGATTTCTTCAACAACGAGCCCGACGAGCAGCAGAAGTAAGTCAAGGCTGAACGGAAAGTAGAACCGTGGCATCACATAAGCGACGCCCCGTGCGCGCGCTCGTGACCCTCACCGTCTCCATCGTGGCGGCGTGTGCGGCACTTGCGATCGGGCACTTTACCGAGGGCGTGTCTCCGTATCCCGATCTCGCCCTCGATCTGAAGGGTGGTACTCAGCTCATCCTGACCCCGACCGTGACGGGCGACGGACAGCGCGAGATTACCGAAGAGGACATTACTCAGGCGATCTCGATTATTCGTAACCGTATCGACGCCTCCGGCGTGTCCGAGTCCGAGATTACCTCGATGGGTAACTCGAACATTATGGTGTCGATCCCCGGCACGCCCTCTCAGGAGCAGTTGGACCTGATTCGTTCGTCCTCGCAGATGAACTTCCGCCCTGTCCTGCGCATCGGCGCAGCCCAGGGCGTCATCCAGAACCAGCAGCCGTCGCAGGCAAGCACACCACAGTCTGGTGCTCAGTCCGGCGAGCAAGCAGGTGCTCAGTCCGGTTCCCCGGCGACCGAAGCGGCCCAGTCTGGCGTGCAGTCCACCGCTCTTGATGCGTCGACCGCGATGGGCATTGCTGACACCAACCAGGACGGTGTCCTGTCCGATACTCCTGCGACGACCCCGGAGAACGCGTCCGATCTGGCGTGGATCACCGAACAGGTCACGTACGACTTCCTGACGCTTGACTGCTCGGCTGCGGCCGACGTGAAGCACGTCGAGGGTGCGTCCGACAAGCCCTACGCTGCCTGTGACGATTCCGGTCAGATCAAGTACATTCTCGGCCCCGTGGCGGTGCCGGGTTCGGATCTGAAGACTGCGACGGCTGGTCTCGCGCGCAACAGCAACGGGCAGACCACCGGCCAGTGGGCGGTCTCCTTACAGTTCAACGACGCGGGCACGGAGAAGTTCAAGGACACCTCCACGGTCCTCTACGGATTCCACGATTCTGACCCCTCGGGTTCCTCGTTCTACCAGGGCCGTCCCGACCGTAACTCCTTCGCGGTCGTCCTGGACGGTACGGTCATCACGGCCCCCTCGATGAACGCGATCATTCCCAACGGACAGGCTGAGATCACCGGTAACTTCACCGCTCAGTCCGCGTCCACCCTCGCGAATCAGTTGAGCTTCGGTTCGCTGCCGCTGAACTTCGAGGTCGAGTCCGAACAGCAGATCTCGGCGACAATCGGTACCGATCACCTGACGGTTGGCCTGTGGGCAGCCCTCATCGGCTTCCTTCTCGTCATCCTCTACCTGATTTGGCAGTACCGCGGTTTGGCAATCATTTCGGCGGGCTCGCTGGTGGTGGCCTCGGTTATCACCTACCTGGTGATTACGCTGCTCTCGTGGGCGATGGGCTATCGCCTGTCGCTGGCGGGTGTCGCGGGTCTCATCATGGCAATCGGCGTGACGACTGACTCCTTCATTGTGTACTTCGAACGTGTTCGCGATGAAGTGCGTGACGGTCGACCGCTGCAGGCGGCTGTCGAAGAGGGCTGGGATCGCGCCAAGCGCACCATCCTCGTCTCCGACGCTGTCAATCTGGTCGCTGCCGTGGTCCTCTACCTGCTTGCTGTTGGTGGCGTTCAGGGCTTCGCTTTCACGCTCGGCGTCACGACGATCATCGATATTGCGGTGATCTTCCTGTTCACCCACCCGATGATGGAGCTGCTGATCCGTACTCGCTTCTTCGGCGAAGGACACAAGTTCTCTGGCCTCGACCCCGAGCACCTGGGTGCGAAGAGCTCCCTCGTGTACGCGGGCCGTGGGCGCGTCGTCGCTCGTGGCGATTCCGCCTCCAAGAACAAGGATGACGAGGCCGGGGACGGGCTGTCCATCGCCGAGCGTCGCCGTGCGGCGCGCCTTGCTGCCGCGAAGGCGCAGGAAGAGGCAGAGGCGGCCTGGTCGAGTGAGTCGACAGATGACGCGACGGTCGCGACCGAGGAAGAGGAGAACTGACATGATGAGTTTTGCTCAGTGGGGCAACGCCCTGTACTCGGGCGACAAGTCCTACGCCGTCGTTCCCAAGCGCAAGATCTTCGTTGGTCTGGCCGCGGGCGTGATCATCGTAGGTTTCGCGCTCGTCGCGATCCTTGGCCTCAACCGTTCGATTGAGTTCACCGGTGGCTCCCAGTTTGACGTCGCTCACGTGAGTGACCAGAGCGAGTCCTTCGCGTCGCGTGCGGTCAGCTCAAGCGGCCTTGTTGAGGGCAGCCCGAAGGTTACGCGCGTGGGTTCTGACTCCGTGCGCATTCAGACCACGTCTCTCGACTCCGCGCATACCGCGCAGATGCGCGAGGCGCTGGCCGGCGCCTACGGCGTCGATGCCTCCGAGGTTCAGTCCTCCTCGATCGGTCCCTCCTGGGGCTCGTCGGTCACCACCAAGGCCGCGCAGTCGCTCGCGATCTTCATGGCCCTCGTTGCCCTGCTGATGACCGTCTACTTCCGCTCGTGGCGCATGGCTGCCTCCGCGCTCCTGGCGCTGCTGCACGATATCGCTGTCACCGTGGGTGTCTTCGCGATCCTCCAGGTTGAGGTTTCGCCCGCGACCGTCATCGGCTTCCTGACGATTCTGGGCTACTCGCTCTATGACACCGTCGTCGTCTTTGACAAGGTGCGCGAGCTGACCGCGGACGTTTACGACCAGAAGCACTACACCTTCGGCGAGTACGTGAACCTTGCGGTCAACCAGACGATGGTTCGCTCGATCAACACCTCGGTTGTGGCGCTTCTCCCCGTCGGCGCGATCCTCATTATCGGTTCCGTGGCCCTGGGCCCCGGTACCCTAGTGGATATCTCGCTGGCTCTGTTCGTCGGCATGATCGCCGGTACCTACTCGTCGATCTTCATCGCGTCGCCGCTCCTGGTGACTTTCCAGGAGCTCTCGAGCAAGACCCGCGAGCACAACGCAGCGGTCGCACACCAGCGCGACCACCGCACCGCCACCGGCGAGGCTTCCACGTCGAAGTCGGTCAAGGTGGCTCCTATCAAGCCCGGACAGCGTCTGGGTAATGAGAACCAGCCCCATAGGAAGAAGAATCATCGATGATCGGTGAGCTTGGCGACCGCGTTGCCGCCCTGGTGCGTAGCAACCTGTTGGAGATTCCGGATTTCCCGGAGCCCGGCGTCCTGTTCCGTGACATTACCGAGCTGTTCGCGAACGGTCCGGCATTCAAGGAACTGGTCGAGCTGATCGGTGCGCGCTACGAGGGCCGCATCGACGCCGTCGCGGGCCTGGAATCACGCGGTTTCATTCTCGGCGCCCCCGTGGCAGCCGAACTCGGACTCGGCATGCTGACGATCCGCAAGGCCGGCAAGCTGCCCGGCCACGTGATCGGCGTGGATTATGAGCTCGAGTACGGCACAGCGCGCATGGAAATACATCCGGAGTCCGTCCGTGAGGGCCAGCGTGTCCTCATCATTGACGACGTGCTCGCCACTGGTGGTACCGCAAACGCAGCGGTTAGGCTGCTGCGTCAGTGTGGTGCGTCCGTCGAGGCCGTGGCCGTTCTGCTCGAGCTTGATGCGCTGGGCGGGCGCTCGGTGCTTTCGGATGTGACGGTGGAGACCGCACTGCATCTGTGAGCACTGCTTCTTGACAGTTAGCGGGTCCGGGGATCGTCTGATCCCCGGACCCGCTCGTTCGTCGCTATCATGGGGCCATGAGCAGCGACGACATGACAACAGGCTCCGCGCTTCCGGCGGCTGGTTCCCGGGTGCGCTCCGGCCTCGTGTGGTTTGGCTCGCGAGGGCGCGCCACGATCCCTGAGATTGAGCCGCTTGTGCGTGCGCTGCGCGCTAATCATCCGAAGGCGGATATCAGCGTCGTTGAGCGTGCGTACCGCACCGCTGAGGAACATCATCGCGGACAGATGCGCAAGTCTGGCGAACCTTATATCACCCATCCGGTTGCTGTCGCGACCATCCTCGCAGAGATGGGTATGACGACTCCGACGCTCGTCGCCGCACTGCTGCACGACACGGTCGAGGATACGGACTACACCCTCGAACAGTTGGCTGCTGAGTACGGAGAAGCCATTGCCAACCTCGTGGACGGTGTTACCAAGCTCGACAAGGTGCACTACGGGGCTGCTGCACAGTCCGAGACCCTGCGCAAGATGCTTGTCGCGATGAGTCGCGATATCCGTGTCCTCCTCATCAAGTTGGCGGACCGCCTGCACAACGCCCGTACGTGGCGCTTCGTACCGGCGAAGTCGGCGGCGAAGAAGGCCCAGGAGACCCTCGAAATTTATGCGCCGCTCGCTCATCGCCTCGGCATGAATATGGTGAAGTGGGAGCTCGAGGAGCTGTCCTTTAAGACACTGTATCCGGAGATTTACGAGGAGATCGACCGCCTTGTCACCGAGCGCGCTCCGCAGCGTGAGGAGTACCTGCGCGACGTCATCGACCAGATCGAGGAGGATCTGCGGCGCTCGGGCACGAAGGGGACGGTCAGTGGTCGCCCAAAGAGCCACTACTCGATCTACCAGAAGATGATCGTGCGTGGGAAAGCATTCGACGAGGTCTTTGACCTGGTTGCGGTCCGGGTCCTCGTGGAGTCGATCAAGGACTGCTACGGAGTCCTGGGGTCGTTGCATGGGCGTTGGAATCCGATCCCGGGTCGCTTTAAAGACTACATCGCGATGCCGAAGTTCAACCTGTACCAGTCCCTGCATACGACGGTGATCGGTCCGGGTGGCAAGCCTGTCGAGATCCAGATCCGCACGTTCGACATGCACGAGCGCGCCGAGCATGGCGTGGCGGCGCACTGGAAATACAAGCAGAACCCGAATGCCACGGGCGGCGATTCCGATCGGATGAGCTCGGACGAGCAGGCGAACTGGTTGCGTGCTCTGGTCGAGATGGAACGCGAGACGGGGGACCCCGAAGAGTTCCTAGATTCGCTGCGCTATGAGATCGCCGGCGACGAGGTGTACGTATTTACGCCGAAGGGACAGGTCATCGTCCTGCCCGCGCGCGCGACTCCCGTTGATTTTGCCTATGCCGTGCACACGGAGGTCGGACACCGCACCGTGGGTGCGAAGGTGAACGGGCGTCTTGTCTCGCTCGATACACGCCTGGAGTCGGGTGAGACGGTCGAGGTCGTGACATCGAAGTCGGACAAGTCGGGCCCGTCTCGCGATTGGCTTGCTTTCGTTGCATCCCCGCGTGCGCGTTCCAAGATCAAGGCGTGGTTCTCGAAGGAGCGCCGCGAGGAAGCCATCGAGGCGGGCAAGGAAGCGTTGGCTCGCACGATGCGCAAGCAGAACCTGCCTCTCCAGCGCCTGATGAATCACGACTCGATTCTGTCGGTAGCGACGTCGTTCGGATATCCGGACGTATCCGGAGTGTACGCGGCTGTCGGGGAAGGACATATTTCCGCGCAAAACGTCGTGACCCGCCTCGTCGATAACCTGGGTGGGGGAGACGGTACGGAGGAGACGCTTGCCGAGGGAGTGACGCCGGGCTCGCAGAAGCCTCGCTCGGAGCATAGCGGTGATGCGGCGATTACGGTTGCCGGACTGAGTCCTAACGACATCTGGGTGAAGCTCGCCAAGTGCTGTACTCCTGTTCCCGGGGATGACATCGTCGGCTTCATCACCCGCGGCCAGGGAGTTTCGGTGCACCGCTCCACGTGCGCGAACGCGGTGCGTTTGGGCCAGCTGCAGCCTGAGCGTTTCGTTGACGTGTCGTGGAATGAGAAGGGACTCGGGGCTCCTTTCCGCGTTCAGATCGAGGTACGTGCGCTCGATCGCGGCGGCCTGCTGTCCGATCTGACGCGCGTCCTGTCCGACTATCGCGTCAATATCCTCGCGGCCGCACTCAAGACCGACGGGGATCAGGTTGCCTCGGGAAACTTCTCCTTCGAGCTGGCCGATCTCGGTCATCTCAACGCGGTTCTATCCGCCCTGCGTCGGGTTGACGGCGTCTTCGAGGCGCTGCGCATCGGCGCTGACTCATAGACGAGGCGGGGGTGGTCTGCGCCGATCAGCGGGAAAAGGGTGTTACATCCGTCCCCTTTTCGGGTGATTCACTTTCCCCTCCTCGTTAGATGTGACACACTGGAAGTGTGTGTCACATCGGCACACACCCGCGCCGGGCGTAAGCCCTCGTCTCAGAAGGAATATCGTGACCACGACGCCGATTCCGAATAACGAAACTGCTCCCGAAGCTGCTCCCTCGACTCCTGAGGACGTTGCCTCCTCGACGACGATCGCAGCGTCTGAGGTGCCCGATCATCCCTTCGCCCGCATTGGCGAGGATGGGACCGTCTATGTCAAGGATGGAGACGAGGAGCGCGTCATTGGCGGCTTCCCCGAGGGCATTCCCGCTGCTCCCTACGCTCTCTACGAGCGCCGTTACGCCGACCTTGCGGCGACGATCAAGCTCTTTGAGGATCGGCTGGCGAGCCTGAGCCCGCGCGACATTGACCAGACCCTCGCGACGCTGCGCGAGCAGGTCGCCTCTCCCAATGTCATCGGTGATATTCCGGCGCTGCGCGAGCGCGTTGCGGCCGTCGAGAAGGCTGCCGAGGAGCGCAAGGAGGTGGCCCGCGAGGAACGTAAGGCCGCCAAGGCTCAGGCTCTTGCCGAACGCACCGCGGTGGTTGAGCGTGCCGAGGCGATTGTTGCGCAGGATCCCGCGAAGACGCACTGGAAGCATTCGGGCCAGACGCTGCGTGACCTGCTTGACGAGTGGAAGACCCTTCAGCGCCGCGGCCCTCGCCTAGAGAAGGCCGTGGAGGATGAGCTCTGGAAGCGCTTCTCCTCTGCGCGTACCCAGTTTGACCGTCACCGCCGTCAGTTCTTCTCCCAGCTTGACCAGGCTCAGTCGGAAGCAAAGCGCGTGAAGGAGGCTCTGATCGCTGAGGCCGAGGCCCTGTCTTCCTCCGAGGATTGGTCGCGTACCTCCGGCGCCTACCGCGAGCTGATGAACCGTTGGAAGGCTGCCCCGCGTGCCTCCCGCAAGGAAGACGATGCGCTGTGGGCGCGCTTCCGTGCCGCCCAGCAGGTTTTCTTCGACGCCCGTCGCGCCAAGGATGAGGCCACGGATGCTGAGTACCGCGAGAACCTCGTGGCCAAGGAAGCCATCCTCGTGGACGCAGAGGCGATCCTGCCGGTGACCGACATTGAACGAGCCAAGGCACAGCTGCGCCAGATCCAGGACCGCTGGGAAGAGGTGGGGCGCGTGCCTTCCGCCGACCTGCACCGCATTGAGGGGCGTCTGCGCGCCGTCGAGGCTGCCGTCCGCGAGGCCGAAGAGAAGGAATGGCGTCGCACCAACCCCGAGACGCGCGCCCGCGCGGCCGGCATGGTCGGTCAGCTTGAGGAGCAGATCGCTCAGCTCGAGCGTTCTCTGTCCGAGGCCGAGGCCAAGGGCGACGAGAAGGCCGCCAGGAACGTGCGCGAGGCTCTCGAGACCAAGCGCGCCTGGCTCGCGCAGATCTCCTCCTCCATGGAGTGACATGCGTCTTCACGTCATTCCGTCGCCTTTCTACGCGGCGAATGGGCTTGTGCTCGTCCCTTCCGGGGCGGGCACTGCCCTTGTCGTCGATCCTTCTGCGGGAATCCAACACCTGATCCGCGAGGTCCTCGAGCGTGAGGGCGTCAGCGTGGGCGCGGTGCTTCTGACGCACGGACACCCCGACCACGTCTGGGACGCGGCCGCGGTATCGACCTGGGGAGCGGATGGAAGCACCGTTCCCGTGTACGTGCCGGGACCCGACATGTACCGCATGGATGACCCGGCCTCGTTCCTGCCGATGCCGCTGCCCGACTTCGTGGGGGAGTGGGTCAAGCCCGCCGCTCTGCGTGAGGTGCCCTCAGATTCGTTCGAGGTGTGCCCCGGCGTGTGGCTGCGCATGGTTCCCGCACCCGGCCATACCGAGGGGTCGGCCGTCTTCCTGGGGGAGAGTCCGCTCGACATTCGGGTGAACAACCAGTCCTTTTACTCTTCCGACGAAGCGGTTCCGTGGGCGATGAGCGCAGACGTGCTGTTTAAGGACAGCGTCGGGCGCACCGACCTGCCCGGGGGCGACGAAACTCAAATGCGGCATTCTTTGCGCACGATTTCCAACGCTCTCGATCCTCGCACCGTCCTCGTTCCCGGCCACGGTCCGGCGACGACGCTCGCGGATGAGATACGCTCAAACCAGTATCTGATTCGCGCTCGTCGCATCGGCTAACCACCTTCCTCATAGAAAGAACGCTCAATGGCTCGCACGTCCCTGTCAGGTTTCCCCGAATGGCTCCCGGAGGGCCGCATCATTGAGATGCATGTCCTCGACGAGCTGCGGCGCGTGTTCGAATTGCATGGGTTTGCGGGCATTGAAACCCGGGCGGTCGAGACCCTCGAGCAGTTGGAAGCAAAGGGCGAGACCTCCAAAGAGATCTACGTGCTCGACCGCCTGCAGGCCCTGAAGGCCGCGGCGGCGGGCGCACGCGCTCCCAAGGACAAGGGCATGGGTCTGCACTTCGATCTGACCGTTCCATTCGCCCGCTACGTGGTGGAGAACGCGAACGAACTGGACTTCCCGTTCAAGCGCTATCAGATCCAGAAGGTGTGGCGCGGCGAGCGCCCCCAGGATGGTCGCTTCCGCGAGTTCACGCAGGCGGATATCGATGTCGTGGGTAATGGCGAGCTGCCGTTTCACTTCGAGGTAGACCTGCCCCTCGTCATGGCCGAAGCGCTCAACAACCTGCCGATCCCGCCCGTGCGCGTGCTCGTGAACAATCGCAAGGTCGTTCAGGGCGTGTGTGAGTCCCTCGGGGTCACGGACGTTGAGGCTGGCCTGCGTGGCCTCGACAAGATTGACAAGATCGGCCCGGAAGGTGTGGCCGCCGAGCTGGCTCAGTCCGGTATTGACGGCGACCAGGCATCCGTTCTGCTCCAGATGGCGCAGATCCGCACGTCCGACTCTTCCGAGGTGCGCGCGCGTCTGGCCGAGCTGGGTGTGGGCGGCGAACTGCTGGACGAGGGCCTGAAGGAGCTGACCGAGCTCCTCGATACCGCGAACAAGCGGATGCCGGGTGCGGTCGTCGCGGACCTCAAGATCGCCCGCGGCCTCGACTACTACACGGGCAGCGTGTACGAGTCGGAGATCGAAGGTCACGAGGACCTCGGCTCGATCTGCTCGGGTGGACGCTACGACTCCCTGGCGAAGGACGGCAAGCGCACCTACCCGGGCGTCGGCCTGTCGATCGGTGTCTCGCGCCTCGTGTCGCGCATGATCTCGGCGCCGATGGTGACGGCCTCTCGCAAGGTGCCCACGGCGGTCGTCGTCGCGGTCATCGCGGAGGAACAGCGTGAGCGCTCCGAGCAGATCGCGGCGCTCCTGCGTTCGCGCGGCATCTCCACGGACGTCGCTCCCAGCGCCGCGAAGTTTGGCAAGCAGATCAAGTTCGCCGATAAGCGCGGCATCCCCTTCGTCTGGTTCCCGGGCGAGGAGGGCAGCGCTGACACGGTGAAGGACATTCGCAGCGGTGAGCAGGTGGACGCCGACCCGCACACGTGGGTCCTGCCCGAGGCCGACGCGGTCCCCGCTATCGAGAAGGTGACCGACTGAGTGTCCCTCACGGCGGTTGAAGCAGCTCGCTCGCTGGCACAAGCCCTCGAGGAAACGCTCCATGCCATTCCGGACGGGAGTCGTGGCGACGCGGAGCGCGCGCTGCGACGCCTGCAGGACGTCGTGTTGCCGCGCCTCGAGGACGCGGATGCACCCGTACTGGTGGTCGTCGGCGGCTCGACGGGGTCGGGTAAGTCGACGCTCGTCAATTCGTTGCTTGGCCGAAACGTGAGTCGGGCGGGCGCCGTTCGTCCGACGACTCGTCGCCCCGTGTTGGTGTGCTCGCCCAAGGCGCGCGAGTGGTTCATGTCGGACCGAGTGCTGCCGCGACTGGCGAAGAGCGTGGGCACGGGCGGGGAGAGCCTCGACGCGATCACAATCGCTGTCGAGGAGACGCTGTGGCCCGCCGTGGGCATTGTCGACGCCCCAGACATCGATTCCGTCGAGGACGGAAACCGTCGCCTGGCTGCGGAGCTGCTCGACTGTGCAGATCTGTGGGTGTTTGTCACGACCGCGGCCCGCTACGCGGATGCGGTGGCGTGGAAGCACCTGGAGGAAGCCGCGAGCCGCGGATTGCGTGTCGCCATCGTGCTCAACCGCGTTCCCGCTGGGGCGACGCAGGAAATTCGTGAGGATCTGGCCGCGTTGGCTCGCCGGCGTGGCCTGGGTGAGGTCGCGATTCATACGGTCGAGGAGCAGCCGCTCAGCGACGGTCGCCTACCCGCGGAAGCAATCGCGCCGATCGGCTCCTACCTGGAGGGAATCGGACGCGATACCGAGGAACGCGCCGCTATCGTGCGTCGATCGCTGTCCGGGGCCGTTGCCTCGTCGTTGGAGGAGACGACGCGCGCACTGGAGGCTGCGAGGCAAAGCAACCGCGAGTTCGAGGCAGCGGCCGGCGATATCGAGCAGCTCGTTGCTTCCTATGCGCGGGAAGTGTCCTCCTCGTCGAGTGATGACGTACTGCGTGGCGAAGTAAGCGCACGCATCGCCGAGGTGCTGGGCTCGTGGGATATGTCCAAGACCGTCTCGCGTGTGTTTTCTGGTTTGAGCTCGCGCGTGATGGGTGCTCTTCGTGGACATGCAGCGCCGGACGTTCAAGTACAGCGCGATCTGACCGGAGGCCTTGCACAGCGTTTGGCGGACCAGTACCACCGGGCGTGGGGCGAATCCCTGCGCAGGGCGCGTATGGTCGTCGATACGTCTTCGTTCGATGAGCTGCTCGACGTCGATGCGGCGGCGCAGCGCGCCCGCACGGTCGCGCAGGAGTGGACACGCGAAGTCACACAGATCATTCGTGGCCAGGCCGAGTCCTCGCGCGTCAGCGGGCGCATGCTTGCGGGCGGCATCAACGTCGTGACGGTGTCGCTGATGGTGACCGCGTTTACGATGACCGGTGGTCTCACCGGTGTTGAAGTCGGTATCGCCGGGGCATCGGCCGCCCTGTCCCAGACAATCCTGGAAGCCTATTTCGGCGAACGCACGGTTCGCTCGCTGGCGGAGCAGGCCCGTGCGGCGCTCGAGCGCCTCGCCGGAGAGTCTCTGTCGGATGTCCTTGCCCCGGTGAGCGCGAGCCTCGATCGGGTTTCCGACAAGGTTCTCATCGACAAGCTGGGGGCGGCAGCGGAGAGCGCCTGGGAGGTGCTGGCATGAGGCGAGCGACGAACCCCGTGGCGTCTGCCGCCCAGCAGCTCGACGAGATGTGCACCCTGGCAGCACCGGATCTCGATCAGCAGACTCTGGCGCACATTTGCGATCTCATTGACGTGACTGCTGAACGCAGCGAGGTTGACCCGTCCTGGTGCGTCATCGGCATGCTGGGAGGTACGGGTGTCGGCAAGTCCTCCCTCGTCAATGTGCTGAGTGGGGGAGAGGTCGTCACCGCGGGTGTTCGACGTCCCACGACGAATGAGGCGTGCGCTGTGCTGCCGCGAGGCCGAGAACCGCAGGATTTGCTGGGGTGGCTGGATATCGGTCGTCGGGTGGAGGCACCGCAAGCGCTGCCTGGCGACACCGTCGTCGTTGATTTGCCGGACATTGATTCGGTTGATGCTCGTCATGCGGACATTGCTGATCGTCTGGCGTCGCGTGTTGATGCGCTTGTCGTTGTCGTTAATCCGCAGAAGTACGCTGACGCCCGTCTGCACGACGAGTGGCTGGTGCGCCTGCGCTCGTCGCATGCATCGGTGACGGTTGTCCTGACGCACGTCGATACCATTTCCGTGCCCGAGCGAGATGCGATCAAACATGACCTGCGTCGTCTGCTCAGCGAGCGCGGCATGGCTGACGCCCAGGTCTTCGCCGTGTCGGCGACGACGGGCGAAGGCATGCGTACGCTCATCAAGCACCTGACGCGCGAGGCTGAGCGGGTCTCGCGCCAGGCGGCGCACGCGCGTGCTGCGCTGCGTGAGGCCTCCCGGCTGCTGCGTGAGTCCTTGGAGCTGACCGGCACGGTCCGCGGCATCGAGACCGACGGTCTGGCTGCCGAATTGGCTGGCACGGCCGCAGACCTCGCGGGTGCCCCCATCATCGCCGAGGCCGTGGCTGACTCGACGCTGCGTGCCGGACGCCGAGCGGGCGGCTGGCTACCGTTGCGCTGGCTGGCCACTGCGGGTGCGGACCCGCTACGCCGCCTGCATCTGGACGATGAGTCGCGCTCCGAGGGGGCGACGACTCCGACGTTGCCGACTCGGTCCGCCTCCGATGAAGCTGCTTTTGTTAACGCCGTTCGTGGGGCCGTTGGGGTGCGCGCGCAGGCGCGTCCTGCCCGGTGGCGTGCGGCGCTGGTCGAGCGTGCGCTCAGTGGGGCGCGAGAGGTCCCGGACGCAGCGCACCGTGAGGTTGCGGAGCATATTCGCGTCTCGACCGGAGCCCCGGCGCTGTGTCGTGTGCTGGGTGGTGCGCAGCTGCTCGCGTGGCTCGGCGTTGTCGCGGGTGTTGCGTGGATCGTTCTCGTGCACCTGGGCAGGGCTGTCCTCATCGATGTTCGGGTCCCCGCGCTTGGGCCGATTCCGCTTCCGACGGCCCTGGTTGCACTGTGCCTGTTGATCACGGTGCTGTGCGCGTGCGCGAGCCGAGCATTCGCCCGCTGGGCCGCATCGCGCCGTCGACGCATCGTGATGCGCGACCTGCGGGGACTGTGTCGCGATGCGGTCGATCGACTCGTCGTTGCGCCCCTGCGGTCCGAGGACAATCGACAGGTGACGATCGCCTCGTTCCTCGCTCGCCTGCCCCTCTGAGTATTGTCCCGTCGTAGAGGGCGGACGATTCGCAGACAGTGAGTTCGCCGACCACGCGCCTCTGTCAGCTGCCTGCGAGGGTATGCTGGTGATAGCGATGAGGCGCTGCCCCTTGTTATGGTGCCCGCGGGATGCGGGATTTGTTGTTATGGGTG
>CALHZX010000073.1 GCA_938040725.1 uncultured Actinomyces sp. | reverse complement strand
CCCCCAGGCCGATGGAGCGGGTGAGCAGGGTGGCGGTGGAGGCGTCGAGGGTGCCCTCCTCAGCGCTGTGGCGCACGAGGGAGGCGAGCTCGCCGGCGCTGCGGGCGCCGCTGAGTTCCTCGGCGGGCTCGATGCCCATGGCGTGCAGGACGGCGTTGGCCGCATTGTTGAGCACGAGGATGAGGGGCTTGAGCAGGGTGGTGAAGCCCATGAGGAAGGGGGCCACGAGACCGGCGGCGCGCATGGGGTCGGCCAGGGTGGCGTTCTTGGGGATGAGCTCGCCCATGACCATGGAGAAGGCGTTGACGACGATGAGCGCGATGACGACCGCGGCGCCGGTGGCCACGGAGACGGCCATCCAGTGGCTCATGAGGTCGGTAAGGAGGTTCGCCAGGGCGGCCTGCATCGTGTAGCCCAGGAGCACCGTGGTCAGGGTGATGCCGACCTGGGCACCGGACAGGAGGGTGGACAGCCGGCCCAGGGCCCGCCGGACGGTGGTGGCGCGCTTATCCCCGGTGGCGGCACGAGTCTCGACGGTGGAGGGGTCGAGGGCGACCAGGGAGAACTCGCCGGCCACGAACAGGGCGGTGCCCACGGTGAGGACCACGCCGACGGCGATCATGAGCCAGTCGGTCATGCGGGCCCCTCCCCCGTGTGGGGCTCGACGTGGGCGCCGGAGGCGGACGAGTCGGGGTGGGGTTGGTCAGAGGCGGGCGAGGAGGCGCGGTGTGTGCGGATGCGGCGCCTGCGGGCCCGGCGGAAAGCCGATCGCATAGTGACCGAACGGTACCACCGCGGCGGAATCGAAGCCGAGACAGCCATCATGTGTCGCACCGCCATCGCAGAGGGACCGGTTTCTCACGATTGGGGTAACCTACACCACAGGCTAAGTGAGCGTGGAGGTTGCGATGCTGTCTCGAAAGCCGCAGAAAGCGGTCCACCCAACCGATCCGGGCCAGTCCGGCTGGTGGCTCCTTGCGCCAGCCTGCGGCGCAGTAGTAGGTGCAGCCATTCCATACCTCGGCACACTCGGCCCCAAGTGGGCCGCAGCATGCATGGCACTCAACGCAATCGGAGGCATAACCGCCACGACACCTCAGCTCCGCGAGTGGCTCTCAGCACGCTTCCACAGACAGCAAATCACCGATACGGCAGGCGTCTTGAAGAATGGCATCGGAAATAAATATCTGAGTCACAAAGACCTCTACTCCCTGCGAGTTCACCGCTCTGATCGTAAAGATATCACCGACTTCGTACATCGGGACATCCAGGACCAACTGGTCGAGCACCTCAGAAACAGGATACCCGTCCTCATTGAGGGGACATCCATGGCCGGAAAGACGCGCCTGGCAATAGAGACGATTCGCTCCCAATGGCCCAACACCTACTGCTGGTTCCCCCTAGGTCCCGGCGACATTGAGAAACTTCTCAACAGTAACCAACAGCCGCCACCCGAATCAATTATCGTCTTAGACGATCTCGACAGATTTCTGTCAAACCAAAGTCTCACACTGGGCCAACTCAACCGATGGGTCAATAATTCGTGCATCATCGTAGCCACCATGATGCACTCACAATACGTAAAACACAGCGATCGCAGTAACGAGAAAGTAGTGGGATGGGATGTGGTCAATCGCTTCGAAAGGCTCACGCTCAGCCCGTCATTGTCAACAAAAGAGCTCAATGACGTTAGACTTACCTCCTATGCAAACCAGCTATCACAAATCAAGAATGTCGGCTTAGGCCCCCTACTTGGATGCGCCGAAGCAGTACGCTCCAAATTCGCAGACGAACTCAATAAACACTCACAGTGTGGAGCGCTCATCAAAGCAGCGGCGGACTGGCGTCGCATCGGCCTAGGCCCCGCCTCAAGAGATCAACTGACTTCCCTTTCCCTGTCACACAAGGATGACGTATGGGAAACAGTCGACTGGGATGACACTTGGAAAGAAGCTACAAGACTCATCAACCACACCACCCCCCTTTTACGCCAAGTAGGAGAGGATCAATGGGAAGTTCTTGATACCATCGCCGACGAAGCAGATTGGAAAATCTCAGAGCGCACATTTGCGACACTACAAAATATCACGCTTTCCGCGCAACAGACAGGCCAATCAGCCTTCACCATGCTCATAGAAGGCGCTTCACCTTCTTCAACGAACGCCATGTTTCAACGCGCCATCGACGCCACCCCCGAGATCGACGCCACCGTCCTCGGTGCCTACGCTATCTTCCTGCACACCGTCCGGGGCGACGTGAACCAGGCCGAGCAGATGTACCAGCGGGCCATCGACGCCGACCCCACCAACGCCAATATCCTCGGTGCCTACGCCACCTTCCTCAAGAACATCCGGGGCGACATGGGCCAGGCCGAGCAGATGTACCAGCGGGCCATCGACGCCGACCCCACCAACGCCAGAAACCTCGGTGCCTACGCCACCTTCCTCAAGAACATCCGGGGCGACATGGGCCAGGCC
>CALHZX010000072.1 GCA_938040725.1 uncultured Actinomyces sp. | reverse complement strand
GGCTTCGGCATCACTTCCACGATGATTCGCCCCACGGCGTTCCTCCTTGTGTTGTTGGTGAGGATCCCGCCGCGCATCTTGCCCGGCGGGCAAGTCATTTTACAGAATGGGGTCCGACCCGGTGAGTCGGCGGTAGGCCTCGACGTAGCGCGCGGCGGTGGCTGCGGCGACGGAGTCGGGCAGCGCGGGCGGGTTGGCACCCGAGGCGCGGTCCCAGCCGGACTGGCCGGAGACCAGCCAGTCACGCACGTACTGCTTGTCGAAGCTCGGTGTCACCTGGCCCTCGACCCACTGGTCGGCGGGCCAGAAGCGCGAGGAATCGGGCGTGAGGATCTCGTCGGCGAGCACGAGGGCTCCCGTGGTCACGTCGATACCGAACTCAAACTTGGTGTCCGCGATGATGATGCCGCGCTGCGCGGCGATGTCGCGGGCAGCCTTGTACAGGGCGATGGACAGGTCGCGGATCGCGACCGCGAGTTCCTCGCCGATGCGCTCGACGGTCTGCTCGAAGGTGATGTTCTCGTCGTGCTCGCCCAGCTCCGCCTTCGCGGCCGGCGTGAAGATCGGCTCCTCGAGCCGTGAGGCCTCGGTCAGGCCCTCCGGCAGAGCGATGCCACACACGGAACCGGACTGGCGGTACTCGGCCAGACCCGAGCCGGTCAGGTAGCCGCGCACGACGCACTCAATGGGGATCATGTGCAGGCTGCGGCACACGACCGCGCGCCCGTCCACCTCGGCGGGAACCGTGAAGCGCGTGGGCTGGGCACCCTCCAGGGCGCGCGAGGCCTCGGCCGGAGCCTTCGTGCCCACGGCCAGCAGGTGGTTTTCCGTGAGGGGACGCAGCTGTCCCATCCACCAGATGGCGAGCTGGTTGAGGACCGCGCCTTTGCCGGGGATCTGCGTCGGCAGGACATAGTCGTAGGCGCTGATGCGATCCGACGTCACCATGAGCAGCGCCTCCGGGCCCGCCTTCGCGTGGCGGGAGCGTCCCGCCGGGGTGGCGGTCTGCGGCGCGGGGCCGACCACGGCCTCGTCGGGAGCGTAGATGTCGCGAACCTTGCCCGCGCTCAGCGGGGTCCAGCCGTGGAGGGTGGCGGTCATAGTGTTCCTCGGTAGGTTGTCAGTCAAGGGTGACGGTGAGGTCTGCGGGCCACGTCGCGATGTCGCTGCGGTGGTGCTCCCCATCGAAGTGGATGAGATCGACGCCGCGGTAGGCGAGCGCGCGGGCCTCGTCGAGCGTGGCCGCGCGGGCGACGACGTCGAGGACTCGGCCGCCGGAGTTCACCAGCGCGTAGGTCGGTTCAAAGCCGCAGCACCCGGCTGCGACGTCGGCGGGATCGTCGGTAATCTCCTCGGAGGTGCCGGCGTGGATGACGTGGACGCCGTCCAACGCCTCGGCGGCCTCGATGCCGGTGATCTCGTGGCCCGTGTCGGTCGGACCCGGGTAGCCGCCCGATGCCATGACGACCGTGACGGCGGCGTCCTCGCTCCACACGGGGGCGGGGGCCTTCGCCAGGGTGCCGGTCGCGGCCGCGTACAGGATGGGCGCCAGCGGGGAATCGAGGCGCTCGAGGACCGCCTGGGTCTCCGGGTCACCGAAACGCACGTTGAATTCGACGACGCGGATGCCCTTCGAGGTCATCGCGAGGCCGCAGTACAGGAGGCCACGGAAGGGGGTGCCGCGACGCGCCATCTCAGTGATGACGGGCTGGGCAACCTCGTCGACGATGCGCTGCGTGGCCTCTTCGGGGAGCCACGGCAGGGGGCTGTAGGCGCCCATGCCGCCCGTGTTCGGCCCTTCGTTGCCGTCGCCCACGCGCTTGAAGTCCTGCGCGGGCTGCAGCGGAACGACGGTCGCACCGTCGGCGAAACAGAAGAGGGAGACCTCGGGGCCATCAAGGTAGTCCTCGATGACGACCGCTCCCCCATCACGCGACAGGCAGGCGCGCGCGTGGTCCGAGGCCTGGGCGCGGTCAGTAGTCACGACGACGCCCTTGCCGGCGGCGAGCGCGTCATCCTTCACGACGTAGGGGGCACCCAGGTCGTCGAACGCGGCCTCGACCTGGTCCATCGTGGTGCACGTGAAGGCGCGAGCGGTGGCCACGCCAGCATCGGCCATGACCTGCTTCGCGAACGACTTGGAGGCCTCGAGGCGCGCGGCGTCCTTCGTGGGGCCAAAGACGGGGATGCCGTAGTCCAGGACCGCATCCGCGACGCCCGCGACGAGCGGCGCCTCGGGACCGACGACCACGAGGTCGACGTTCTCGGACGTGGCGCGGCGCACGACGTCCTTCGGGTCCAGCGGATCCATGGTCAACGAGCGGCCCAGCTGCTCCAGCGCGGGGTTACCCGCCTGGACGACCAGCGACGCGGGATGCTCAGGGGTGGACGTTCGTACCAGCGCACGGGCGATCGCGTGTTCGCGACCTCCGTTACCAACGAGAAGAACCTTCACGCTACCAGCCTATCGGTGTTTGACGGCCACCTGGGCCGCCGTTGGGTTTTATGGGTGCACGTCACAGCGAAAGTGAGACGGGTTTGCGCCCCTCACCAGGCGCCGTTCGGGTTGCCATCGCGGCGCCCATCCTGAGCGTCACGCTGGTTCTGCTGCCGATCCTTGTTCTGGTTTTCCAGCTGCTCCCTGCGCTCCTTTTGGTCCTGGCTTTCTCCCGCGTAGGGGTCTTCGGACGGGCTGGGGCTGGGTGTTGGGTTCTCCTGCTGGCCCTTTTGCTCCGGTTGCTGCTGGTCTTGCGATCCGCCTTGGCCCTGAGACTCCTGCTCGGCCTGCTGCTTCTTATCTCCGACGCGTTCCTTGTTCTCGTCGGCAGGATTGTTGGATTCACCGCCGGATTGCTGCTCGGACTGGCCACCCGACTGGTTCTGGTCGCCGGACTGGCCGCCTCCACCGGAAGCGGTCTGGCAGGGAGCGATCGTGTCTTCGGCTTCCTGGTAGACGCTCACCGCGTTCGCGGTTGAACCAGCCGAGCGCAGCTGGTCGCCTTGGATCTCCAGGCCGATGCCCAGATTGACGCGCACGCGACACTCATAGGAGAAGGGCTCGAGGCGACCGGGCTGAACCTCGGTGGCCTTGGGGACGAGGTCGAACGCGGTACGCAGTTCTTCCACGCCCTCGTCCACGTGATCTTGGCGCACGAGGGTGGTTCCGAGGTTGTAGTGGGCCACCCAGGCTTCGATGCCGATACCCGTCCACGTCCGCTGCCCCTCGTAGCCCGCCTGAGCGACGTCGTATTCGTGAGCATTCCAGTGCTGCAAGGACGAACGCGACCAGAGCGTCAGGCCTATCAGGTACCCGGCGATTGCCAGGGCGATCACGAGGATCGGGATCGAGTACCACAGGGGACGCAGCGCGCGCGGAGAGCGCTGGACCTTCTGCTTGCCATTCGTGGCCTGGCCGAGCTGCTCGCGTACTGAGGAATCGACCGGGCTGCCGGGGAGGGCACCGAAAGGCAGGAGGTCCTCTTCGGGCAGGTTGTTAGAGGGCATGGGAATTCCTCAGCTGTTGAGCGCGCAACGCCAGGGTGGCACCCTCCCACGCGAGGAGTGCCCCGAGCAGGAGCGCGAACGGCCAGATGATGTAGCGGTACGTTTCTTTCATGTTGCGGTGTTCGGAGATCTCGGTCGCACCATCCATGATGGCGCGGGCGTGGGATTCGATCGCGGACTTGTCGGGCGAGTGCACGTAGTCGACACCGATGCGTGAGGCTACCGACTGCAGGGCCCCCTCGTCGATTTTTGAGATTGCAATCGGATTACCGGGCTTGGACAGGTCGTGGATGTAGCCGTCGTCGCCCGCGCTCTGCGATTCGCTGTTGCCTAGGCGCAGCGCCTTCATCCGACCGCCCGTTTCAGTGCCGTATCCGATGACGAGACCGCCGTCGACGTACTCCTTTACGCGGTCCCAGTCTTCCTCGGAACCGCTCGGCGCGGACGCCCAGTGATCCTGATTCGAGGTCTCGCCATCGGAGAAGATGAAAACCGCGCGCAGATTCTGGGGATGGCGTTCCTTGTTCTTGGCGAGAAGACCAGCCAGTTCCGCCGCGGGTCGATTCAGCGATGACCCCTGGGAGGATGAGGACAGTTCTCGGTTAAAACTCTCCATGTACGAGGCAACGGCCGACGAGTCAGTCGTCAGCGGCATGTCCGTGTGCACCGAGGAGTCCCACGTGAGGATCGAGAAACGAGAGCCCCCCATGGAGTTCATGAGGATAGCGACGTCATTGCGCACGCCGTCAATGCGCGGCTTTGAGCCGTCCCAGTCCTCAGCGGCCATCGAACCGGTACGGTCGATGACGAGGTAGACCTCGAGAGCCGATGAAACTTCGACAGCCTCGCCGGGAATCGACGGACCGGCACCCATAACGATGACGATCAGGACGATCAGCGAACGGCGGATGACGTCCATGACGCGCTTACGTGCCGCACGCTTGGCGGACAGGAACACGAAAGTCGCACCAATCGCCAAGATGAGAACAAGCAGCACCGGGTGAACAACGGGGCGGAAAATCATGTCACAGCCTTCCGAAAGCGAGCATTCCAAGCAGGGACAAGACGCCGACGATAGTCCAGCCGAGGGCGGCGCCCGGGCGGTCGGTCTCCATGAGTTTGCCCGCGGAATCGAGTTCTTGCTTCTGCTCGGATTCGATCTGACGAACAACGTCATCGACGGCAGAGGGGGACGAGGCGTCGTAGAACTCACCGCCAGTCGACTTAGCCTGGTCGCGTAGCTCCACGCCCTCGTCTGACAGCGCATACGAGGAACCCGGATACAGGACAGAGACGGTCACTCCCTGGCTCTTCGCGAATTCCATGGCTTCGGACAGGTTATAGATACCCTCACCCAGCACTTCGTTGTCGGTCGCGAGCAGGATCGTACGCGAACGTTGCTTATCGGTGTGGTCGAAACCAAGTACGCAGGAGGCGAGGCCGTCACCAACCAGCGAGGCGCGATGCTCATCATCGTTGGCCAGCGTCGGCTGAAGGTAGGCCTGGAGCTCCTTGGTGGCGTAAATGTTCTGCCCGATTTGACTGAATCCGCGGTCGATCGTTTTGGCCATCTCGGTAAGGACGTCGTCGGCCATCTCGTAGTCGTCGGTGAGCGGGAACATCGTCATTGAGTAGGCATTCCACAACTGCAGCGAGATTCGCTCACCCTCGAAGTGAGAAATGATCTGCTGGAACGCGTCACCGATCTCTGAGTCGTAGGGGAGCATCGATCCGGATGCGTCCAGGCACAGGACGATGTCGCGGCTCGACGACTTATCGTACTTGGTGTAGCGGTCGACGGGCGCACCCGCGGACACCGCCACCGCGATGACCGCGATGATAAAGCAGACGACTGCCATCGACAGGGATGCGCGCGTGCGGCGCACGAGCGCCTGATACTTGGGCAGGCCACGCAGGAAGCCGGTGTTGGCCACCCAGCCTTTCTTTCCCGAACGCTCACCGGCCCTGCGCGCGAGCAGCCACCCGATGACGGTCGCCGCGACGACGACCAGCAGGACGACGAGAATAAGCCACCAGAACCTCATACGTTCACCGCCTCCACAGCCATGGTCAGGACGCGGGTGACGGCCTCGTGCGAGGGCTGACCATCCGGGATGGTGTCACCCGTGAAACTGGGAATTTCACACGCCTGAAGGATGTCGGCCAGGCCCGGCCACACGGGGACGAGCTCGCGCACCTCGGACACGGTCGCCACCTCGAGGTCACGCCCCGTACGCTCCGTGCCGAGCGCACGCATGAGGCCTGCGAGCGCGAGGTGCACGCCGCGCGCATCCAGATCGCCGTCGGCGTAGCGGTCCGCGATCTGGTCGATGAAAGTCAGGTACTTCTTGCGGCGCGCGTCCGTGATCGTCTGCAGTTCCATGACCTCGCCGATACGCGAGGTCCACCAGCGCCACACGCTGTACAGGATCCACCCGAGCACGGCGACCATGATCGCCAGGCCGAGGACCCACATCCAGTGTGGGTAGATGACGGGGTCCGTGAGACTCTCACTGAGGTTACCGGACATTGCGGTGCCTTTCGCCTGGGGATAGCATGCATCGGACGCGATCGGTGTTGGGCACAGCCGTCGCTCGTCGTGTCATTACGCCCTTCTTCCCCGTCTTTATCGAGGCGTCGGCTTCGACCATGAGTGTCGTGGCGATACCGACGCCGCGTTCACCTGATTGTGCCACGACGGGCGCGATAGTGCTAATGCCGCGCCAACCCGGCACTGGGGAGCGAGCGCGAGCACGGGATCTAATCGGCGGAGTTTTCTCTCACTTGTTCAGTGTTTGGGCGTTTCTTTGGGCGCGGCGGGTATCCCGAGCGCCAGATGTATAGACCGATCAGTGAGACGCCCGCCAGCAGGCCGACCGCCCACCAGGGAAAGCCCGGAATGTCGGGGGCGGCGCCCGCCGCGTCGATGTCGCGCTGGGGGGTCGGGTAGACGCGCTCGCCGGTGACGAGGATGCGGTGGGTGTTGATACCCAGGGGCGTACAGGTCACGAGCGTGGCGAGGTCGCGGCCAGGCTCGGAGCGCAGGGCCTCCGTCTCCTCCGGCTTTACGACCTTCTTGTCGAAGACCCTGTACGTGAGGACCTCACCAAAGACTTCGAAGGTGAAGGTGTCGCCGACCTGGACCTTGTCGAGGTCGGTGAACATGCGCGCCTCGGCGAGCCCGCGGTGCCCGGTGACGACGGTGCGCTGCCCCTGCCCTCCGACTGGAAGCGACGTTCCCTCGAGGTGTCCGAGGCCGCGCAGGAGCGTGTCGTCGGCGGTCCCGTGGTAGATCGGAAGGTCGATGTCGGCGGCGGGTACCTTCAGCCTACCCAAGAGCCCAGTGTCGTCGGCGAGGAGGATCGAGTTGTAGTCGAGGCTGGTGTCCGCGGAGGTGCCGTCGCCGGTGGGAACGTTCGCGTTGGCTTTCAGGACGGCGCCTGAGCTGAGCGCTTCGTTGTAGCGGCGGGCGAGTGTCAGCTGTTCCTGGGCGGAGGGATCCGCCCGTTTCACCGAGTCCTCGTATTGGGCGATGATCTGGGATTGGTTGTACTGGACGATCCAGGCGGAGATCGACGGGTAGAGGAACAACAGCAACCCCGCGAGGGCTAGCAGGGAGGGGATCAGGCTGATCGCGGAGAAACGCCACCGCCGCGCGCCCCCGCTGCTCGTCGGGGATGTCGCGGCGGCGCTCGGCGCCGCCTGTGCGTTGTCAGGAGTGGGAGTCATAGCGCGGGAGCGCTGGGGGACCCGGCGCGCGGGTCCCCCAGTCGCGTCATGCCTTGCGGTTCTTGCGGCGACGGATGAGCTCGCCTGCACCGGCTGCGCCCAGTCCGGCGACGATTCCACCGATCACGTAGGCGTCAGCGCCAAATCCACCGGTAAGCGGGATGGCGGGAACACCCTGCTTGTCGTTGGTGATGGGCGCGAAGGCGTAGTCGAGCGCGTCCTTAGTGATGGTGAAGGGTCGCGGCGTCGCGTCGAGGCGGTAGCCGGCCGGGGCCTTCTTCTCCGTCAGAGTATACGCAGTGTCACTCCAGGGCAGGCCCGTCACCGCGAAGGAACCCGCGGCCGGGTCGGAGTCGTAGTAGGTCGCGCCCGCCGGCTTGGGGCACTGGGCAGCCGAGGCGGCCTTGCAGTCCGTGATGGTGACGGCGCCCGGCAGGGTTCCACCGCTGATGGTCCACTCCGAGCCTTCCAGCGCGGTAGCCGTGTTCGACGCGTCGACCTTCTTCCAGGTGAGTGATCCGGTCTTGCGTTCGTTGACGACGGCGGCATTCAGGGTTGCCTCGAGGGAAACGGGGGCGATCTGCGGGAAGGTGTATGCCTGCAGGTTCACCTGGTAGCCGACGGGGGCGCTGGTCTCACGCACGGTGTAGGTCCCCCACTTGAGGTCCTTGATCGCGAAGGATCCGGGGGCCGGATCCTGGTCCTTGTAGGGCTGGGCGGGGCACGGGCCGGCGGTGCAGTCCTCGACCGTGGCGTTGCGGGGCACACTCGGCCCGGTCAGGGTCCAGGTGGTACCCGCCAGGGGTGTGATTCCGTCGGAGTCGACCTTATTCCAGGTCAGGGAGCCTGGCTTCGCGGTGTTCGTGATCGTGCACAGGACGCGGTCGGTGCCGCGCACCTGGAGCTGCGCCCGTCCGTCCGTCGTGGCGCCACTGAGGGACGAGGAGTAGTTTTCGCCCACGGTTCCGGGGGCCTGCTCGCAGCTCCACTGGCCCATCTCGTATCCCGCGCCGGCGGGGTTGGCGGTGGTCTCGGAGAGGTCGTTGTTGCCGGTGCGCACGACGGTGGGGCCTCCCGTAGTGCCGTTGCCCGTCACGGTGTAGGCGCCCGCGCCGCCGGTGAGTGTCCACTGGTCGGCGCCCAGGCCCGCGACCTCGGCGGTGGCGTACTTGTTGTCGACGTTCTTAACCAGCTGCAGGGTGGGAACGCGCACTGCGACGCGGTAGTCCTCAACCTCGCCGGTGGCGGTGCCGCCGACGGGCTTTTGGCCGTTGCCGTTCTTGTCGGCGGTGATGCGTAGGCGCATGTAGGTGGCGCTGCCGACTCCGTCCTCGCCGTCGACGGAACGCACGACGTCTGCGGGGACCGTCCACGACAGTTGCGCCTTGCCGGAGGCACAGGGGGCCTCGTTGGACTTCTCACCGGCATCAAAGGTGCCGTTGTGGTTCCAGTCGATCCAGCCGGCCACCTTGCCCGCGCCCGCGCACGTGGGGGACAGGTTGTAGGTGGCGCCGGGCTCGGTGCGGATACCGTCGGCGGGTAGGGTCACGGAGTCCTCGTCGTTCGTCGCATCGTCTGTATCGTCGCCCTTGGCGTCGTCGCTGAAGGGCTGGTTGGGCTCGGCATCGATGTAGGCGCCGAGGCGGGGGGACACCCTGTCCATGTTCATTCTGGCCTGGGGAGAGACCCGGAAGAGGTCGGTGGTCGAGCGAACCTCGCCGCCCTCCCAGGTGGGCTGGAAGACGGAGGAGGCGATGCCGTAGGAGTCGGGGGCGTCGCCGTAGTCGGTGGCGACCACGAGGCCGAGCGCGACGGCGGAGTAGCCCGCGCCCTGCATGGTGACGGTGGCGGAGGTGGCGCCCTCCATGAACATGACGGCGTCGGGGCCTCCGTAGCCGTTGGGCTTAGAATAACCGCCGCCCGACTGGTAGACGCATTCCTCGTCGGAGGGCATGAGGCGCAGGGTACGCCCACCGTCGGAGACGATGCCGTCGGTGGTGACCTGCTTGCCGGTGTTCTTGCTGATGCACTTCTGCGAGCGCATGGTGTCCAGGACCCTCCAGCGCGGGGGCCTGTTGCCGTCGGTCTTCTTCACGGTGGCCTGGACCCACTCGTCCTGGCGCTCACTGGTGGCCCAGCTCTTGATGCCGAAGCGCCTGGAGGAGGCTTCGGCGTCGGCGAAGACGAGGCCCTGGATCGGAACGTTGGTGATCGTGCCGTCGCTACCGTAGATCTCGGCCTTGCAGCTGTAGTCGACGCTCACCCGGGCGTTGTAGCCGGTGGGTCGGTGGTCGGTGCTCTGGGCCCAGGGCTTGCCGTCCCAGGCGTTGGCCCCGTTGTAGGCGTAGCCGTTGGCCAGGCCGATCACCATCTGGTTCTTGTTGACGTAGTCCTGGGGATAGGTGAGTCCGGAGTGCCACACCTCGGAGCCGTCATTCCACGAGCCGGGTCCGCCGACGTTGTAGAGGTTGTCCAGGGCGTCGCCCGCCCAGGCGCCCGGGATGGTGGCAACAAGGGGGCCCTCGGTCTGCTGCTTGGGCGTGCCGGGCGCGGGGGTGTCGTGGGTGAGGTTGGACAGGGTGCAGGTGGTCACCAGGGAGCCCGCGTCGCCCAGGTCGCGGTGGTTGATGAACTCCTTCGGTCCCTCGCCCACGCCGAGGACGGGGACGTTGGGCTTGTCTTTGCCCTTGAAGTCCTTGTCGTAGTCGGCCCACTGGAGCCACTGGATGGAGTCCTTGAAGCGTCCCATGCCTCCCGTGGCGAAGGTCGCGGGCAGAGACCCGCTGGGAACTCCCTCGGCCGCAGCCTGGGCAGGCTGGGCCGCGTTGGGCAGGATCGGCGCGGCGGTGACAGCCGCGCAGACCGCGAACGCGACCGCGAAGCGTGAGAACCGCGTGGCGCGGCGCTGTGTTCGGGCGTGCTGGGTCACTTCAACTCCAATGATTAGTTCGACGTAAATCGTTTTCGCACAAGTATTGACTGGGACGTGCCACGGGTCGGCACGACCCGAGAGCCATTCTCGCGGCCGCGCCGACCCGCGCGGGGCCCGGTTCTTCAGCGGAAGGAACCGCTGAAGAACCGGAGCATCAGGCTTCGCTGCGCTTGCGCGAGCGGATCACCATGGTGGATCCCACGGCGATGAGTCCCAGAGAGATGCCGCCGATGGTCATGAGCAGCTGGCCGTTGGCACCCGTGAGGGGCAGCTGGGGAACGGGCTGCTTGTTGTTGGCGATCTCCGCGCTGTACGTGGCAGCGGCGAGGG
>CALHZX010000071.1 GCA_938040725.1 uncultured Actinomyces sp. | reverse complement strand
CGTAGACGTTGAGGATCGCCAGGAACCGGTGCCAGGCCACGCCCATCGAGGGCTGGAGGCCCACGACGACGAACCAGCTCATCGAGAGCACCACCTTGATGGTGGCGACAATGAGGATTGCGTTGCCCAGGGTGCCGGTGCTCAGGGGGGCGAGGAGGGGGCCGGTCCAGGCCGTCAGCGGGAAGTGCCACCAGGAGGCCAGTGCGTGCTCGGCCGGGTCGGGGGAGGCGGCCAGGTGGGCGTGCTCGAGCATCCGCAGCGCCAGTACGCAGGCGACCACGCCGATGATCGTGGCCTCCACGAACTTCGCCTGGGTCGACGTCGACCCGGCGAAGCGCGAGGTGCGCGGACGCTTGCCGCCGTCGGAGTCGGGGGCGTAGGGCGGGGCCGCTCGCCCGGCCCGGGTCAGGCGCCAGCGCAGGATCGTCAGGCCCACGATCCCGAAGGTGGACAGCCAGGCGATGAGCTCGACGACCCAGGCCCACCAGGCGGCGTGGCCGATGAGCGGCAGCGCGAAGTCAGGCCCGCCCAGCACCTGCCCGTAGCCGGCCACCAGCGTGAGGAACAGCAGCGGGAAGGAGATCATGACCAGCCAGTGGGCGGCCTTGATGAAGGGGCGGCCCTTGAAGGCGGTGTGGCCCACGAGCGCGCCCAGCGTGAGCGCTAGGCGCCGGCCGACCGGGCGCAGACGCTCCGGCGCGGTCGCGCGGCCCACAGCCATGCGGGCGCCAATAGTGAAACAGGCGCGTGCGAAAACTGCGATACCGATCGTCGTGGCGATGACGACGATGACGACACAGGCGATCTGCACGGCACTCATCGGGGCGGGTTTCCTCAGGTCTCCGAAGGCAAAGGCGGAAGCGCTGGGAGGTGGCCGGTGGCGCCCCGGAGGGTCGCCTGCGCGGCACACCGTTGGCGCTCCCCGTCAGCCTACCTGCGGGTCGGCGGGGAGCTGGAAGAGGTGGGTGAGGCGCCACAGTGGAAAAGTGTCACGATTGGCGACTTTTCGAGGCGCGGCCAGCTGCTGCGAGCTCGACAGGAACCTCGAAAACTGGCTTTGACCTGCGAAGACGCCGTGGTGCCGAGTGTGCGGAGGCACCTCGTAAACGGTGCTTGGGCGGGAAAAGTCGCCAATCGTGACACGGGACCGCAAAAAAAGTGTGCCGACCCCATGAGGGGCCGGCACGGAGTCCTCAGGCGCTGATGGCGCGCTGCGCGTAGGGGGAGTCGGGTCGGCGGGCGCTGTACCACTTGGCGGCCTGGCGCAGCCCGAGCTCACGTACCAGGGTGATGGTGGCCCCGGAGATGATGGCGAAGGTGACGACCTCGGCCAGCTTGTAGTTGAGGAGCTGGTCCTCCTCGCGCGGGGCGGGCCGGCCGGAGATCGCCCGCCAGCCGAGCGCCACGACCTTCTCGGCCACGAACCCGGAGGCGAGCGTGGCCACGGCCGCGGTCGCCTTCCACATGAAGTCGGTGGTCTGGTCGATCTGCGCGGGGTCCTGGTCGCTCATGAGTCCTCCTTGCGCCCGGGCCGGGCGGTGTCGTGGGTACCTGCCAACTTGGTGGTGGGGCCGACGGAGTCGGTCCGTTCCGTCCCGATCATGCCGTACCAGGGGCGACACCGCAGCCAGTCCCGCCCGCGTGGCGCCGACTGCCGGTCCCGGGCGGTCGTACCGTGCGCTGCGCGTTCGAGGGGTTGAGGGTACGAACCGGCGACCCACCCTGCAAACGTGCGGAAGCACGCTGCCGGGAATGCTGAATTTGAATGAGGTTGATTGTTAAGACTATTCAGGTTTGATTCATGTGGTTGTCAGATAGTGGAGTGCACGTGCATTGTGTTCGTGAGTTTGGGCTGATACCTTGGTTAATGTCGATCGGGAATTTCGTCAATCCAGGTGCTTGCCCCCTTGTGGAGGGTTGGAATGACAGGGAAGTGCTGGTCGGCGCGATTGTCTGCTGACGAGGGGTCGCCGTGTTTGCTTGATGAGGTGTATGAATGTTCCAAGAAAACAACACCCTGGGTGCCGTATTGACATACGTCATTGTCATTGTTTTCGCTGCGCTCTTTGTTGCGGTTAACTGGTCGGGTTCGGGAAGAGTCTTGTCACTGGCTTCCATTGCCGTCATTGCCTGCGCATTGCTGGCGCTTCACTCAAAATCCTTTATCGCAGCTGTTGGGGCGGCGGTTCTCCTCGTGACGTTGCCTCTGATAGCGATGTGGACGAACGCCGGCTCTGCGACGGGAGTCATCGGGCCGCTGGTTCTCTTGGTCGGGGTCGCCTGCTGGCGAACCTGGAGGTCCTCAAAGAAGGTGGGGCTGAAGCAATCTGGTTGAGTCAGTCGACCGGAGGTGGCCTACCCCTTCGTATGTGTGCGTGTCGGAGTGTGTGGCCCCTCGTGGGCCGATGCCGCAGCCAGTGCCCGCCCGCGTGGCGCCAACCGCCGGGCCCGCGCGGTCGTACCGTGTGCTGCGCCTTCGGGGGTGTCGGGGTGGCCGTGGGATGAGTCGGTAGAGCGGTGGCTTGGTGTCGATGGTGGGGTGGTTGCCTTGCTGTGTGTGGGTGGGTTGGGGCCAAGGTGGAGCAACGCAGCAGCGCCCTACCCCACGAACGCGCGGGAGAGTGATGGGTGTCGTGGTGTGTGGTGCTGAGCCCCTGCCTGAATGAGGCAGCGGCTCAGGCCTGGGCTCACACCTGGGCGGGACGGATGGCGGCGTTGATC
>CALHZX010000070.1 GCA_938040725.1 uncultured Actinomyces sp. | reverse complement strand
GGCGTGGACCGCGTCTTCGAGATGAACCGCAACTTCCGCAACGAGGGCATGGACTCCTCGCACAGCCCCGAATTCACGTCCCTGGAGGCCTATGAGGCCTACTCGGACTACAACGGCATGGCTGAGCTGACCCGCGACCTCATCCAGCAGGCTGCGCGCGATGCCTTCGACCTGTCCGAGGGTGAGGAGATCGTGCGCCTGGCCGACGGCACCGAGTATGACCTGTCGGGGCAGTGGGATCGCATTGACCTGTACGGCTCCACCTCCGAGGCCCTGGGCGAGGAGATCACGGTGGAGACGCCGCGCGAGACCCTCGTGAAGTACGCTGAGCGCATCGGCTTGGAGGTCGATGACTACGCGGTCTCCGGCAAGATCGTCGAGGACATCTTCGAAGAGCTCGTCGCCTCCAAGCTGTGGGCGCCGACCTTCGTCTACGACTTCCCGGAGGACACCTCCCCGCTGACCCGCTACCACCGCTCGCGCCCGGGCCTGACCGAAAAGTGGGACCTGTACGTGCGCGGCTTCGAGACGGGCACTGCCTACTCCGAGCTGGCTGACCCGGTCGTCCAGCGCGATCGCTTCGAGGCACAGGCCCTCGCGGCTGCCAACGGTGACCCCGAGGCCATGGTCATGGACGAGGACTTCCTCGTTGCCATGGAGCAGGGCTTCCCGCCGTGCGGCGGCATGGGCATGGGCATCGACCGCCTGCTGATGGTCCTGACCGGCCAGGGCATCCGCGAGACGATTCCGTTCCCGCTGGTCAAGCGCCTGGCCTGATCTGAGACGAGAGAGGGCCTCGGCCTCGTTCCTTTCATGGACGAGGCCGGGGCCCTTTCGCGCGTTCGTGCGGTCGCCGGTTTAGATGAAGGAGCGTCGGGGCGACATGCGTGTGTGGACGAGGTCGAGGAGCTCGTGCGCGGCACCGTCGTCAAGGACGAGGTCGGTGGCGACCCCCGCGCGTAGTGCCCCGAGGAGTGGCAGCGCTTTCGAGGCGCCGGAGACGACGCAGAGGCGGCGCGGGATCTTCTTGAGCGTGTTCGGGCTCGGGCCCGAGGCGCGCTCGTTGAGGTGCATGTTCGTGGAGCCGTCCTCGCGGATGAGGACGGTGCACACGTCGCCGACGACGCCGTCGTTTTGCGCTGCCGCGATCTCGTTGGGGTCGAGGAATCCGCCTGAGTAGACGTGGGAGGGCAGGCGCGCGGACATCGATCCGACGCCGAAGAGGGCGACATCCGCGCTGTCGATTGTGTTGAGGACCGACCGAACGGAGCGTTCGCGCCAGAGTGCTTCTTTGGTGTCCGCGTAGTCGAAGAATGCGGGCACGGGGAAGTTGACGATGCGTCCGCCGATGGCCTTCGCGGCGCGGGCGATGATGGCCTCGGCGTAGGGCATGCCGGACTCGGTGGCGGTCGCTGCGCCGTTGAGCTGGACGACGGTCGAACCGGGGAAGGATACGTGGGGCATTGCGCGCGTGACCTCCGCGGTCGTGTTGCCCCAGGCGATACCGAGGGTGACACCGGGGAAGAGCATATCCACAAGGTGTTCGGCGGCGACGAGTGCAACGTTGTGCAGGCGATTCACTTCGGTGTGCACGTCGTGGACGGGGACGACGGAGACCTGCACACCGAACAGGTCTGCGATCTGGCCGGCGAGGGTGCCTTTGAGTCCGGGGGATGCGGAAACGGAAATGCGTACGAGGCCGACCTCCCGCGCGTGGGCGAGAAGTCGCGAGACCGAGGATCGCGATATCTGCAGGTGGCGGGCGATTGTTTCCATCGTCTGCCCCTGGAGGTAGTACATCGAGGCGGCCTCGTGAGCCTGTTCGTCACGTATTGTCACGTTTTCTAGTGTGCCATGCACAGGCGTGCAGATGTGTGATTTTGGAGATCAGAGCGAGTGTCGGACAATCTGGAACAATGCGTGGCAGATGACCAGGGTCACACCTGTAGGCTTGCACGGATGTGCACTCAGTTTGGGCTAACGTGCATCAAGTGCCATACTGTGATGTGACCCGCGAACCATATCCGAGTGGATACTGTTCGACGGTACACAGTTAGCGGTGGTACAACACCGGTGACCCGGTGCGAAGACGCGCCGGAGAAAGATAGGGAAACATGCTCACAACACTGCTCCCGGCAGCCGCCGATATGGCTGCCCCGACCACGGGCCAGATTTTCTGGTCTGAGTTCCTCGGCACTGCCGTCCTCCTGCTCCTCGGTGGTGGCGTCGTCGCCACGAACCTGCTGCCCAAGTCCAAGGGCAAGGACGGTGGCTGGCTGCTCATCAACTGGGGATGGGGCCTGGCGGTCTTCGCCGGCGTCTACGTCGCCT
>CALHZX010000069.1 GCA_938040725.1 uncultured Actinomyces sp. | reverse complement strand
AGAGTGTCCCGACATCACTTCTCCCTGTTGGGTGGATAGATACCGCCACATTCTAACGCGTTTGCGGCCCCCATCCGCATCCGGGCGGGCGTCACGTGGACAAACGTAAACACACTCACAGGAAGCATGGACGAGGCAGGGGCCACTTCCGGGGGCAGGCGACCTATCGGGTGGGCGGGGTCAGCGCCACGCGCAGGGCGCAGCTCGAGGGTGCCAGCTTCTCCCAGGGTCCGTCGAAGGTGAGGATGAGAGCGGTCGCGGTGGGCACGCCTCGGGCCACCTCTACCCGATCGTCCTCGTGCGCCAGAACATAGCCCGCACCGGAGATGGTCGGCTCGTGACCGACGATGAGCGCGCGCTCCCCCTCGAAGCTGCGTGCCAGGGTCAGGATGTCTTCCTCGTCGGCGTTGTAGACGCCGCGGTCACACCAGCTCTCGCGAATCGACACGCGCTGGTTGATCTGGGCAAACGTCTGCTGGGCGCGCGTCGCGTCCGAGCACACGGCCACATCGAAGCTCCCGTTCTCCCGGGAGAGCACACCGCCGAGGCGCGCGGCCTGGTCGACGCCCGCGTGCGTGAGGGGGCGAGTGTGATCGGGGTAGGAGTATGCGGCCTGCGCGTGGCGGACGAGAACGAGGGTTGGCATACTTCCAAGCGTAACCGCAGGGGAGGACACCATGGCACTGGGAGTCGAAGCCGCATCGGGCATCTGCTCGGCGCGCGAATGCACGAATGCCGCGATCTACCGGATCGACTGGCGCAATCCTGCGATCCACCGCGCCCGGACGAAGACGTGGCTGGCGTGCGAGGAACACCTGTCCTATCTGGAGAACTACTTCAGATACCGCTCGTTCCCGTTCGAGGTCTCAGCCTTCGTGGCGCCCGGTCAGGAGCAGCCTGCGGACCACTGATCGAGCGGACGGTCATTCCAGGTCAGGGCGTGAAGCCTCTTCGCTAGTTCGTCAGCAGATGCCGGAGCAAAGTCGGAGGCCCACTCGAAGGTGGAGGTACCCGTGTTCGACATGAAGTGCTGGGAGACGAGCTCCTCGTCGATCTCTGTGGACAACCACGTGGCGAGCAGGCGGGTGAGTGCTCCGTGGATGACGAAGACCGCGACGGCCTCGTCCCCTGCCTGTTCGCGCGCGGCCAGGCCCACGCGACGAACGGTCTCAAGCGAGCGAGCCAGGGCCTCGCGCCCGTTCTCGCCGCCCGGCATCCGGTTGTCCAGGTCACCGGCGCACCACGACAGGGTTGTGCGCACGTAGAGGGACTGAGAAGCCGGGTCAGCAGCCATCTCAAGGTCACCGGAACGCAGCTCGCGGATGCCGGGCTGCACCTGCGGGGTCAGCCCGTACCGGCTCGCCAGTGGTGCCGCCGTCAGGTGCGTGCGGTGCAGGCCGGACAGCGCGATGACACTCGGTGGAGGCGCGACCTCGGCCTCCCAACGGTTCGCGAGACGCTGGGCCTGGAGGAGTCCTTCAGGGGTCAGCCCGAGGCCAGGGCGCACGGTATCGAGCGCGCCGAGGCGATTCGCGGGGGTTTGTCCGTGCCGTACTAGCACAATCTTCACTGCTGCTCCCAGAAAAGTCGTTCCATCACGGCGCGCGCTTTGCGTCCGGCGCGCAGCCAGTCTTCTTCGAGGGCGTTCAGCCCGCCGCTACCGTACCCGAGGATCGCCGCGAGGGCACGCAGCTCCGCACTATCACGGGGTAAAACGTCAAGTTTCACACCGCTCATACGGCCTGTCGCCAGGGTGTTTGCGGCGCGGATACGGGTCGCCATGTCCCAGGCTTGAAGGAGAATCTGCGCGTCCTCGGCGCTCATCAGGTCATGATCCCGAGCACCCTGAATTGCCTGCGTCGTCGACGACGTACGCAGCGCAGGGCTGTGTATTCCGGCACGCATCTGGATGAGCTGGATTGTCCACTCGACATCGGAGAGCCCACCAGGTCCCAGCTTGACATGACGAGCCGCCTCGATTCCGCGCGGCAGCCGTTCGTTTTCCATGCGGGCCTTCAGCAGGCGGATGTCGCGCACGTCCGACTCACTCACTCCCCCATAGGCGAGTTCATCGAACAGTGCCCGTGCAGAATCGGCGAGGCTTCCCTCACCGATCGGGCGCGCACGCACCGCCGCCTGCCGCTCCCACGTGGAAGCCCAGCGCTGCGCGTACTCGCGATGCGACTCGATCGTACGACTCATCGGTCCGTTCTTGCCCTCGGGGCGAAGATCAAGGTCAACGACGATACCGAGCTGGCTGGTCGCCGAACCGAGGAGGCTCTTCACACGGTTCACGATAAGCGTCGCACTAGCCGCGGCTTCGGCGTCAGAAGCTCCGCCAACGGCCTCATGCACAGCAATAACATCCGCGTCGGATGCATAGGAGCACTCGCGGCCCCCATAGCGACCCATCGCGACAAAGATGACGTTCGCCCGCTCCTCGCCCCAGCGCTCGCGTTCCTCCCGCGAAGCGATGGCGAGGGCTCCAAGGATTGCAGCATCCGTCGCATCCGCAATCGCATTCCCTCGCGAATTCACCCCCTGAAGCAGGTCGCTCATCGCGCAACGCGTCAGCTCACGGGTACGTACGGCTCGGACTCGAGCAGCAGCCTCGGCCGCATCCTCGTGGCGGTCAATGAGGGCCGTCACTTCCCGTGCCAGCCGATGCGGATCGCGTGGTGCCAGCTCGTCATCGTCATCGAGCCAAGCCACGGCCTCGGGACGCTTAGCGAGCGCCTCGGCAATCCACCTCGAGTTCGGGAGCATCGTGGTCAGCCTGTGGGCGGCCACACCCGAATCGCGCAGCAGAGCGAGGTACCAGTGCGAGTCGCCGATATCCTCTGACAGGATACGGAAATTCAGCAGGCCCATATCGGGGTCGGCCCCAGCCGCAAGCCACGAGATAAACACCGGGAGCAGGTGACGCTGGATCGCTGCGCGCCTGCTCGTGCCCTGGGTCAACGCTGCAATATGTGTGAGGGCGCCTGCCGGATCGCGGTAGCCGATCGCAGCGAGGCGGTCACGCGCGCCTTCCGCGTGTAGGGAGACCTCGTCTTCGCTCAGGGACGCCGTTGCGGCGATGATCGGCCGATAGAAGACATCCTCGTGGAGGGCCCTCACCCGTGCGCGAACCTCGTCGATCGCAGCGCTCATCGACTGCGCGTCGGGGAAGCGCGAGCGATCCATCGCCCGCCCGAGTACACACAGTTCCCGCTCCTTGTCAGGGATCAGATGCGTGCGGCGCATGCGAGGAAGCTGGGTTCGGTGCTCAACGGCGCGCAGGAAGCGATAGCACGATGCGAGCTGATCAGCATCACTGCGAGCGATATAGCCACCGTCCCGCAGCGCCTCGATCGCCTCCAACGTCGAGCGCACACGCAAGAAAGCGTCCGTTCGGCCGTGGACGAGCTGGAGCAGCTGGACCGTAAACTCGACGTCACGCAGACCGCCGCGGCCGAGCTTGAGTTCGCGCGAGGCGTATGAGCGCGAGATGTTGTCCTCGACCCGTCGGCGCATCGCGCGCGCGGCCTCGACGAATCCTTCGCGGGTAGCGGCGCTCCACACGTAGGGCTGAGCGGCATCCTCGAAGGCCCGACCGATGACCTCGTCTCCAGCGCAGGCACGTGCCTTGAGCAGCGCCTGAAACTCCCACGTCTGTGCCCATTTGTCCCAGTATTGACGGTAGGACCCAACGGTACGCACGAGGGCACCGTTCCGTCCCTCCGGGCGCAGGTTGGCATCAACAGTCCACAGTGGAGCCTCGGTGCCGGGGCCCGAGCAGGCGGAAGCCGTGGCCGCCGCCAGGCGCGTTGCGACCTCGAGGGCCACACGCTCGTCCTGATCCACCCCGGCTTGCGCGACGTAGATGACGTCAACGTCGGAGATGTAGTTGAGTTCGCGTGCTCCCGTCTTACCCATCGCGATGATTGCGAACGGGGTCTGTCCCCGCGGGTCGATGTCGCGTCGGGCCAGTGCGAGACCAGCCTCGAGCGTCGCATCCACAAGGTCCGCAATGCGTCGCCCGACCTCGGGCATGAGGGCGCCAGGATCCTCACTTGTCAGATCGTCGGCGGCCACGTACAGGAGAACGCGTCGGTAGGCTGCGCGCAGGTCGTCCGCGCTCGCCCCCTCTGTGGCTACATAGGCTCCCCCCTCAGCCCGAGTTGCGCCCACGGAAGCCAGGAGCACCTGCTCGCTCTGGCCGGGGTCCTCCCAGATCGCCACAGCACGGGTGGGATCAGCGATGACGTAGTCCCCCAGCCACTGGCTGCCGCCCAACACGGCGCACACACGACGCCGGGCGTCGGGCTTGTCCACGAGCCCGCGCACGAGGCCGGGGTCCGTTTCGTGCAGACGGATCGCGGCCAGGAGCGCCTGGTCGGGGTCGGCGCTCGCACCCAGGTCACGCTCCCACGCCTCGGCTCCACCCGGCAGCTCCTCGAAAAAGCTGAGCGCGCGGCGCGGATCCAGGAATCCGGCAGTCCGAAGCTCGTCCGGCGTCACCGCGGAACGACCTTCAGGAATTGCTCAAGCTCCTGGCGAGTGATCTGCTGACGGTATTCCGTCCATTCCTTGCGTTTATTACGAATGACGTAGTCGAACACCTGCTCACCGAGGGTGGAAGCCACCAGATCGGAGCTCTTCATGGAGCGCACGGCGTCTGCCAGAGATGCCGGAAGCGCGTGAATACCCATCACCTGACGTTCACGATCCGACAGGTCCCACACGTTATCCTCGGCCTCGGGCATGAGCTCCATCTTCTTCTCGATGCCCTCAAGGCCCGCCGCAATAAGGACCGCGAAGGCGAGGTAGGGGTTCGCGCTCGGATCGGGCGCGCGATATTCGATGCGCGCGGCAGCGGCCTTCTTCGGCTTGTACAGCGGGACGCGCACGAGAGCCGAGCGATTCAGGTGACCCCAGCACACATAGGAAGGAGCTTCTCCCCCGCCCCACAGACGCTTGTAGGAGTTCACGTGCTGGTTCGTGATCGCCGCGATCTCCTCGGCGTGCGCGAGCAGGCCCGCGATGAACTGGCGCCCAGTCGTCGACAGACGGTACTGACCCGCCGGGGAGAAAAACGCGTTCTCTTCACCCTCGAACAGCGACAGGTGCGTGTGCATGCCCGAGCCCGGATGCTCGATGAACGGCTTGGGCATAAACGTGGCGACGAGTTCCTCACGCAGCGCGACCTCTTCGATCAGGGTACGTGCAGTCATGATGTTGTCCGCAGCGCGTACGGGATCCACTGCACGCAGGTCAATCTCGTTTTGTCCGGGCCCGCCCTCGTGGTGGGAAAACTCGACAGGGATCGCCATATCCTCCAGCATACGAACCGCACGACGACGGAAGTCATTCGAATCCCCGCGTGCGACGTGGTCAAAGTAGCCGGCCTGGTCGACCGGAATCATGCGGTCGGGGGTGACCGGCTGACGCAGGAGATAAAACTCGATCTCAGGGTGGATCATGACGCGGAAACCCGCATCCGCGGCCCGCTGGACAGCTCGTTCGAGAACGCCTCGAGGATCGGACGGCGCGGGCCGCCCGTCGGGCATGAGGACATCGCAGAACATGCGCGCGACCGGGTCATCGTTGGAACGCCACGGGAGCAATTGGAACGTCGAGGCATCTGGCTTGAGGATCATGTCCGACTCGTAGACGCGCGTCAAGCCCTCAACCGCCGAGCCGTCGAAGCCAATGCCCTCGGCGAACGCTTCTTCAAGCTCGCCCGGGTCGATCGAAATTGACTTCAAGACGCCCGCGACATCCGTGAACCACAAACGAATAAAACGAATATTCTTCTGTGCTACCTCACGCAGTACATATTCCTGATGCGAATCCACCGATGTCCTCCCGTCGTGAAAATGAACGGGCCGACCGCAGCGACTGCGGTCGGCCCGGCATGGCTTCAGTCTACTTGCCCAGGTTGAAACCCTTCGAGATGGATTCCAGTGCGCCGGTCAGATCAGAAGGAAGCATCCATAGCTTGGACGCTTGACCGTCAGCGATCTTCGGCAACATTTCGAGGTACTTGTAGGACAGGAGCTCGGGCGTGGCCTTGCCGGCGTTAATTGCCGCAAAGACCGTCTGGATGGCCTCGGACTCGCCCTGCGCACGCAGGATCTGCGCCTGACGCGCGCCCTCGGCCTGCAGGATCAGCGCTTCCCTCTGACCCTTGGCCTGAAGGACCTGCGCCTCCTGCTGAGCAGAAGCCGCCAGCACTGCGGCCTGCTTAGCACCCTCAGCCTTCTTGATCTGTGCCTCACGCTCAGCCTCGGCCGTCAGAATCGTCGCACGCTTGGTACGCTCAGCCGTGATCTGCTGCTCCATGGCGGCCAGCACTCGCGGCGGCGGCTCGATGGACTTGAGTTCCACGCGGGTGACGCGAATGCCCCACGGGCCCGTGGCCTCATCGAGGACACCGCGCAGCTGCTTATTGATCGACTCGCGCGACGTCTGGGTCTGCTCAAGATCGAGAGAACCAATCAGGTTACGCAGGGTCGTCGCGGTCAGCTGCTCAATCGCCTGCAGGAAGTTGGCCACCTCGTAGGTAGCACTGCGCGGATCCGTGATCTGGAAATAGATAACGGAGTCGATCGACACCATCGCCTGGTCGGCGGTGATGACGGGCTGCGGCGGGAAGTTCGCGACCTGCTCACGCAGATCGATACGAGCGGCAACGCGGTCCACGAAGGGGACCAGCAGGTGGAAACCACCCTGCATGACCGCCTGGAACCGACCAAGACGCTCCACAACGTACGCCTGCGACTGCGGAACGATCCGCACTGCGCGTGCGAGCGAGACCACGACGAAAACGACGAGAGCAAGCACCACGATGAACGCGATGTTACCGATGATGTTTCCTGAATTCACAGCGTCTTTCCTTTCTTACGTCGATGAAAATACAAGATGTGCGGGATCAGGAGATCGAGTCTCCGTATGGATGTGTCGGAGCCGCAGAGGCCGGGTCGAGGGCGCTCACGACGGCGGTTGCACCGTCGATGCGGTCAACACGAACCTCGGCGCCAACGGGCAGCGTGGGCCCCTCGGTGCGCGCGCTCCACTCTCCGCCGGAAAACTGGATACGCCCGTGGCGCTCTCCCACGGCCTCGGTCACGTATCCAGTCTTGCCAATCAGACCGTCAGTGTTGCTCGGAACGTAACCGCTGGATCGATCAATACGCCCCTTGAGGAAGGGACGCAGGATGACCAGGAGGGCAATCGACACGACAATGAAAACGATGACCTGAACCGTCAGGTTCGCGCCGAACGCGCCCGCGATGCCGGCGGCCAGCGCGCCGATCGCAAACATGAGGAACACAAAGCTCACACTCATGACCTCGACGATTCCGCAGAGGAGGGCACCGAGAATCCACAGCCACCACATACCGCTCACGCTCCTATTTTCACGCGCTCACACCGCGCGCCCACCAGCGCCCGTCAGTGTTGCCGGCAAGCAGAGGCATGCCGTACACCTCGGACAGGTTGACGCCCGTCAGGACGTCTTCAATCGGCCCCTGGTGCGTGACCGCACCGTTCGACATGATCGCGCAGTGTGTGACGCCCGCGGGAATCTCTTCGATCTGATGCGTCACCAGGACGACCTGCGGGGATTTCGAACCCTGCATGATCTCCGAGAGAGCGGCGATCAGCAGCTCGCGAGCACCCAGGTCGAGGCCCGAGGTCGGCTCGTCGAGGATGAGCACCTCAGGGTCGGTCATGAGGGCGCGCGCCAGCAGCACGCGCTGGGCCTCGCCCTCGGACAGCGTCGAAAACTCACGCTGGGCGAGGTGCGAGACACCGAAGATCTCCATGAGCGCGCGGGCACGCTCATCATCAACCTGCTCGTACTCCTCGTCGTGAGCGACAGCCAAACCCCAGGCGGCGCTGCGAACAGTGTCGAGAACCGACTGCGTCGGCACGATCTTGGCAGCCACCGCTGCGGAGGCCAGCCCGACACGAGTAGCCACCTCGGCGGGATCAGCCTGTGCCAGATCTGTCTCCGAGACAGTCACCTCGCCGCCGTCCGGCGCGACGCGGCCGGATGCGACGCGTGCCAGCGTGGTCTTACCAGCACCATTAGGACCAACGATGACCCAGTGCTGACGAGGACGCGTTGACCATGAGACATCGGACAGGATCTTCGCGTCCCCCCGTTGGAGCGACACGTGAGAGAGATTCAGGACGTAAGTCATGTATCCAGCCTAGTCGTCTGTAGGGTGGCGTGCGCCCTAAACGAGCGAACGATACAGCTCGGCGGTCTTGATGCCGATCGCTTCCCACGAGAAGTGATCGCGGGCGCGCGCCAGGCCCGCCTCGCCCATGCGGTGGCCCAGCTCGGGATCGTCGAGAACACGAATCAGACGCTCAGCCATCGCTTCCTCGAACGCGCGCGGATCCAGCGGTGTTCCCGTCCCGTCCTGCTTCTGCTCGATCGGCACGAGGTAGCCCGTCTCTCCGTCGACGATCACGTCGGGAATGCCGCCGGTTGCGGTACCAACGACGGGCAGGCCCAGGGCCATGGCCTCCAGGTTCACAATACCGAGGGGTTCGTAGACGGAAGGCGTCATGAACACCTGCGCCGAGGACAGGATCGCTGCCACCTCGGGCTGCGGGAGCATCTCGGAAATGAGGACGACGCCGGAGCGTCGGGCACGCAGCTCGGCGACGAGGCCCTCAACCTCGGCCGCAATTTCGGGGGTATCGGGAGCACCAGCGCACAGGACCAGCTGGACGTCCTCAGGCAGGAGCTGGGCGGCGCGCAGGAAGTACGGCAGGCCCTTCTGGCGGGTGATACGGCCGACGAAGACGACGGTGCGACGCGACGGGTCAATACCGTGCTCGGCGAGCACGCGGGCACGCAGTTCCTCTCCCGCTTCGCCTTCGGGCGCGTGCCACTTGTTCAGGTCAATGCCGTTGTGGATGACGTGCACTCGGTCGGGATCAACGCCGGGGTAGCAGCGCAGGATATCGTCGCGCATACCGTTCGACACCGCGACAATCGCGCTGGCGGCCTCATAGGCGGTTTTCTCCACATAGGAAGACAGGCGGTAACCACCGCCGAGCTGCTCAGCCTTCCAGGGGCGCAGCGGCTCGAGCGAGTGGGCGGAGATGACATGGGGGATGTCGCCCAGCAGCGAGGCCACGTGGCCAGCGAAGTTCGCGTACCACGTGTGCGAGTGCACGAGGTCCGCCCCCTCACATGCCGCGGCGATCTCGAGGTCTACGCCCAGGGTGCGCAGGGCCGCGTTCGCTCCAGCCAGCTGAGGCAGGTCGGCATGGCCGGTCACTCCCGGGTCGGCACCATCACTGCCCGGCTCGCGCGGACCGTCAAACGCCTGCACCCGCAGGTCATCGACCAGCCCACGCAGAACCTTTGCCAGTTCAAGGACGTGAACGCCAGCGCCTCCGTAGACGTGGGGCGGGTATTCGCGGGTAAGCAGATCGACGCGCATGATGGGGTCCTTCCGACAGTAGCGACGCGTAGCACACATCGTATCCGATCTCACGTCACCACTGGTAGAAAACGAGACGACGTAGCAATCGATAGACATTTGTAATACAGTGTGACCACTCCCACGGATTCGCGCCGATGCGGGTCCACTCGACCAACGAAGAGGTGCCACATGGCAAAGAACCACGTCCTGGCAATCGTTCTCGCGGGCGGTGAGGGTAAGCGACTGATGCCCCTGACGGAGGACCGTGCAAAGCCGGCTGTCCCGTTCGGTGGTCACTTCCGACTGATCGATTTCGCACTGTCGAACATTGTGAATTCCGGATACCTCAAGATTGTTGTCTTGACGCAGTACAAGTCCCATTCCCTCGACCGCCACGTCACGAAGACCTGGTACACATCTCCCCTGCTCGGTAACTTCATTGCCCCGGTGCCGGCCCAGCAGCGTCGCGGACCGCACTGGTACCTGGGTAGCGCGGATGCTATCTACCAGTCCCTCAACATCGTTGATGACGAGGCACCGGAATACATCGTCATCATCGGCGCCGACAACATCTACCGCATGGACTTCTCGCAGATGGTCCAGCACCACATCGATTCGGGTCTTCCTGCGACGGTGGCCGGCATTCGCCAGCCAATCGAGCTGGCTCCCGCACTCGGCGTCATCGATGGCGAGGGCGGCCTCGTGAAGAACTTCCTCGAGAAGCCCAAGCATGCCGTCGGTCTTCCCGACGATCCGACCAAGGTCCTTGCCTCGATGGGCAACTACGTCTTCACCACGAAGGATCTGGTCAACGCACTGCGCGAGGACGCGGCCAACTCCGATTCGAAGCACGACATGGGCGGCAACATCATCCCGTGGTTTGTCGAGCGCGGCGAGTGCGGCGTCTATGACTTCCAGGACAACGACGTTCCGGGTTCGACCGACCGTGACCGCGATTACTGGCGCGACGTTGGTACGCTGGACGCCTACTACGAGGCGAACATGGACCTCATCTCGGTGCACCCGGTGTTTAACCTGTATAACCGCGAGTGGCCGACCATGACGATGATCGATGGTTCCCTGCCGCCTGCAAAGTTCGTCTACGGCGATGAGGACCGCCTGGGTCATGCGATCGACTCGTTCGTCTCCCCCGGCGTCATCGTCTCCGGCGGCGAGATCATGCGTTCGATCATCTCCCCGCACACCTACGTCCATTCGTGGGCGAAGATCGAGGATTCGGTGATCATGCATGGCTGCCGCATCGGCCGTTCCTCGCGGGTCGTGAAGACGATTCTGGATAAGAACGTCATCGTCGAGGAAGGCGCCGTCGTCGGCGTTGATCTTGAGCATGACCTCGAGCGCGGATTCACCGTCACAGAGTCGGGCATTACGGTCGTCCCCAAGGGTACGGTCGTCCACAAGTGAGTATGATGCTCCATCTCGATGAGCCGGGTGCTGCGCTGCTGTGTGTCAGCGGGGCACCCGGCCTCGTCGTCACTGACGTCGATTCGACATTGATTAGTCAGGAGGTCATCGAGGAGCTCGCCGAGGCCGCGGGTACACGAGAGCAGGTCGCCGAGATTACCTCCCGCGCCATGAACGGCGAGCTCGATTTCGCGCAGTCACTGCGGGAGCGGGTCGCGACCCTCGCGGGCGTCCCGGAATCTGTGTGTGGCGATGTCCTGACCTCCATCACTCCCACGAAGGGAGCACGCGAGCTCATTGAGGCGACCCACCAAGCGGGCGGGCATTTCGGCGTCGTATCAGGCGGATTCGAGGAGGTGGTCGCTCCCCTGGCGGCCTCCCTCGGCATCGATTTCTACGCCGCTAATCGCCTTGAGGTCGAGGGCGGATTCTTAACAGGACGCGTGCTGGGCCGTATCGTCACCTCCCAGGTGAAAGTTGACTGCCTGCGTTCGTGGGCCTCGTCCCTGGGTGTCCCCCTCGAACGCACGGTTGCGATCGGCGACGGGGCGAACGACGTCCCCATGATGCACGAGGCCGGCATCGGTATCGCGTTCTGCGCGAAGCCCGCCGTTCGCGAACAGGTGGCGGTCCAGCTCAACACGCCGGACCTCTCCCTAGTAATCGCTCCCCTCGGACTCGCCTAGCCGCCGACGTCAGGGCTCGCGCGTGTCCGTGAGGCGGATCATGCGCCCATCCCACCCATACCGCCACGAGCGGGCATACTCGAGGATCTGCGCGGGATAGATATCTGCGTCAATCTGAGCCTCTGCCTCGTCGATGTCCCACCAGGCCTGCGCGTCGATGACGGATCGCTCCAGATCCGTCCACCCGTCGCGACTCAGTGCGGTGGAAGGCGCATGAGCGAAGAAAAACCACTCGTCCTGCCGAGCAGTGACGGCCAGAAAGTCGAACTCAGCGGTCCGGTAGAGGACGGGACCGACCAAATCGTCAGGATCCAGCGCAATGCCCGTTTCTTCGAAGACCTCACGCACAGCTGCGCTGCGGGGATCTTCGTCTTCCTCGATGCCACCACCAATCGTGAACCACCAGAAGCGCTCTGGCTGATCCTCATCATGGCCCTTGGCCAACAGGACACGTCCCTCATCGTCGAACAGAAGGACGCGGGCGGCCTCCCGATGGGGATAACCGTCCGCGTCCACAGGCCAGTCGAGTGCGCTCATGCCTCCAGGGTAGCCCGATGGCGACGCAGACCCCACACGAGGAGCGCAACACTCACAAGCAGGAGGGGAAGCTCGATAGCTCCGTAGGTGAGGTTCCACGAGTCCTCGGGCGCCAGGAAGCCAACGGCATTGGCCTGACCGTGCAGTGCAAGGGCCGCGATGAACCCACCGACAGCAACGAGGATGCCGGCAAACACATTCTTCGCGCGCAGTGCAGCCCACGCGAGAGCGTAACCGAAGACGCCCGTGAAGATCGCGTGCCCGTAGCCGCCCAGGAGCGCGCGCACCAGGAAGGATTCCCAGAGCCCGCCCATACCGTCCTCGAGGGCACTCACGTAGTAGCCCATATCCTCACCCCAGGCGAAACCAAGGCCGACAAGGACACCCAGGACTGCTCCCTGAGAAGGATGGGTCAACAGTTTACGGGCGGCGAGGATCAGGATCAGCACACCGATGCCCTTCGCGGTTTCCTCCACAACGGGCCCCGTAACAACGGAGGTCACAAAATCAACCGCGGAATCGCTCATGCTGGTCGATTCCACCGCGGCGTCGATCAGGCCATTACCGATACCTGCGATCATGAGCGCACCACCGGTGCCCCACGCAAATGCAGCAATCCACGACAGGACCGACGGAACGAATCGCGCAACCCAGGCCAAGAAGAGGAGGCCGACGGCAGCGCTAACACACGATGCACTCACGGCGAGCGCCGCCGTGGAGCTGCTGGCACCGTCAATTGCACCGCGCACCTCGTGGGCTAGTGCCGGGATGCCGATGACGATCAAGATAATCGAGCACACGGTGAGGGCCCGCGACGAAGGGCGGGCAGGATGATCGTAAGTCACGTATGTTTCCTTTCTATCCCCGTCATCGTGCGACATCAACCTATGCGTGACCTATGAAAACGCCATGCGATGACCGTGTAAAACACTCACATGGGGCGAATGCCCATGAGCGACTGGAACGTCTGACGCTGATTTGTCGCCGCCAGAACCTTTTCCAGAGTGTCCTCGATGCGGCCCTTTTCGGGACCGCGCACGTTCATGATGACCTGGTCGAGGCCGAGGGACGCCAAGTTGTTCATGAAGGACTTCATCGCCCGCTTTGCCTCAGGGCCACCGCTCACCACCCAGGAGAGCGCGTTGCGCCGGGCAGCGGGATCACACACCATCTGGACCTCGCTCGGCAGAATCCAGCCCTGGTTGACGTAGGGCATGAGACCGGCAGCGATATCGCGCCGCTCTCGACGCATGGTGTGCGCAACGAAGAACAACCAGCAGCAGAACAGCGGAACCTGAATGATGGTGTAGAGAACCAGAAAAGAGCCACGACTGCCCGAGATCGCAGAGGACCCATTCCACACACCGTGCATCGTCACGCCGATCAGGTAGCCGAGGAGGCTAACACCGATACCGGCACCCACCGAACGGGTGCGTGTCGCTGCCCATCCAATCGCCCAGCCGGTGCAAGAGGTGTACATGATGTGTCCGAAGACGCCCAGGAAGACACGCATCATGAACATTTGTGCGAATTGCCCGGTGTAAGCGCCTCTGACGAAATACGTGAAGTCTTCGACAACCAGGAATCCGGCCGCTGAATAACCGGCGTAGACGAGGCCGTCGAGCGGAGAGGAAATACTGTTACGACGCATCATCACAATCACGAGTACGCCGAGGGCCTTGAGGAATTCCTCGCCGACTGGAGCGGCAACAACGACCATAAAGACCTGTCCCGCGGCATCGCTACCGGTTGCGCTTGCGACAACGCTGCCGGCGAGTCCGTTCGAGATCATGCCGAAGAAAATCGCCACACCACCGCCCCACAGCAGGGCCGCGATCTTCGTCCACCAAGGTTCGGGCTCAAAGCGGTCCACGAATTGGAGGAACGTCAGAGTGATGGCGAGAGGAATAAGGCAGCAGATGGCGAGGAGAAGACCAAGGAACAGTCCGCTCGCGAAGAGGAAGCTGCTGATACCCACAAGCATCAAAGCCGCGCCGACACCGATCACGACAGCCTCGAAAACCGGCGCTTTCTTGACAGTTGTGGGCATCGCCCACGCCTGCACCTGTTGCGGTGCGGCCTGCGGATACTGAGCGGCGCTCGGCCCGGGCATGGTCGGCGCAGTATTGACGAACGACTGGAAGGACGGGGTGAACTGTGTGTGGGGTTCGAAGCGCGTCATCGGGTCTGGAGCGGGCATCTGTGCCGAAGTTCCGACAGACTGTCCGGTTGGAGCAGCGCTAGCGTAGCTTCGCGCAGACTGCGGCTGCGCAACGCTCGACCCCTGAGGCTGTGGGACATCCGAGCTGCCCGGCTGAGGCACAGCGGGGAACTGCTGGCCATCCGTCTCAGGACGAGGCCCGTTGCCCGCCTGCGGCTCGGGGGCGTAGGCAGAGGCTGCAGGCGCACCGTAGCGCCCGCCCGGAGCCGACTGACCCTGCTGGGGCTGAGGAACGGGAGCATAACCCAAACCCGCAGGCACACCGTAGCGCCCACCCGGAGCCGGCTGGTTCTGCTGCTGGTTCGGCGGCATATTGCCCTGCGGAGGCATGGAATGCGGGAAATTGTTGCTCATAGTTCTTCCTCTTTCTTAGCGTGCCTGTGCGAGGCGGGACACGGCGTCGGTCACGTCCTGTTGTTGTTCGGCGATGGACGTCAGGCGCAGGAATTCGCGTCTATTCTCGACGGCCTCGGCCAGCATGCGCTGATCGTTATCGATGCGCGCACGGTCAGGACCATGCTTGGCCATGAGTCGCTGATCCATGCCCAGCGAGGCGAGGTTGACGAGGAAGGACCGCATGGCTCGCTTAGCTTCGCGTCCGCCACTGCGTGCCCATTTGAGGGCGGCCTTGCGCGCTCGCCTGTCCGTAGCCATCGTGACCTCGCCGGGAATGAGCCACCCGGTACGCACGTACGGGACGAGTCCGACGCGAATCATCTCGGCCTCCTTCCGGGACAAAATGATGAGCGTCACCGCCCAGACCACGAAGGCTGGAACTTCGATCCCGAGATAGATCAGGAAGAAATACCGCCCCAGGAACGACGCAGTTCCATTCCATACAAAGTGGACGACCATCGCGAAGAACCAGAACACAAGCACAATGCTGGTCTTCGACCAGCCGCGCTTGAACTTAATGAGCGCGAGGGCCAGGCCGATACCCGTCATTGAGGTCGCCATGGCATGCACGAAGGGACTGGCGATTCCTCGCATAATGAAGGTAAACAGGAGACCGCTGTCGGAGGGATCGTCGACCCGGACGAAGTACAGGATATCCTCGGCAAACATGAATCCACAGGCAGAAAAACCCGCGTAGACGACGCCATCAATAATCGAATTGATGTTGGTTCGACGCACGATGACGACGATGAGTACGCCCAACCCCTTGAGGGTCTCTTCGATGAGCGGAGCGATAAAGGTAGCGGCGAGAGCGTTGGATTGATTGACGTCACCGAGCGAGAGGATGATGTTTTCCTGAAGGGCCGTGTTCAGGATACCGGCAGAAATCGTGGCAACCCCCGCTCCCCAGAGAAAGAGAGCACCCTTCGTCTTCCACGGCTCAGGCTCCCAGCGGTCGATGAACAGGATGAAGCTGACGACGATGAGGAGAGGAACGAGCGCAAGAAGGCTCGTCCGGACGAGGGATACGACACCCGATGACGCCGGGCTCAGCCAGAAGATAACAAGCGCGATGAAACCGATCGTGCTGACCGTCGTGATGATGACCTCGAGCCACGGAAACGAATGCCGTGCCTTCGGCGTCTGCCACACGGGCGCGGCATCGTCGGGGGCTGGCGTGGACATGCCGTTCACCATGTCGACGTTGACACTGCTGATTCTCTTCAGGCGGTAGTCTTCTCCCGGCCCTCCCCAGTGGGTCGTGTCCATGTCAGTATCCCCGTCCGCCGATATGTGTGTCGTCATCAAAGTCAATGGGCTCGGGCACCGGCGCATGTCCGGCGAGCCGAAGCAATTTTACCATTCGTACGGAACGCAGGGCGCGGACTCCCGTGACATCGACGTTGTGGACGTTTCGCGTGAGTTCGATACGGTAACACGTCGCGTCGAGTGCCTCGAGTCGCGCCTTCGCCTGCGGGTCCTCTTCAATACGCGCGCGCACGTCGGGTGTGAGCGTCTCCCGGATCGCGCGTGTCAAAGCCGATGCTCGCTCGAGCCGGGCGCTGACTTCGACGCGATCGGCCTGACGCTGAGCGCTTGTGCGCCGGTCGAGCCCGTCTGTCGTGAGTTGATCGCCAGCGTCTTGGATGTACGCGCGCGCGGCATCGACGAGGCTGGGGCCACCCGCGCTTTCAAGACCCGCCGCGTGAGCCAGCAGTTCCGCCTCCGAGGCACGACGCAGCAGCAGTCGCGAAAGCGCGTCGCGCGAGGCAAGGATGCGCTGATGCAGGCGATCAAGTCGACGCGCACGCGTGATAGCAACGCCTGCAACGAGGGCAGCCACGACGAGACTCACACAGATCAGAACAACGGTCCAAGGAGAGACGTGAATCATCGGAGGTACTCCTCGTCGTCGCGCCCACGAATCAGGTCACGTGCCCGCCTCGTACCCGAGTCCGCAGGGCTGCCCATGGCGATGGCGAGCTTGTAGACCTCGAAGACCTTGTCTGCAACGACCTCCCAGTCGTACTGAGCGGAGGCGCGCTGGCCCGCATCCGCGAGGGCGTCGAGCCTCTCATGATCCCGCAGCACATCAAGGAGAACTCCCGCAAGCGCATCAGCGTTACCGGTCTCGAAAAGGGCCCCGGCGCGACCATCCTCCAAAACGGCACGGAACGCCGGGATGTCGGAGGCCACAACGGTGGTTCGCGCCGCCATTGCCTCGACGAGGACGATACCAAAAGACTCTCCACCAGTCTGCGGTGCCACATAGATCGATGCACCAGCGAGCAGGGATTCCTTTTCCTCATCGCTGATTCCACCCAGGAACGAGACCGAATCACCGAAACGCGCCACAGCCGCGCGAATATCGGGGGCATCTCCGCGCCCCGCGATCAAGAAACGCGCGCCCGGGATGGCCTCGAGAACCCGCTCGATCGCACCCGCGAAAATACCCAGCCCCTTACGCGGCTCATCAAGGCGGCCAAGGAACACGATGACCGGTCGTTCGTCCGTGGTAACCCACTGATCCAGGGGCTGAGCCGTGCGGAACGATGCTGTTTCCACGCCGTTGGGGATAATGACGGCATCTCCCCCATGGTGCTCAATCAGGGTACGTCGAGCCTCCTCGGAGACGGCGATGCGCACTCCGATACGTTCCATATACAGGCGCATGGGGGCCGAGGCAATCGCACGCGAGACCGACCGGCCCAGAGCCGCGTGGAACGTACCCACGAGAGGTGCACTCGACAGCATCGCAGCAGCCATCGACACCGAAGGTACAACGGGTTCATGGACGTGCACGACATCGAAATCGTTGTCCGCCAGCCAGCGACGGGTGCGCGCGAGGGCCTTGGGTTTGATAGAAATATTCGCCACCGACCCGTTGAAGGGAATCGACACAGACGACCCAGCGGACGTGATCCACTCGGGCAGGTCATCGGACGTCGAAGGGGTCAGTACCCGCACATCGTGACCGCGTGAACGCAACTTCAATGCAAGGTCGCGAATGTGGAAGCCCACTCCCCCGGGCACGTCCCAGGAGTAGGGGTTCACGATTCCGATCTTCATCGATTCTTCCTCTCGTGCTCGGCCCTCGCGCGCGCAAGCCGCTCGGGGTCAAGGTCTTCCACGAACACCCTCTGCATCATGTGCCAGTCCTGCGGCTTGGCCGCCATCATGGTGGAAAACTCATCCACCCATGCCTGCGTGAGGGCCTCGACGGGATTGAGGCCAGGTCGTTCCTGCTCCTCGGCACGAATCGGCCCAACGCAACGCACGCGCACATCGGCCCCCGTCGTGGCCTCGTTCTCGTAGGTAATGCACGCCGCGAACAGTGGGCGCTCAAGCTTTGTCGCGAGCGCAGCGGGTCCCGCGGCGACGAGTGCCCGCCGGGTACCCAGGTCGACCTCGATACCCGAGCCGGAGATGTCTCGATCCGCCAGAAGCGGCACAATCACGTTACGCCCGCGCACTCGCTCAACGAGAGTCGAGAAGACGGACTCACCCTTTGCGACGCCGATAATTTCCATGCCCAGTCCTTCGCGCAGAGAGACGAAGCGCTCAAAGAGTGAAGGAGGCTCAACTTTCTCAGCGACGGTGACGATGCTACGGCCGTGCGCGCAGACCCACGCACCTGCGCGGTCCCAGCTGCCCGAATGCCCCAGGGCGAGGACAACAGGTCCGTCCTCGCTCGCCTGTGCCAAGGCCTCGAATCCCTCAAAGGACACTCCCTCGAGCAATGGTTCACCGCGACGCGATCCGAGCAACAGCTGCTCAGCGTAGTTACGGATGTGGGAGCGCACCGCATCGCGTACCTGAGCATCCGATGGATCTACTCCGGTTAAACGTGCCATGTTGGAGGCAAGCCGCTCGATCATGGCTCCCCCACGTCTCGCAGCGATCAATGCACCCGTATCCGCCATGCGCATGACGAAGCGTAGCGGAATGCGGGGCGCAACAGAAAAAGCGAGCGACAGGGGTGAGAAACTCACTGGGTTCCTTCGTCAATGTGGCGGGCGGTAAACCAAATGCGCTGGCACACCGTGACGAATGAGGCAAACGCCACCCACGCCAGGCCGCACGCAAACACCCACTCCGGCAGGCCGAAACTCATGAGCATGGCCGTTCCCATGCCAATGATGAGCCGGTCGGTTCGCTCGGCGATACCCAACTTGGCCACGACACCCACGGATTCCGCACGCGCGCGAGCATAGGGGACGGCAGCCGCGCCGACGATCGAGCAGATACCGGCAATGATCGACCACGTGCGCACGAACGTGTTGTCCATCTGGAAGACCGCGTACGCAGTCAGAGAGCCAAACACGGCGCCATCACCCAGACGGTCGAGCGTCGAATCAAGGAAAGCACCAAAGCGAGTGCCACCCGTGGTCATGCGTGCAAGCGTCCCATCGACGGAATCGCCAAACATCACGACCGCGAGAGCGATACCTCCCTGCCAGATCCACCCCTGCGGAATGCAGATGACAGCGATTGCGACGGTCGCGACCGTTCCAGCAACCGTCACCATGTTGGGGGTCACCCCCGCGCGCGCTAGGACGCGTGCGAGCGGAGTGAAGACAGCCCTCGTGATAGAACGTCCGTGGTTTCCGAGCATCAGTCCTCCTTGGGCCAGGCAGCGGCCAGCCGGGTGCGGGCGTCCTCAAGCAGCTCGGGGACAGCCTTCGTCTGAGCGATAATCGGCAGGAAATTCGCATCCCCCAGCCAGCGCGGAACAACGTGCTGGTGCAGGTGAGCCGCGATCCCAGCTCCGGCCACCTCGCCCTGGTTCATCCCCAGATTGAAGCCTGCCGGGGCAGCGATAGAACGTGTCACCCGCATCGCGGTGGCCGTCAGGCCACCCAACTCAACGCGCTCCTCGTCAGTGAGCTCCGTGTAGTCGGAGACATGACGATACGGGCACACGAGCAGGTGCCCGGAGTTATAGGGAAACAGATTCATGAGGACGAAGCAGGTGCGTCCCCGGTAGACAATCAGGCCCGACTGGTCATCCTTACCGGGTGCCGTACAAAACGGGCACCCGACATCCGAAGTATCCGAAGGCTTCCCTTCGCCGCGGATGTAGGCCATCCGATAGGGGGTCCAGAAACGACCGAAGCCGTCCGGGACGCCCGCAAGCGAGCGGGCGTCCTCGGTTGGCAGCGGGCCGTTCGGGGTAGCGATCGAGTCGGAACCGGCGTCGCGGCTCATGTCTCTCACGCCTCGTCGAGACCGTCGATCTGATCCGCGTTGTTGCGTGCCTCGATGTGCGACACAATCAGCTCGATCGCGCGGTCAACTGCAATGCCGTTGTGCTGCGAACCGTCACGTAGGCGGAAGGACACAGCGCCAGCCTCGACGTCCTCGCCACCCGCGATGAGCGTAAAGGGAACCTTGTCCTTGGAGGCGTTGCGGATCTTCTTACCGAAGCGGTCGTCCGACAGGTCGGTCTCGACGCGCACGCCACGCTCACGCAGCTTGGCGGCGACGTCCTTGACGTAGTCATCGAAGGCCTCGGCGACGGGAATGAGACGCACCTGGACAGGCGAGAGCCAGGCAGGGAACGCACCCGCGTAGTGCTCGGTGAGCACACCGATGAAGCGTTCGACGGAGCCAAGCTTCGCGGAGTGGATCATGACGGGGCGCTGACGGCTACCATCGGCGGCCGTGTACTCCAGGTCGAAGCGCTCAGGCTGGTTGAAGTCGTACTGGATCGTCGACATCTGCCACGTACGGCCGATCGCGTCCTTAACCTGGACGGAGACCTTGGGACCGTAGAAAGCGGCGCCACCCGGATCGGGAACCAGGTCGAGACCGGTCGCAGCGCAGGCGTCCTCGAGGGCCTTCGTGGCGGCAGCCCAGTCCTCGTCCGAGCCGATGAACTTGTCCTTCTTCTTACCGTCCTCGTCGCGCGTGGACAGCTCGAGGTAGAAGTCTTTCAGACCGAAAGCGGACAGAATCGACAGGAAGAACTCGATCTGGCTGCGGATTTCCTCCGAGGCCTGCTCCGGGGTGCAATAGGTGTGCGAGTCGTCCTGCGTGAAGCCGCGCATGCGGGTCAGGCCGTGGACGACACCGCTCTTTTCATAGCGGTAGTCGTGGCCCAGCTCGTAGAAGCGCAGGGGCAGCTCACGGTAGGAGCGGCCGCGCGAACGGAAGATGAGGTTGTGCATCGGGCAGTTCATGGCCTTGAGGTAGTACTCCTGGCCTGCCTTGGTCACGTTGCCGTCCTCGTCGCGCTCTTCATCGACGAGCATGGGCGGGAACATCGTGTCCGCGTAGTAGGGCAGGTGGCCCGACGTGTGGAAGAGACCGCCCTTGGAGATCTCGGGGGTGTGCACGAAGTCGAAACCGGCCAACTTGTGTCGGTCGGTCACGTAGGACTCGATCTCGTGGCGCAGGATACCGCCCTTGGGGTGGAAGACAACAAGGCCGGGGCCGATCTCCTCGGGGAAAGAGTACAGATCCAGCTCGGCACCGAGACGACGGTGGTCGCGACGTTCTGCTTCCTTGATGCGCTCCTGGTAGGCGACGAGGTCTTCCTTCGATGCCCAAGCAGTGCCGTAGATGCGCTGGAGCTGGTCGTTCGACTGATCGCCCTTCCAGTAGGCGGCCGAGGCCTTGGTCAGCGCGAAGCCGTTACCGATGAGCTTGGTGGAGGGCAGGTGGGGGCCGCGGCACAGGTCTTTCCAGGCGACGGAGCCGTCGCGGCGGACGTTGTCATACATGGTGAGCGTGGCGCCGCCAACCTCGACGGAAGCGCCCTCTGCACCCTTGCCCTTGGTGGTGACGAGCTCAAGCTTGTAGGGCTGAGCGGCCAGCTCACGGGTAGCCTCCTCTTCGGAGATTTCGCGGCGAACGAAGCGCTGTCCTTCCTTGACGATGCGCTTCATGCGCTTCTCGAGCTCACGCAGCAGCTCGGGGGTGACTGCGTCGATGTTGCCGAAGTCGTAGTAGAAACCGTCGGTGATGAAGGGGCCGATGCCGAGGTTTACGTCCGGGAAAACGTCCTGGACGGCCTGGGCGAGCACGTGCGTAGCGCTGTGGCGCAGGATATTCAGGCCGTCCTCGCTAGCCAGCGTGATGGCCTCGACGGTCATGCCCTCCTCGAAGGGGGTCTCGAGGTCGCGCGGAGTTCCGTCAACCTTGATAGCGACGACATCGCGAGACTTCTCGAACCACGTCATGCCCGTGGTCCCCGCCGGTACGGTCTGTTCATGTCCGTCAATGACGAGCGAGATATCGGGCACTGTGTCTCCTAGTTTCATGAGGTACGCGAAATTGTGTTGTTAGTGGGATTCTATCCCCGTGGCGCGAACGCTTCAGGAGCGGGCACGCCAGTCCTTGACGGCTTTCGCCGCGCTGAGCGCGCGATAGGTCGCCTTTTTGATCGGCATGTCCCATCCGCCGGGAACGTCTGTGAAGTGTGAGGCAAAAGCGCTCTTGTACTTGCCGACGCTGTAGAGCTCGGGGCAGCGCGGCGAGTGCGCACCCATGAGATCGAATTCGCGCACGCCGTCATGGGCAAGGAATTCGGCGGCCAGGAAGTCCAGGACCGGGGGCTGACGCAGGCGTCGGCCGGCCTCGGTGGAGGCACCGTACTCAGCCTGCGCGCGGATTCCCTCGACGAGGCAGAAGTCCCAGCACAAGATGTTGCCCTCGGCGTCGCGCATCGAGAAAATACGCGCGTGCTTAGGGCCGAGGATCGTCAGGAGCGTGAGGTAGTAGTCCTTGGGGTGCGGGCGGAAGCCGTCTCGCTGGGCGGTCTCCTCCATGACGGCATAGTACTCGTCGATGACCTCGGCGGCGTTCGCGGTGTCCTCGTGGAAGGTGACGCCCTCGGCCTTGCCCTTCTTCAGGCCCGAGCGGATGGAGCGCTTTCCGGCCTTGGGCATGGCGGCGAGGATTGCGTCCTCGTTCTTTCCGCTGGTGTCGATGACGACGGTGCGGTCGTAGGAGATTGTCTGCAGCGGCATGCACAGATCGGGGTGCTGGTAGATGGCGTGCAGGCGCACAAAGGCGACCGACTTATCCTTCGCCTTGATTTCACGCAGGAGGTCGGCACGCAGAGCCGCTTCGCGCTCAGGGGTCGCTTCCTTCACCCATGCCGGTCCCCACTTGGCCCACAGGTAGTGGACGCTGCGCACGGAGTACTTATAGAGCGTGATGAACGCGATCTTCGAGCCGTCCTCGCACCACGCGTAGCGACCCCACACCCCGTGTCCCTGGGACTCCTCAAACGCCTCCCACACGCACGTCTGCTCGATGGGAAGTGAACGGTCCTGGAAGCCAGAGACCGCAGCGATCTTATCGTCCGTGGAAATGGGCACGAGTGCGGTTGTCGTCATGGTGTCCTCGTTGGTCGGAATTATCGGTCGCGTAGGGGGTCATTCTATCAGGGCCTACTCCCCCGCCGACGAGGCCGGGGCTGGGCACAGAAAAGAGGCGACGTCAGTAGGACGTCTCGGTAGGCTCCGGATAGTAGCGGGCAAACTTACGACGATGGTTCTGCTTCTGGAGCCACACGGTGAGGTTACGGCGCAGATCTTTCTCCGTCGGGTTCAGGAGCAGGTCGAAGCGGCGCCCCTCCCGGATGATGCGTGTGACGCGCGTTCGCAGCTCGGAATCGGTGATGTAGTGCAGGAGCAGCGAGTCCGGAACGAGGGTGTAGAGGATTTCATCCTTGGCCTGAACCTGCTCACATTCCTGTCCGTCGATAAGGTCTGCGACCATCGGGATCATCGGGTTCGCACCTGCAGCGGCCATATACCAATTGTTACGGCCAATTCGAGGGTTGACCTCAAAGAAGAGGGCACGACCATCGCGAGGGTCGATCTTAACGTCAAAGTTTGCGAATCCGCGATATCCGTTCTCGGTGAGCAGCGTGCATGCGTCGGCCCACAGCTGAGGGAAGTCTTCGGTGATCATGGCAACCGGGTTGCCGATCATTGTGGGGGCGTGATCCTCCAACAGGACGCGAGCAGAACCGATGAGCGTCACCTTCCCATGCGAGTCGACATAGGCCGTGATCGATCGCATCGCAGTGTTGTCACCGGGGATCAGCTCCTGGACCAGGAAAGTATCGCGGAAGCCTGCATCCTTCAGGGTCTTCCAGAGTTGCGCCAGCCCCTCGGGCGTATCGATGAACCAGATTTTACGTTTGCCGTCGAACTCGAGAACATCGTAGGGCTCGCCCTTTGCGGACTTGGCAACAACCGGGAAACTGAACGGAATGTCCGGGGCGACCCAGGCCTCGTCCTCAACGCCGGAAAAATCGACCGCGACCGTGCCCGGCGAGTCAATACCCGCGCGCTCACACGCGCGCGCAAACTCTTCCTTATCAGTGAGTCGATCCATGACCTCTTCGGTCGGGAAAGGCACTGCGTAGTGCCTCGACAGTGCCTCCATATTGCGGGCGACGAACGCGGAGAAGATGTCGTGGTTCGCCATCAGGATGAGTTTCTTGTCCGCGTGCTCACCGGCAATAGTCATCAGGACGTCGAGGAGCTGCGCATCGCTCGCGTGGGCACTCACGTGCCGGACATCAAAAAAGTGTGACCGCGTGATCGACTCCGTGGGTTGGGAGCCGACGCAGATGCATCGGCAACCGAATGCTTCATTGAAACAGCGCCCGATTCCATACACGCCGAAGTCTCCACCGATGATGACAGGCAGAATGTCGTCGCGGGGCGACAGGGGACGAGGCCGGGTCAGGTAGTCGATTGTCATGCCATAAGCCTAGCGCCTGGTAGGATACAGAACTATCCCTGAGACCTCTCTCACCTCTACGAAAGTTCGCTATGAGTTCGCCATTTTCGCAGCACAATCAACAGCCCTTCCAGCCTCAGCAGGGAGCAGGCGGATACCCCCAGCAGGGAGGCTACCCCCAGGGAGGAAACCAGCAGGGAGGCTACCCCCAGGGAGGAAACCAGCAGGGAGGCTACCCCCAGGGA
>CALHZX010000068.1 GCA_938040725.1 uncultured Actinomyces sp. | reverse complement strand
GCCAGTTCCTCTTCAACGTCGGCCCGAAGTTCGACGGCTCCTACGACCCGTGGGACGCCTCGGTTCTGAAGGGCGTCGGCGACTGGAACCGCGCACACCCCGGCGTCCTAGGCAATTCGCGCCCGACTCACTTCCCCATCGAGACCTGGGGTAAGACCATGGTCGATGATTCCCACATCTACCTGGGCATCGAGAAGTGGCCGGCCGACGGCGCGATCACGCTGCGCGGCGCCAGCGCCAACGACATCTCCTCGGTGAAGCTTGACGGCTCGGACGCGGCTCTGACCTACAAGGTCGAGGGCAACGATCTCGTCATCACCCTGCCCGCACAGCCCGACGAGATCCTCCCCGTCGTTACGGTCACCACGAACGGCACGCCCAACTACGTGCCCACCGGCCTGACCATGATCGGCTCGGAGCCGACCACGATCCCCGCCTCCAGCCTCGAAAAGTTCAAGGCACCCACCCCCAAGACCGGCGAGACCAGCTTCACGGCGTCCATCACCTCCGGCGACAAGGTCGCCACGGGCGTGACCGTCTCCTTCGACACCGAAGGCTTCACGGACTCCTACACGACGTACAAGGTCAGCGTCGCGGGCCAGACCATCAAGGGCCTGACCGTCGCTGACCTGAAGGCGGGCGTCGGGCCCTTCACGATCGGCCCGAACCAGACCGCTCGCGCCACCCTCGAGTACGACAACCCTGCGTACGTGCTGAAGGGCTTCGGCAAGGACACGACCGTCAAGTCGGTCACCGTCAAGGCCGAGAAGCTCTCGACCCCCGCGCTCACCGTCGAGCCGTCGACCGTCGAGGTCGGCAAGACCGTCACCGTGAAGGGAACGGGCTTCGCTCCCGAGTCGACCGTGACTCTCACGCTGCACTCTGAGCCCGTCGAGGTCGGCACGGCCACCACGGACGCCAGCGGCGACTTCACCGCCGAGGTGACGGTTCCGGCCAGCACCCCGGCCGGCGAGCACACGGTCGTTGCCGAGTCCGCTTCGCCGGTAGTCACGGCCTCCGCGCCGCTGACGGTGACCGCGCCCGCCGCTCCCTCTGCGGAGCCGAGCGCCGCTCCGAGCACCCAGCCCTCCGCAGCACCCTCCCCCGTCCCCGAACAGGGCGGCAAGGGCGGCCTGGCCCGTACCGGCACCAACGCGATGCTTTTCGCGGCAGCGGCACTGATCGCCGCGGGAGCAGGCACGGCGTTCATCCGCCGCTCGCGCATGGCCAAGGCCTAAGCACCGCGTGGGCATAACCACCACAGGTGGGGGCGGGGCGCAGCTGACGCTGCACCCCGCCCCCACTTACACTTGAGGGATGCGCTGCGACCACTTTGACGCCGGAACCTGCCAGTCCTGCACCCTCCTCCCCCAGCCCTACGAGCGTCAGCTCGCGGATAAGGCCGAGGCCGTCGCGACCACCCTCTCCCCCGTTCCCGGAGCCGACGATATCGACTGGCTGGCCCCGGCCTCATCCCCCGAGGAAGGCTTCCGGACGAGCGCGAAGCTCGTCGTCGGAGGAACCCGCCGCCGCCCCACCCTCGGCATCCTGGGACCCGACCGCCGCGGCGTCGACCTGCCCGGCTGCCCCATCCAGCACCCGGCGATCAACCGCGCAACGCCCGGCCTCAAGCGCTTCATCCGCTCCCTGAACCTCACCCCCTACGACGTTCCCACCAAGCGCGGAGAACTCAAAAACATCCTCATCACCGTGGGCGCAGGCGAGCGGCTCATGATTCGTTTCGTCCTGCGCACGCGCGAGCGAGTCTCCGACATCCGCTCAGCACTGGCACTCCTGCGCGACCTCGTGCCGAGCGCGCACGTCGTCACCGCGAACATCCACCCCACTCACGAGGCCATCGTCGAGGGGCCCGACGAGATCATCCTGACGCGTGCACGCACGCTTCCCCTCGCCGTCGAAGGCCTCGAGCTGGGGCCTCGCTCCTTTGCACAGACGAACGCTCACGTCGCCGCGTCCCTGTACGAGCAGGCCTCCGTGTGGGCATCTCGCCCCTTCGCCGACGGGCGGCTACCCGAGAGCCTGTGGGACCTGTACTGCGGCGTCGGCGGCTTCGCCCTCGCTGCCGCGCGCGCCGGATTCCCGAGCGTCACCGGCGTCGAGGTGTCCTCCGGGGCCATCTCCTCGGCCATCAGCGCCGCACGCCACGCGGGCCTGTCGCGGTCGGCTGCGTCCTTTATCGCAGACGATGCGACCATGTGGGCGCGCGCCCAGTCGCCCGAGGACGTGCCCGACGTGATCGTCGTCAATCCTCCGCGCCGAGGCATCGGGGCCGACCTGGCCGCCTACCTGAACGAGTGCGACGCGCCCCGCGTCATCTACTCCTCGTGCAACCCCACGTCGCTGGCCACGGACCTGGCAGCCATGCCCACACTGCGCCCCATCGAGGGCCGCCTCTTCGACATGTTCCCGCACACGACCCACGCCGAGGTCGCCCTCCTCCTCGAACGCGCGTAGAACGCTCGGATCGCGCGTCCGTCCCAGGCCTCGGTCCGTTACAATTGGACCTAACGTTAGGAGAAACATGACCGTCGAACTCATCACCGCCGCCACTCCCGAAATCCACGAGGCCATGGGGCGCCTGATCCCCCAGCTGTCCCGCTCCGCCGCCCCCATGAGTGAGGCCGACGTGGAGCGCTACCTCTCCCAGCCTGGCGTGCACCTCTTCGTGTTCCGCCCCGACACCGCTGACGCGGAGGGCAACCACCCGATCCTCGGCATGCTGTCACTGGCCACCTTCGAGATCCCCACGGGCGTGCGCGCGTGGGTCGAGGACGTCGTCGTCGACGAGGGCGCCCGCGGTCAGGGTGCCGGCCAGTCCCTCGTGGTCGCCGCGATCGAGCACGCCCAGAAGATCGGCGCCCGTACCGTCGACCTCACCTCGCGCCCCTCGCGCGAGGCCGCGAACCGCCTCTACCAGCGCGCCGGCTTCCAGCTGCGCGAGACCAACGTCTACCGAGTGACGCTCGAGAAGAAGTGAGCTCACGTCGCTTGCACTGCTCACTCCCTTAGCGTCGTTTGCCGCAATTGCGTTGCTTGTTGCTACTTGCGTCCCAAGCATTCATTATGTTGCCATCCGCCCCCGCATGATGCGCGGGCGGGCGGTTTGCGTGGGGCGATGAACGCATAACTGACGGATCCGGGATGCGGTTCCCGCTGGCCGATTGCGCATGGCCACCGGGCCCACGTGTAGCGGCAGCGCATGACAGCGGCATCGATGGGCGGGGCGTGGGCGCAAGAAAGGCCCTATGCAAGCCACATCTGGCCCTCAGCGAGAAAAAACTCGCCCAGCCGCCCGGCTCGGCGGGATCAACCGGTACAAAACTCTCCCAGCACACCTCCTCCTGCCGGAATTCCACGAAAAAGTTCGCCCAGCACCCGACTTCTCGGGCTGACCCGCGAAAGAGTTCACCCAGCACAACCCCTCCACCAGTGTTTTCGCGAAAAAGTTCGCCCAGCAGGCCATAAAACGCCATTTTTGGGGCATTTATCGTGCGCTGGGCGAACTTTTTCGCGTTCACGCCCGCTCCGGTCCGAGCAGGGAGAACTTTATCCCGCATGCGGGCCCACTTCCGGTACAAAACTGTCCCCACTCGTGGCCTCGGCGGGCGATAGCGGAAGAAAACTATCCCGGCACACACCCCCGACGGGCCCGACCGGTACACAACTCTCCCACCACGCCCCAAAACGCTGCTTTCGGCCCATTTTGCGCCAACAGGGAGAACTTTGTACCGCTTCCGCCACCAACAACCCGAGCAAGGCGAAAGAAGTCACGCACCAACACCCCACCTCCCCCACCAACGCGCCCCTCTCCAAAATTCGCATGCAATTCAATTGCATGAACTTTCAACAAAGCTCAGAAACGTTGCAATTCCAACGACATGAATTCAACGTTTGAAATAACCAAAAGGGAATTGCACGCGAAATTACTGTGCCGACGGGGCAGGCCGCGGGGCCTTGCCGCGGTGCCGACGAGCAGTGACAGGGGCAAGCCAGGCAAAACTCGCACATAATTTCCTACGGTCACTTTTGGAGACCGCCCACAAACGTTGCAATTGCAACGACGCCAATTCATGATTTGAAGTAGCCCAACGGGAATTACGTGCGAAATTGCTAAGTCGCAGGAGCCGACCGCACTGGCCTCTCACAGCAACAGACACTGCCGGGGCGGAGGGCGCCGGAGTGCCCGAAGGACCTGGCCGCGGGGCCGGTGGGCGGCAGGGCCAGGACGGGCTTCGAGACGACACACCGAACCAGACGACAGCGACCCAACCCCACCGGTGTGGAGTGCCCGAAGGACCTGGCCGCGGTGCCGGTGGGCGGCGGCAGGGCCTGGCCGGGCTTCGAGATCGACCACTCCGAGCCGCAGGCTCGCGTGTGGCGATCTCGCGGGCGGCCGGGCCCTCCGGCGCCCGGAATACCAGCGGCGCCACAAGCACCACCGAACGGAGAAGCCTCAGAGCTCCTCGTAGTACTCCGGGTTCTGGTCGGCCTGGCGGCCGTCGGGGCGGCCAAGCGCACTGATCGCAGCCATCTGCTCAGGCGACAGCGAGAAGGAGAAGACGTCGAGGTTCTCGCGCTGGCGCTCAGGGTTACCGGACTTGGGCAGGGGCAGGGCGCCGAGCTGGTAGTGCCAGCGCAGGATAAGCCGCGACGGGGACACGCCCGCCTCGGATGCCAGGGCAACGATCGCGGGGTCTTCGACGATGCGCCACTTACGCCCCAGCGGACTCCAGGACTCGGTGAGCACGCCGACCTGTGCGTGATAGGCCAGCGCGGAGGCCTGCGGGAAGTAGGGGTGCAGCTCGATCTGGTTGACACTCGGATACTCACCGGTCTCGGCGTGTACGCGCTGAAGGTGTTCGGGCAGGAAGTTGCACACGCCGACGGAGCGGATGAGGCCGCGGTCGCGGGCGTCCAGCAGGGCTTGGAAGGCCTCGACGTAGAGGCCGCGCTTGGGGTTGGGCCAGTGGATCAGGTACATGTCCCAGTAGTCCAGGCCAGCGCTCATAAGGGATTCTTCGAGGGTGTAGACGGCCTCGTCGTAGCGTTGGTGGCGCCCGGGGAGTTTGGAGACGAGGCACAGCTCCTCGCGAGGCACGCCGCAGCGGCGCACAGCCGCACCGAGGGCACCCTCGTTCTCGTAGTTGAAGGCGCTATCCAGCATGCGATACCCGGCCTCGATGCCGGACACCATGGAGGCCACGCCCGAGGCGCCGCGCAGGTTGTAGGTCCCCAGCGCGATCGCGGGAACGTCCAGGCCGTCGTTCAGGGTGTATGCGGGGATCTCACTCATGTCTCAAGCGTAGGCCACGCCACGCGCGGCGTTCTACCATTGAGGTATGGCACAGCTTGAATTGGACGAGGTCCACGCGAACGCGGTGGACTATCAGCATTTCCTCCTTGATTCTCCTTCCCCCTATCACGCGGCCGAGGTCGTGGCGCAGCGCCTGGTGGACGCTGGCTTTACGCGCGTCGACGAGAAGGGGGCGTGGGATGCATCGCCGGGCGGTCACGTGATGGTGCGCGGCGGCGCGGTGGCCGCGTGGTTCGTGCCCGAGACGGTTTCCGACGACGCGGGTTTCCGTATCGTGGGCGCGCACACGGATTCGCCGGCACTGTCGGTGAAGCCGTCGGTGCAGTCGACGACGCCGGATGGCTGGGGCCAGATTGACGTCGAGGTGTACGGCGGCATGATGTGGAACTCGTGGCTGGATCGCGAGCTGACGCTGGCGGGCCGCCTGATTCTCAGCAGTGGCGAGGTTGTCCTGGCCCGCACGGGCCCGATTGCGCGCATCCCGCAGCTGGCGATTCACCTGGATCGTGAGGTGAATCCGGGTGGCCTGAAGCTGGATCCGCAGAAGCACCTGCACCCGGTGTGGACGGTGGATAACCCGTACGGCAACGTGCTGGAGTATGTGGCGCGCACGGCGGGCCTGGATGACGCGTCGCAGGTTGCGGCCTTCGACCTGATCCTGACTCCCAGCCAGGGGCCGGGTTTCTTCGGCGACAAGGGCCAGTTCATCGCGGCCTCGCGACAGGACAACCTGTCGAGCGTGCACCCGGGCCTGGTGGCCCTGGAGCGCCTGGCCGCGCACGGCACGCCCGCGGGCGGTGACGTCAGGGTGTTCATGTGCTTCGACCACGAGGAGGTAGGCTCGGAGTCGCGCACGGGCGCGGCCGGCCCGATTTTGGAGACGGTGCTGCGCCGCACGGCCAAGGCGCTGGGCCGCGACGAGGACGGTTTCGAGCGCATGCTGGCGGCCTCGTCGTGCGTGAGCGCGGACGCGGCGCATTCGGTGCATCCGAACTACGCGGATCATCACGATCCGGATAACCGTCCGATGATGGGTCGCGGCCCGATCATCAAGATCAATTCGAAGCAGCGTTACGCGACGGACGGCGAGGGCATCGCCCTGTGGAATCGCGCATGCGCGGCGGCGGGGGTGGCCTCTCAGAGCTTCGTGGGCAACAACGCGATGCCGTGCGGCACGACGATCGGCCCGATCACGGCGACCCGCCTGGGGATCCTGACGGTGGACGTGGGCGTGGGACTACTGTCGATGCACTCGGCGCGCGAGATGAGCCACGTGGACGATCTGCACACGCTGTCGCAGGTCCTTAAGGCGTACTGGCACGGCGCCTGACGCCCGCGCGCGGTGAGCCCGAAGGGTGAAGCCGTGCGCGCGGCACCCGCAGCGCGGCGCCTGAGAGCATGAAGAAATCCCGGCCTCGTCGGTCAATCGAGGAGGCCGGGATTCTTGCGTCTGTCAGGCGTTTCCTCAGAGGTTGGCGACGGCGGTGACGGTGACGGGCACGTTGCCGCGTGTGGCCTTGGAGTAGGGGCACAGCTCGTGGGCGCGGTCGACGAGGGCTTGGGCGCGGTCGAGCGGGGCGCCGGGGATGAAGACCTGGATGTCGGCGGTCAGGGCGAAGGAGTCGCCTTCGGGGCCCAGGCCGATCGTGGTGCGCACGAGGGAGTCGGTGGTGTCGATGCCCATTTCCTTGGCGGCCAGGCCCATGGCGCCCTGGAAGCAGGCGCCGTAGCCCATGGCGAAGAGGGCTTCGGGGTTGGCGCCGTCGCCGGGGCCGCCCAGTTCCTTGGGGGCGCGCATGACGTGGGTGATGCCGAGTGCGGGGACGGAGGATGTGCCGGCGCGGCCGCCCGTGGAGTCGGCGGTGACGGAGTATGCGATCTTGCTAGGTGTATCCATGCCCCCATTCCACCACTAGGACTTCAGTCCCGCAAGGGGTTTGACACGAACACAAGCTTTTTCGTGGGCGCGGGGACGAGGCCGGGGCACCCATGGGGGCGACAGCGCGTCAGTCGGTGAGGAAGTCCGCGGTGGGGCTGGCGCTCAGGGCTTTGGCGACGGCTCGGCGGAAGCGGTCGTTCATGGGCGGGAGCTGGTCGCCGCGGAAGAACGCGGTCTCGCTGTTTTCGCCGTCGGCGGGGCTCGGCTCGCCACTCACCCACTGCGCGACGAAGGCGACGTCCAGGTAGGTGGTGACGTCACCGTTGTCGTAGGTGACGGGGCCGACCACCTCGACGGAGAGCAGGCGGCGCACCTCAATGTGCACGTCGGCTTCCTCCAACGCCTCGCGGGCGGCGGCGATCGCGGGTTCCTCGCCCGGGTCGACGATGCCGGTGACGGGGGTCCAGGCGCCGTTATCGCAGCGGCGCACGCACAGGATGTCGACGGCCTCGGGCGCGATGGGGTGCTCCCAGTCGATGGGCGCGCATCCCGGGGCGGGGCGCAGGATAACGACGGTCGTGCCGGGCATCCACAGGGGCGCATGGCCGACGTGTCGGCGCAGCTCGAGAACGAAGTCGGGGGTAGCCATGGCCCTAGTCTACGGCGCTCACAGGAAGGACGTAATGATCGGCAGGAGCAGGATCTTCACAATGATCGCGAAGGCGAAGAGGGTCGCGTAGGCGGCCTCGATGCGCTCGTCGGTCACGCGGGCGTCGGCGGCCTGCAGGACGGCCGGCTGGCCGAGGAAGCCCGCGACACCACCAGCGGCACGAGGCGCCGACAGGCCGATGAACTTTGCGCCGATCGCCTGGACGCCGCAGCACACGACCACCATGACGGCGGCGAGGAGCGCGGCACGCCAGCCGTCAGGGCTGCCGAGGAGGCTCGCGAACTCCGGGCCTGCGTTCAGGCCGAGCGCCGCAAGGAAGAGCATGAGGCCGATCTGGCGGATCGTCAGGTTCGCGGCGGCGGGCAGGGTCCACACGAGCGGGCCGGTGCGGCGCAGCGCGCCGAGCAGCATGCCGACGATCAGCGGGCCTGCGGCGGCGCCCAGCTGGAAGCCCTGCCCGCCCGGCAGCGGGAAGGACACGATGCCCAGGAGAAGGCCCAACACGAGGCCGATGCCGAAGGCCATGCCGTCGACCTCGGCGACGCGGCGCTCGGAGTCACCGAGCCACTCCGCGATATCGTCGAGCTCCTCCGTGGGGACGACGACCGCGACGTGGTCGCCGAGCTGGAGGTCGAGGTCGTCGCGGGCCAGGAGGTCCAGGTCGCCTCGGCGCACGCGGGTGATAACGGCACCGAAGCGCTTGGTGACGTTGAGTTCGGAGACGCTGCGGCCGGCGACATCGGGGTTGGACACGACGATGCGCTCGAACGCCAGGTCGGAGCGATCATCCTCGAGGTTGTGGTCGAGGATCTCACCGACGAGGGGTGCCGTGTCCTTAATCGACGCGGGATCGCCGACCATGACGACGTGGTCGCCGGGCAGCAGGTCCTCGCCCGGGGCGATGACGCGCGTGCGGCCGTCGCGTCGCAGGTAAGACAGGCGTACGCGCTGCTCGCGCCACGCATCAATGTCGCGGGTGTTGATCTGCTTGGTCACGTGCACGCTGACGGCTTCGAGGGACGCCCCCGCCAGGGAGGGCGTATCCTTGGGCCCCAGCCACTTCCTCGTGACCGTGATGGTCACGATGAGAATGCCACCGATGACGCCGACCGGATAACCGAAGGCGTAGCCGACCGCCGCGTTTGCGTCCCCCGTCAGTCGGGTGGCCGTATCGAGTGCGGGCGCAGCGGTGAGGGCGCCCGTGAACAGGCCCGAGGTCAGGCCGGACGGCAGGCCGAGGAGACGTCCGCCCGCAAGCGCGACAGCCGCACCGACGACGCACACGATCGTCGTCAGCGCGAGGAGGTTCGTCTGCTTGCGCAAATCCTGGAAGAAGGTCGCTCCCGCAGAAATACCGACGCTATACACGAAGAACGCCAGGCCCATCGGCTGGACGATCGACATGTGCGTGCTCACGACCTCGGGGTGCACGGCCGAGACAATGAGGCCCACGAAGAGCGCGCCGGCCGCACCGAAGCGCAGCGGGCCGATCCGAATGGCCCCGATCGCCGCACCCAACGCAACAACGACAAAGAGCGCGAGCAGGGGCGAGGATGAAAAGAGAGAGGCCATACCTTTCAGAGTACCTGTCATCCCGAACACGCTCAGGGAGAGCGGATGACTACGCACGTTATGAAGCTCACGGATTGGCTACACTGATGCGAGAAACTGAAAGGACGGTCATGTCTCAACCAGCACCCGGATGGTATCCAGACCCCGCAGGCTCTCCCCGCTTGCGCTGGTGGAACGGTGGCATGTGGACCGAGCAGTACCAGCCGATGCCCACGCAGTACCAGGCAATGCCTCAGCAGGGCATGCCTCAGCAGAGCTTCCCGCAGCAGCAGGGTTTCCCCCAGCAGGGCACGCAGCAGAACTTCCCCCAGCAGGGAGCTGCCACCAGCGCTCAGGCTGGCATCGCACAGGGCGGCGACGCGCAGCAGGCGAACGCCCAGAAGGGCCCTCACCTGCCGTCCAACAAGCAGGCGCCGACCGTCTCCTCGAATCCTTACGGCTCCGAACCCAGGTTCGACCAGCCACAGAAGGACGCGCGAGATAAGAAGGCCGGACAGACCAAGGACTCTCAGACCTCCTCGCACTGGAAGATCGCGACAGTCGCAACGTGGGTGGCCGTCGTCGTTTTCGCAGTGACGACGATCATCGCGGGCACCTCCTACAGCCACGCACGTGCGGAGCTCGCACCCGCGGTCAGCGAACGTGACGACGCTCAGGGCCAGCTCGACCAGGCACAACAAGAGCTTGATCAGGCCCAGAAGGAACTTGAGGAGTTGGAGAAGTGAGTTACGTTCCCACCCCCGCGCAGGCACCCACGCCACAGGCTTCAGGGTCCCACAGCGGCATGAAAGTTCTGACGATCATCGGTGCTTGCCTCGCCGTCCTCTTTCTGATCCTCTCGGTTGGCCTGGAACTCGGTGCACGTTCCACCCATCAGGCCGCCCGGCAGGCGCAGAGCGACGCCCAGTCCCTGCGTGATCAGGCCAAGGAAACGGAAACCGAGACGGCGACGACCCGCACCAAGATCAATGACGCGACCAACAAGAAGGAAGCTCAGGCGTGGTGTGACGGTCTGACGAGCGCGAATGCAGATTTCAACTCACTTGACGCAAAGGCGCGAGAATACTCGAGCCTGACGGCGACACGCCACGAAGCCATCGGCAAGATTTGCCCGAAGAAAAAGGACTTTATCGAGGCGTACGCAAAAGACGCATCGCAGGACATGGTCAAGCAAGACACCCCCACCTGCACGGCGGGGGCATCCTCGGCGACAATCACCGGATCCGTATCCATTACCGGAACGAACCTGGCGGGCCTCTCGGCGTACGACGTCGGCGTCGAGGTCTACCTCGTCCCCGGCTCTACCATCAAGGGCTATCAGCCCTCGGACAAGCAGACGGTCACCGTCCCCGCGGGCGGATCGGCCTCGCTGACATCGACTGTACCGTTGCCTTCCTTCGACTCGGGATCCTGCATCGTCCGCGCTGTCAGCATCTGGCCCAGCGGGGTCTGAGCGCATAGTTGCCCGCCATCCCTGCGGCGACTAGACTTCCTGACCGTACTCTCGGTTTTGACACGACACGGGAGAGAGAATCACGATGAGCGAACCCGCGGAAGGCTGGTACGCCGACCCGACCGGTGCTGCGCAGCTACGCTGGTGGGACGGCCACGCCTAGACGGAATACGTCGAACCCAACGAGGCGACCCCCGCGCAGTCTGAGATTGCCGAGGCGATCCCCGCCTACGACGAGGCCCAGTACGACGCTCAGCAGGAGCAGGTAGCGGCGAACGTACCGACTCAGGAAGCTGCCGAGGTCCCACCGATCCCCTCCCCCGAGGAGCCCTCCTACTGGTGCGCACAGATCACACCTGAGAACGTCGCGAAGCTCGACGAGCTACGTGACCTCTACCTTGGCGTGAGTGAGACGGCTCAGAGTGCCGTTGATCAACAGTGTCAGAATAAGGTCACCATCAATAACCTCGTTGCTACCAACGATCCCAACGGGGCTTTCGACACCACCAGCGAGGTCGCAACCGTTGACGTCGACCGCAGCGGCACGGGCAAGACCCAATTTACAGTCCCCGACGACCCCACCTGGGGCGAGTACTACAAGGTTGACGTGAAGTCGTTCTTCCCGAACGAGTGAGACCGCATTCCTGATCGCGCCACCCCGTCGCCCTGCGTGGGCGGCGGGGTTTGTGTACCCGCAGCCAAGGGTCGTCAGCCCGACCCCGGACGCAACTCAGCCGTGAACGACCCGCATGCGCGCACCGACGAAGCCTGCCCCGGCCTCGTCGATGAGCTCAGTAGTGCTCGTGGGAATCGTAGCCGCGCAGCCTATCGAGCTCGCGACGCTCCTTCTTGGTCGGGCGCCCACTGCCCTTCTCTCGCATAGCGACCGGGATGTGCATGCGAGGGCGCTCCGGCGTGCGGTCATCATAGGCGGTGCGCGCCTGCGGGTAGGACAGGCGCTTAGCCAGGAGCAGGACGACCCCGAGGACACGGTCGAATCCCTCAATGCGCAGTCGTACCTCGTCGCCGATACGGACCTTGTAGGCCGCTTTGACGGGCTCCCCGTTCACGCGCACGTGCCCGGCGCGCACGGCGGCCGTCGCCTGGGAGCGAGATTTCAGCTGGCGGGTCGCCCACAGCCAGGTATCCACACGCACGGACGACGATGCGAGCGCACCGGCAGGGATCACGACGCCGTCGGGGGTCTGACTCATCGATATCCCCTAGTTGATGCGACGCAGACGCTTCTGGTGGCGGGGCGTCAGAACGATCGCGACGAGCGCGCACAGGATCGGCATGCCGATGAGCATGCCCAAGAGCGCGCCCCACGGCACGACTGGCCGCAGCGTGGTGAGCGTCGAGAAGATATGCGAGTTGGCGAACGTGATAACCGAGAGGACGCCGACGACGAGGCCGGACAGAACGGCCGTCGGGATGACGTTCAGCGCGAGCACGACACCCTGCCACGTCGTGACATGGCGACGCATCGTGGGGGCCGCGCCGATCGCATCAAGGGTATCGAGATCGGGACGCATGTCCGAGGCCGACAGGGCGACAACGAGGGCAACCGTGGCCGCCGCGGCAACGATGGCAATAAGGGCTGCGACGTAGGGCAGGACGAGGGAACGCATCGTCGGGACGATGACCTGAGCCGAGGCACCGGGCACCTGGCGGGCAATCGTCGCCTGGAACGACGGAGCATCGACGGGACTGACCTGTTTCTCGACGGTCAGGAGCTCGCCCAGGGGCGGCGCCTGCAGACCCAGGTAGGACGCTGCGGTCGGCGACAGCACGATGACGTTGACGCGGGTCAGGGGCGTGGCAACGAAGGTCTGGATGGTCGTCACCTTGGCGTCCGGAAGATTATCGTCCGAGGCTCCCGCGGCCTTCGCTTCCGCGATGGCGCTCATGTCGAGGCTGCGCAGCGTCACCTGGCCGGCACCGTCGATGTACTCCGGGTCGGGAATGAGGACGCCGCCGGCGTTGAGGGTGGCGATTGCACGCACCATGTCGTCTGCATTGGTGAAGTATCCAGCCTCACGCAGATACGTGCCGTCATCGACCATGTAGGCCAGGTCCAGCTCTGCCATGGTGCCAATCTTGTCCGACATCGTGAACGCCGAACCGCTGTTAGGGTGCACCGCCTCGACCATGGTGGTTGGGCCACCCGGCCCGCTGTTCCACGCCAGGCCGTTGAGCGTCACCTGCGACGTGACACCGCGCTGGGCGTCAACGGCGTCGACGGCCGACTTCATGAGGTCACGCGACCGTTTCACGGATTCGGTGCGGTCGACGGTCGACACGAAGACCTGGCCCCGCTGCCCCACGTGCGGGCGCGAGTTCCAGCCGGCCTCGTTCGACGAGGACAGGGTGATGAGCAGGCCGCAGGCGACGAACACGGTCGTCAGGATCGAGGCCATGGCGGGGAACGTGCGGTGGCCGTTACGAACGGCGTCTCGCAGCGCCAGGCGCATACTCATCGACGCGCGCCCGTTGGGGACGCGCCACCGGGTAAAGATGTAGGGGATTGAACCGATCAGGCCCGCCTCCAGCAGGCCGATACCGACGACGAGAGCGAGCACCGAACCGAGCCAGGCGGCAGCACCGAGGAGCGGCAGCCCCGCCAGAAGCGCCAACGGGTAGATCATGCGGCGACGCACGAGGCGCGACGGCTCCCACACGCGACCGCCGATAACGGCGGAGGTGTCAATATGTGACGTCGTGTGGGCCGGGGACACGGACGCCATGAGCGACAGGAGCACCGGCAGCAGCACGGACAGCGCGAGAGGCCACCACGGGACGATCCCGATACCCAGACCCGACCACATGCCGATTCCCACCATCGCGGCCGCGGAGAAAGCCGCGGAAAACACAGCCGAGTAGAGGCCAATGATCACGCCGTGAGCAATCGTGAGCCTGCGTCCGTCCGTGCGGTCGCCGCCATTAGCGACAATCATCGCAGCCGTGCGCATGACCGAGCGCTGAGCAACGGTATACAGCGGCGAGATGAGCAGGATCAACTCCGTGAGGATCAGGAGAATACCTGCAACGAGGGGAAGGTACTGCCCTGGGTTCGTCCGACGAGTGTTCTCGGAATCCTGGTACTGTGCGATCTGCGAGGAGAGCACCGAGGCATCGGGCGGGCTCGCAAGCACCTGGCGAGACAGGACAGAGAAACCGGATGCGTTGATCTCGCGAATCTTTTCCCAGGTGACAGGTACTGGTCCGATCACGTACCAGGCCGTCTGCGTGCGCCCCGCGACAGCGAGGCGATCGATGGGAAGTGTTCCGTCGCCGATAATGGCGCGCTCGGTGCCACCGATGATTGCGTCGATAACGACGCTTCCCTTGAGGGTCTGCGTCGCGCGTTCCTTGGCGATCGTCAGGGACAGATTGACACTGTCTCCGACCGAGACCGAGAGCGCTCGGGCGACATCCTGAGAGATCACGGCGTGGCCGGCGGCCAGCGGCCCGCTCTTACCTCCCGCATGCACGCGCGGGGCCTCGAGCTCGGCGGTCTGCGTGCCGTTGTCGACCGTGAAGCCCGCGCCGTCAGCTGTCTCCAGACGCAGCTGGTAGAGAGTATCGACGGCGATCAGCTGGTCGCCTGCGGGCACCCAGCTGTTGAGCGTTTCCACCGAGACCGATACCTCGTCGTTCGAGGCTGCCTGCCCGAGATGATCCACCGTAAAGTCCTGCTCGATCGCCGTCGAGGAGCGGTGCAGCGTCACCGCCTGCACGTCGCTGCGATGTCCGAGCCACGACGAGGCACGGTAGCGCTGCGAGGTCGTGACGTCCCAGAAGGTGATCGCCGCGATCGCAATGATGATCGGCAGGGAGATCAAGAAGACCGCCGTGGCCGTACGGCCCAGGCTTTGGCGCGCATCACGAGAGGCGATGCGGAGTACTACTCCCCATCGCCTCATCCGCGTGCTGAGTCGGTTCATCAGATCCTTGGTGCAGTGTCTGCCAGCAGATCCTTCAGCGAATCCCCCCTCGATCGGTCGACAATGCGACCGTCGCGCAGGAAGACAGTCCGATCTGCCCATGCGGCCATTCTGGCCTCATGAGTCACGAGGATACCGGCTGCACCGGTATCAATGTGATCACGCAACACCAACATGATCTGTTCACCAGTGTGAGAATCGAGCGCACCCGTCGGTTCATCGGCAAGAATGACCGAGCGGTTACCCACGAGTCCACGGGCGATCGCGACGCGCTGGCGCTGGCCACCGGACAGGAGCTCTGGGAAACGATCTGCCAGGTCCGCAACGCCGACCTCCTCAAGCGCGGCCATGGCAGCCTCGCGCACCTTGGAGGGACTCACACCATCGAGCTGCAGCGGCATCTCAACGTTTTCGAGGGCCGACAGCGAGGGGATCAGGTTGTAATCCTGGAAGACGTATCCAATCGACCGACGACGAACCTCAGCACGATGAACGCTGTCCAGGGCCGCCAGGTCAACCCCGTTGATATAGACATGCCCTCGGGTCGGACGCTCCAGGCCACCGGCAATCGACAGCAGCGTCGACTTACCGGAACCGGAGGGACCCATAACAGCGAGAAGCTCGCCGGGTGCGACCTCAAGGTCGATCCCGTCGAGCGCTCTCACTCGGACGCCGTCAGCGCCGAACTCATGTCCGACGCCCGCCATCCTGATCGGTAGCGGCACAGGCTGGTTCATCGCACCCCGGCACGCTCCGAAATGCCGGTCTCAGCCTGAGCCCAGTTCATCGAGCGACCCTTCGCAGCGGCGAAGGCGGCGCGACGCGCGGCCTCAGAGACCGCACCGGACTCAATGTGGTCGAGCCAGTTGAGCTCGGCCTCGAGGTCGAAGATGTGACGCTCCAGAATGAGCTTCCACGCGAGCTCACCCTCATCAGCCGAGGCCTTCAGGCGAGTCACATCGCGCAGGGAGCCCAGGGTCGAGCGACGCTGGGTCTGGATCATGGCCTCAACGTCGACCGTAGGATCGGCGGCGGCCACAGCGAGCTTCATGACGAGCTCATCACGTTCGGGATGTTCGCGAGGAACAGGGGTGGACCACCAGGCGGCGAGGACTTCGCGACCGGCGTCGGTCAGCTCAAAGACCTCGGAATCACGGCCCGCATTAGTCTCGGCGTGAGACACAACCTGGCCGTCGCGCTCGAGGCGCTGCATCGTCTGGTAGACCTGGCCGATATTCAGCGGCCATGCTCCGCACGTCTGCTCCTCGAACATCTGCTTCAGGCGGTAGACACCGGCGGGCTGCTGCGCAACAAGCGCCAGCAGGGCATTGCGAACCGACATAACTCTCCGTTCGTTGTCTGGACATGTGGACGATCGTGGTTGAACAGTATCTATCGTACGCCAAAATCGTTGTTAGAGCGGGGAATTCACGGTGGGTTACCTAACATAAACCCTACCGTCTGGTTAGACAGGTGTTCCTGAAATGACGGGGAATATCGGGGAAATCGACCGTGACACCAATAAAAGTGCCAACCACGTTGCAGACACCTTTTTCAAGTTTTTCAGTGATATTCCAACAAAGCACCCGTCGAACAGCCAGAGCCCTCCAAAGTCGAGACGAACATCTTCCAAAACCAGGAAAAACCGCCCCAGAGAGCGCTCTGACCATTGGGACAGAAATTATTTGTCACCCGACAGTCTCAAATTTTGAGATCTATCGCTCACGCGGAGACCTACTCGGCGAGAACGTCCTCAATATCTTCCCAGAGCACCTCCGGCGAGGATGGAGCAACAGCCGCCAAGAATTCACCGTCCTCGCCCGTCAGCAGGGGCACATCGTCGGGGTAGAGCTCGGCGAACTCCACGCCCGCCAGCACCTCGCACACGTCTTGGCTGGTGGCAATCACACGCCAACTGTCGCCCGACAGATCCGGGTACGACGCCGCATCGACGACCCGCACGGCGAGCCCCACCCACGCGTCATCCGCAACGTCCGCCCAGAAGGCTCCCGTCGCCTCGTCGATCTCGGTATCGATCACCTCGGCGATCTCGCGAGCAACCGTGGGCACCTCCACAAGGATCTTCGTCACGTCGCCCCTTTCGAGCGCACTCAAGAGCACCTCCGGCACCGCCGTCGGCACAATCCCCTCGCCCGACGGCTCACCCAAGGCACTGAGTTCGCGGAAGGTCTCCCACAGCTGCACACCATCGATCGCCCACACCGACACCGGGTCATCCTCGCCGGCATACAGTCCCCCTCATCGCACCGCGACACGACGACGGAGCGCGGGCCAACGAAGAAAGTGGAGCGGCGACACCCAGCCGGGGCGACGACCCAGGCGGTGAGCACATTCGTCACCTGCGCGAACCCCTCGAGGACCGCGGCGAGGTGCGGGACAGGAGTATCGCCGACGACGAGGCCCTGGCCGCGCAGCAGCTCAACGAAAGGATGCGCGGGGTCAGTCAGGACTCCGTCAGCATACGAGCGCAGCGCGTCGCACTCCAGCTCTCTCATATCGAAGACGACGCCGTCCTCCGTCTCGCATGCATTGATCATGATTCCTCCTGCGCTCTCAAACGGGCACCTACGCGGCACCGAAACGAAGACCGCGCTACGGCACACCGACCGCCAGCGCGAGCGCCAACCGCGACCGCGCCGCGCGCGGGAGGCTACACTGGTGGCGACTAGGAGGATTCACCGATGAACACCCCGCCACCCGCAGGCCCCGCCCCGGCCTCGTCCCCGATTCCGACCCTCACCCTCCCGACAGGCTCGCCCATCCCCGTACTCGGTTTCGGCACCTACAAGGTCACGCCCGAGGACACGTACGACGCGGTGAGCCGTGCCCTCGAAGTCGGATACCGTCACATCGACACCGCTCAGATGTACGGCAACGAGGCCGAGGTCGGGGCGGCGCTCGAGGCCTCGGGAATCGCGCGCGAAGACCTGTTCGTCACCACGAAGGTCGACAACTCCAACCATGAGCCCGAGCGGGCCGCCACCTCGATCCAGCGCTCTCTTGAGGACCTGCGCACCGACTACGTCGACCTCCTCCTCGTGCACTGGCCGCTGCCCACCCTGTACGGGGGTGACGTCGCCCTGCCCTGGCCCGCCCTCGAAGACGCCTTCACCGGCGGCGACGCACGGGCGATCGGCCTGTCCAACTACGAGCGCGAGCACATCGAGGCAGTCCGCGCGGTCGCGACAGTCGCCCCCCACGTCCTCCAAGTCGAATCCCACCCCTTCTTCCCCAACGCCGACCTGCGCGCCTACGCCCAGGGGCTTGGCATGGTGTTCGAGGCATGGTCCCCCCTGGCCCGCGGACGCACCGTCACCGAGGCGACGCTCATCGAGATCGGGACCCAGCTCGGCGTGAGCCCCGCCCAGGTCGCCCTGCGCTGGGCCCTCGACCGCGGCCACGTCGTCTTCCCCAAGACACTGAGCCCAGCGCGCATGGCCACCAACTTCGACATCTTCTCCTTCTCGCTGAGCCCCGAACAGAGCGCGCGTATCGACGCGCTGGACGAGGGCGAAGCCGGACGCACGGGATCGCATCCGGCCACGATGGACCGACTCTGAGGGCGGGTACGATACAGGCATGGCTTCCAAGCTCACGCGCGCCGACCGCGCGATCGTTCGACTGGCCGACGGCACCGTCAAACAGCAGAACCTGCTCACGGGCACCGAAGTGTGGACCGTTCCAGGCCGCGGCAACCGGCCCCTGACCGCCCCGCACACGGATCACAACCCCATCGACCACGAGGCCGACGGGCGCCACTGCGCGTTCTGCTCGGGACGCTACCTCGAAACCCCTCCCGAGAAGTCACGCCTCGTGCGCCACGAAGACGGGACTTGGGAACAGCTGGACGCCCTGGGTGCCGATCAGCTGACCGACACGGTCGCACAGTTCCGACGCATCCCGAACCTGTTCGAGATCGTCTCCTACAACTACTGGCACCTCAACCACGGGCACGTCCCCTCCGAGGAAGACCGCCGCCGCATGGCCCACTACCTGGCCTCGGACGCGGGCTACGAGCACGTCATGAACGTCGTGCGCGCGCGCATGTTGGCCTCGGGCATGAGCGAGGGCGAGTTCGCGGCCACCAGCGAAACCGCGCGCCTGCAGGCAGCCAACGGCTTCTTCTCCGGCGGCCACGACCTGATTATCGGCAGGCGACACTTCGTCGACGGCGCCACCGAGGCCCACCAGCTGGCCGGGTCGGGCACCCTCACCCCCGAGGAGCACGAGCAGTACACGGCCTACACAGCCCGCTCGATGCGCGACCTGTACGACCTCGACCCCGCCGTGCGCTACGTCGCCACCTTCCAAAACTGGCTGCGCCCCGCCGGCGCGTCCTTCGATCACCTCCACAAGCAGCTCGTCGCCATCGACGACCTGTCCGTGCAAACCGAGGCCGAGTTGGAACGCCTGCGCGCCCAGCCCGACATCTACGACCAGATCTTCACAGTCGCGGCCACGCGCAAGCTCCTCATCGCCCAGAACGAGCACGCCGTCGCCCTCGCCGGTTTCGGGCACCGCTTCCCCGGCATCGCGATCTGGCCCCTCGGCAAGGCCGCCAACCCGTGGGAGGTCAGCCCCGAGGCCATGCGAGGCATCTCCGATATCCTCCACGCCGCGCACGCCGCAACCGGCGTCGAGGTGCCCGCCAACGAAGAGTGGTACCACCGCCCGCCCACCGTCTCCACCCCCATGCGCTGGCGCATCCTGCTCAAGTGGCGCATCTCAACCCTCGCTGGCTTCGAGGGCGGCACACGCATCTACCTCAACACGATCGACCCGTGGAAGGTCGTCGAACGCACCGTGCCGCGCCTGCTCGAACTACGCGAAGCGGGCCTCATCGCCCCCATGCGCATCGGGGAGGAATGCAAAGTCAGCCCCGCAATGCTGCGAGGCTGACTCGATTCTTAGGGCGCGGCGGGGCTATTCCTCGTCGCCCGGATCGGCGCCCCCCGTCTCATCCGAGGGCGCCTCGTTGGACGTGCCCGGATCGGTTCCCGCGTCGGCGGCAGGAGTCTGCGAGGGAGTGGGTGCAGGCGCGGCCAGCGCCGAGGACCACGTGGCCAGCCACGCGCTCATCGCGTCGAGAGAACCAACAGTCTCGTCGGCAACGATCGGATCACCGCTGATACCCATCAGCCAGCCGGCCTTCGTGTCGGCGGCGAGCACACCATCGATCGGGTAGACGGCGCCCGTCGTCGCCAGAGAGCGCTGAGCGGTCTCCCCCTGCAGCCAGGCAATCAGCGACTCAGCGCCATCAGAAGCCGACGAACCCGTCGCCGCCGCGTACATGATGCGGGCAATGCACGTCGACGAGATCGGCGTGCCGTAGGAATCCGCGCCCGTATTCGTCGCTGCGGCAGCGGCCAGCGAACGCGGGGCCACAACCAGCGGGTACACACCCGACGTTCCCGCGGAGGCACCCACGACCTCGGACAAGTACCCATCGGACACGTGCGCGCCAGCGGTCCATGCGCCCACCGTCGCTCCCAGCGACGGGTTCACGCGCGGGTTCAGAGACTGCGCGAACGCCCCCAAGCCCTCGCCCGTCTGCGCGGCCGCCTCCTGCACGAACGCGCGACCCACCGACGACGAGGCCGGGTCCGGGACCGCGAGCAGCGCGCGGATACGCGGAGACGTCAGGTCACCGAACGAGGTCGGCAGCGGGCGACCATTCGCGCTCATCCACGACTTGTCGGCAATGACGCAGACGTCGTCACGACCGTAGGCGACGGCAGCAGCCGCGCCCTCCACCGCCGTGCCCGACAGTGTCACCGTATCCTGGGGCGCCACGGCCGCAATCGAACCGGCAGCGCTCGCCTGCAGCGCATCCGCGCCATCAAGCCCCACAACAACGTCCGCATTCGTCTTCGCCAGGCCCGCAACGCTATCGACGGGCACCGCCGCCACCGTGAAACCGGTCGCCTTCGTGAACTCCTGAGCCGTCTCCATCGGCAGCTGCGCGCCACCCACCAGAGCGACCGTCACCGTCCCCGAACCGCTGCGCGGCGTCGGAGCATCAATCGTGCCAGCCGTGGTCGCACTCGACGAGGCTCGGGCGCTCTGACCCGGGACGATCGGCGACGCGAACGGATCCCGAGGCGCGCTGGACGACACAGACGGCGTACAAGCCGCAATCGTCGACGCCGCAACAACGAGGGCCGAGAGCGCAAAAACAGAGCGGGCGCGAGCCATGAGGAATCCTTCGGACGGGAACACTACCGTTCAAGCATAGGACAGCGTGCCCGTGGGCCTCGCGCAAGAGCGCCGCGTGGGGCATCATGGAATCGTGCGCACGCGCACAGGGACAACCACCCCCACGCCAGGAGGCAACCATGGACTCAGCCACCATCGAAAAGGTCGCCACGACCGTCGTCATCGCCGGAGCGGCCTTCGCCGCCTCCAAGCTCTTCGAAGCCGGCTGGAAGGTCGCCACTGGACGCCCCATCCCCGCCGAAGACTCCGACGACGTCACCATCGCCTCCCTGGTCCTCTTCGCCTCGGCCTCCGCGGCCATCGCCGCCGTCGCCCAGCGCTACGCATACAAGGGCTCCCAGAAGTGGCTCGCCCCCAAGCTTGAGGCCCGCTTCGGCGCGCCCCAGCTGGAGGCCTGAGTATTCCTTCCCCTTTCCTGCCGCTCACACGAGCGGCAGGAAAGGCCCCAGGTCGGTACGCTCACCCGAGGCGCTCACGCGCAAGCCAGCCACGGCCTCGTCCCACGTGAGGAACCCACACGCAAGCGACAGCCACGTCGCGGCATCAGTTTCGACCACGGCAGGCGGCGTACCACGCCGATGAGTCGTACCCGGCAGAATCTGCACCGCGCCCGCAGGAGGCACGCGCACTTCGACTGCACGGCCCGGATGCAGGGTTCCCAGCTCCTCGAGGGTGAAGCGCACGGCAGTGAGCACAATCGCACGCGCCGGCTCCTCGCCGCGCTCCACTGACTCGCGCCACGAGCGCAGCGCCACCATTCCCTCGCCCGGATCAATCCGTCGTTTCGCCATACCCCGATTCTACGCGGCGAGGCCACGCCATCCTCGAGCGTGCATCCCGACCACTTTGTCAGGCACAATGGATGTGTCCGACTCCCAACGAGAGGCCCCACGTGAGTGACACCGCTTCCCTCATCACACTGCGTTCGATCCTCGACATTGAGATCGCACGCAGCTACGAGTGGGACGCTGCCACCATCATCGCCATCTCGGGCGTCGACCGTCCCGGCGACCTAACAACCCGGATCGTCGAAGTTCCCGGCGCCCTCACAGACATCGCCGCGGAAGGATTCTCCCCGCACTCCGCCGCAGGACACGCACTCTCCCACGAACTCCACGACGCCATCCAACGCCGCGTACGCCTGTGGATCGCCGGAATCCCCACGCGGGACCTCCCGCGCCTACACGAGGCTCTCGGCGACGGCATCGTCCACGCAGCAGGACAGCCACGCGACGGCAACACCCCCATTGCCATGTCCCCCCTCGAGCTGCTAGAGCGCTGGGCGTCCGGCAGCGACGAACAACGCGAATTCATGCGTGTCGCGATGGCCGGACTCGATACGCTGACGACCTCCTCGCACGCCACCCACGCCTCGCGGGCTGTCGGCGCCTCCATCATCGAACGTGCCGGCTTCCTCAAGCTGTGCCGAAACCCCAAGTTCATCGCCTACGTCGTTGTCCTCGTCTACTCCATGGCGCGCGCCGTTCCCGTCATGTACGTGCCGCACTTCCGTGGCGACTGGCGCATCCTGTGGGCCATCGACATGATCACCGCCATCCCCTACACCTGGGGCCTCATCGAAATGGTCGCCGGCCAAAAGCTCTGGCACCGCGTCGTCGGTGCCGTCACCGCGGCCGTCACCTTCCTCGCGCCCTACGTGTACTTCCTCATGTACGGACGCCAAGCTCCCCCGGGCGTCTGGACCGCCATCGCCTGCATCTTCTTCGGCGGGGTCTTCCTCGAAGTCTTCCGCTACCGGCGCGACCGCGCCGTCAAGAAAGGCCTGGCAGAGCAACCGTAGGCGCACGAGCGGGCTGCGGCCACTCTGTACGCCCGTGGGCAGTCGCTCGCCCCGGCCTCGTCGCCGTGGCGGCGACAACCCCGCCTGCACGACAACGGATCCACCAACAACAAACGTCCCCCGAGCACGAGGCCCGGGGGACGTTCATACTCGTTCGTGACGAGGAGATTACTTGTCCTCGCCGGTCGCCGTGCGAATAAAGCCCGCGATCATGAACCAGCCGCCGCCCACCCAGAACAGAATCAGAGTCCACAGAGGCTGGACCGGGTAGATGACCACCAGGTACGCGCACGCGACGATCCACGCGGCCGCGCCAATGATGTTGGGGATCTGGAAGCGCTTCACGCGCGCCGGGTGCGTGTAATGCAGCGGAACCAGCGTCATAATCGCAAGGAAGATCGTCGCCGCAATATTCACCCACGCGGGAGTCTGAAGCACGTACATAACGATCGCAACGCAGTTCCATGCCGCCGGGAAGCCCACGAAGTAATTGTCATTCGATTTCTCCCCGTCGTTCGCGTAGCAGAACACCGAGGAGACGATGATAACCACCATCATGATAACCGGGACCGGCTTCGGGCCAAACGGCAGGTACATCGCCATGAACAGGGCCGGCAGGAACGTCCACGTCAGATAGTCGACGAGATTGTCGACGACGCCGCCGTCGAACCAGGGAATCACCTCACGAACGCCGACTTTACGGGCCAGCGTGCCGTCGACACCATCCACGATGAGCGCGATGGCGAACCACAGCCACATCATCGGAATATTGTTGTCGAGCATCGCGAAAAGCGCGAGCGTCGCCCACGCGAGTCCGGAGATAGTGAACGCGTGCACCGCCCACGCGGCGATCACACGGCCCAGGCTGGGTTTGCTGGCACCCTCCGACGAGGCCGGGGCCTGCTCAGTTGCAGCAGCCTGCTCAGTTGCAGTGGGGACGTTTTGCTCAGGCACAGACAGCTCCTGTTGTGGCGGATAGTTTCCGCCCCTCAGTATGCCAAATTATGGTGAGCAATCGGTAGGACTTTGGGAAAACTCTCAGTGACCACACTTATACAGGGATTAACGCGCAGTACATTCTCGTCCGAAACGACACGAAACACGCCGAACAATACGTATTGAACGGGCTGCTTGTGGGGGTGCTGGAAACGGTTGGGGAGTCGGGGTGTCGGGCGTTGGGGTGTCGGGGCATGGCGGCCCGATAGGCGGTGGCGGCCCGGCTCCAAACGGGGGGAATTACGACCATAGGCCCGCGACACGCCGACGACACGCCGCCCAAAGCCTCCTATGGTCGCAATTCCCCCCACGTCGGCGCAGCTGAGCCTGGGCTTAGGCTGGTGTTGTTGACACTTCGTTAAGCGGGTGTGTGCCTGCGGAGAGTGAGGTGCCTGGTATGGGAACTCGTCGTCGTTTTACTCCGGAGTATCGTCGTGATGTTGCGGCTCTGGTATTGGATACGGGGTCTTCGATCGCTTCTGTGGCCCGGGATTTAGGGCTGGGTGAATCGGTGGTGGGCCGCTGGGTCACACTCGAGCGCGAGCGGCGCCAGGCCGCCGAACAGGGGTGCCCTGATCTACGTGAGATGGAAGCTGAGATCACTGCTGTGCGTCGGCGGGTGCGTGAGCTGGAGAATGGAGAATGAGTTTTTGGGGAAAGCCAGCGCCTTCTGCGCGTCTGGGTACCACAACACCAGCGGTTTGAACTGATGGACGCGCCCAAGGGTTTCCTACTCGATCGCTG
>CALHZX010000067.1 GCA_938040725.1 uncultured Actinomyces sp. | reverse complement strand
CCGACCCAATCACCCCCTACCTCTAACCCCCACACACAGAAAAAATGACAGGCTCGAGAGCACGCCACTCGTCGAGTGCACGAATCAGCCCTTCCCGCCACCAGGCGACATCATGCCCGCTGCGGTCATGATCCAATTCCACATGGGCTCCCAGGCTCCACAGAAGCTCCGCACAGTCATCAACAACCGGGCGCATCGTCTGCTCCAGAGTCCCGACCTGCAGGCGTAGCGTCACTCCGGGGCGGGGCGTTGCCGCCCCAGAGCGCAGGTCGCGCATAATCGCCCCCTCGCCCACGCCTCGCGCAGCCCCGCCCCACCACAGGGACGGCGATTGGGCGACGATCTCGCCGACGGGCAGATCCTGTCGCAAGCCAACCTGCAGCGCGGCGAGGCCACCATAGGATTGGCCGGCGACCATCACGGGCCCGGCCCCGGCCTCGTCACACACTGCCTGAAGCAGAGCACCAACACGAACCGCATCCGTCAGCTCCGCCTCGCGCTCGTACAGATCTCCCGCGTCGATCGTCACGACGCGCAGGCCGGGATAACGTCGAGTCAACCAGCCGACGCCGTTGCCTCGCCAGATCTCGCCGTCGAAAAGGATGAGCGTGCACGTTGGATCCGACTCGCCGTCGTACATCACGACCCGGCGCTGGCGCGTGTGAGCGAGCCGGGCACTGGCACGCGTGCCAATCTCATGCTCCCGCGGCGCACGCATCTGAGCCGCCGCTAGATTCTCCGACGGCCACACCACCCGCGCGTCGGGTCCTACGAAGAGTGAGGCTGCGGCACCTCGCCCATTCACAACTCGCAAGGGATTCGATTCATCAGGGCCCGCGTTCTCGAGAAAGCGTATCCACTCCCCCATATCCGTACAAACGCCGGGCTCGATGCCCCACGGCCCCACGATCACCGTTTGATAGCTGATGATCGCGTCGGCGGGAAGTGCACACACGAGCGCGTGAGCATTGCCGTCGTCCGCGCCCGCACCCATGCGAAACTCGTCAAGGTGCTCGCGCGCGCGATCCGTGATCGTATTCAAGATGACGTAGCAGTCAGCAGCGGCCTCGTCTGCGGATTGGAAGGTCACGCGAACGGCGTCAACCCCATCAACGACAAGGCGCTGGCCAACAATCGGGAGCGCATCGGTATCGCGATAGATCCCATCTCTTGTCTCCCGGTGCAACGGGCAAAACCCATGCGCGAAAAAGACAAGGCGTCGAATGCCACGCGATCAGTCGAACAGCGAAATATCGCCGGCACCGACACGAGCGACGACGGCATCCCCACCAGCAAAGTCAATGACCGTGGTCGGTTCCCCCACACCCACGGGACCCACGACAACGAGGTCAACCTGGTGTCCGATGCGCTCATCCACATCGAAACCATCCGTCAGCGGCTCATCCTCACCCGGCATAATAAGCGTCGAGCAGGCCAGGGGCTCACCCAGCGCCTCGACGATCGCCTGCGTGATGACATGATCCGGAATACGCACACCCACCGTGTGCTTCTTCTTATTCAGCATGATGCGCGGAACCTCCTTGGTCCCACGCAGGATAAACGTGTAGGGCCCGGGCGTGAGCGCCTTCATGGTGCGGAACTCGTGGTTGTCGATGATCACGAGCTCTCCCAGCTGCGCAAACGAGTGACACAGCAACGAGAAGTTGTGTTTGTCATCGAGCTTACGGATTAATCGGATCGTATCCATGCCCGCCTTGTTGCCGACCTTTGTTGCGATCGCATAACCGGAGTCAGTGGGCAGCGCAATCGTGCCGCCGCGCTCCAGCAGATCAACGACCGTGTTGACCAAACGTGCCTGCGGATTAACCGGGTGCATCTCGACGTACGACATACCCCTATTGTGCACGAAACCCCCACCGGTCGGTGACCAATGGGGGTTCCGTGGACAAGGTCACGGCGAGAGAATCACTTCTCGGAGTCCTCGGATGCTTCCTCGCCGCGCTTTTTCGGCTTCGCATCGACGCCGGCTTCCTTACGCTGCGCGGGCGTAATCGGCGCCGGAGCCTCAGTCAGCGGGTCGAAGCCGCCTCCGGACTTCGGGAAAGCGATGACGTCGCGGATCGACTCGGACTTCGTGAGCAGCGAGACGATGCGGTCCCAACCGAAGGCGACGCCGCCGTGCGGCGGGGCGCCGAACTTGAAGGCGTCCAGCAGGAAGCCGAACTGCGCCTGCGCTTCCTCCTCACCGATACCCATGACGTTAAAGACACGGTTCTGGATGTCGCGGCGGTGGATACGGATCGATCCGCCACCGATCTCGTTGCCATTGCAGACGATGTCGTAAGCGTAGGCCAGCGCGTTACCCGGATCCTTGTCGAAGGAGTCGATCCACTCGGGCTTGGGCGAGGTGAACGCGTGGTGGACGGCCGTCCAGGCGCTGTGGCCCAGTGCCACGTCGCCCTCGGCCTCGGCATCACCGGTGGGCTTGAAGAGCGGCGCGTCGACAACCCAGGTGAACGCCCAGGCATCGGGGTCGATGAGGTTGCAGCGCTTGCCGATCTCAAGGCGAGCAGCGCCGAGCAGCTCACGCGACGGGGTCGGTTTGCCAGCGGCGAAGAAGATGCAGTCGCCAGGCTTGGCACCGGTGGCGGCAGCAAGGCCCTCACGCTCAGACTCGGTGATGTTCTTCGCAACGGGGCCGCCCAGTGTGCCATCCTCGGCGATCGTGACGTAGGCCAGGCCCTTGGCGCCGCGCGCCTTGGCCCATT
>CALHZX010000066.1 GCA_938040725.1 uncultured Actinomyces sp. | reverse complement strand
GCGTGCAGGATGTCGCGGCGCACGGGGTGAACCTGAACGTCCTTGACGAGGGCCAGCTGGGTCTTGCCGTCGATCTTCAGCTCAACGAGGGCGTTCTTGGTGCCACGGACGATGAGGAAGAGGTCGTGGCCGGGAACGTCCAGGTGACGGGGCTCGGCGCCGTGGCCGTAGAGGACCGTGGGGACCTTGCCAGCGCGGCGGGCGCGGCGGGCAGCACCCTTACCAAACTCGGAACGCTCTTCGGCAAGCAGGACGGGGTTGTCGCTCATGTGTCTTTCCTTCGTTTCTCAGGTCCGGCGTCGGTGTCGGCAGAGTGAAGGAAACGCGAGGCATTTCAATTCAGGCCCTGTCGATAACGGCGGATACGGATCCGCCCTCGCCGGAGCAACCCCAATAGGTTACCTCACGACGAGGGCGGATGTGAAGCGGGAGGCGCTCAGTTAAAGAGCGATGTGACCGAACCGTCTTCGAAGACCTCACGGATCGCGCGAGCCAGGAGCGGCGCGATGGAGAGGACGGTGAGCTGATCGAAGCGCTTCTCAGCGGGGATCGGCAGGGTGTCGGTGACGACAACCTCGGCGGCGCCGGACTCGGACAGGCGACGGGCCGCCGGGTCAGAGAGGATACCGTGCGTGGCCACAACGATGACCTTCTTCGCGCCGGCATCCATGAGGACCTTGATGGCCTCAGTGATCGTGCCGGCGGTGTCGATCATATCGTCCACGAGGACGCATTCCTTGCCGGCAACGTCGCCAACGACGCGGTTCGCGACGGCGACGTTCGGGCGCGTAGTATCGCGGGTCTTGTGGACGAAAGCCAGGGGCGTGCCACCCAGCTTCTTCGACCACTTCTCGGCGACGCGGATGCGACCCGCGTCCGGGGAGACGACAGCGGTGTTGGACAGGTCGACGCGGCCGCGCACGTAGTCCACGAGGACCGGCATGGCGAAGAGGTGGTCGACCGGGCCGTCGAAGAAGCCCTGCTCCTGCGACGCGTGCAGGTCGACGCTCATGATGCGGTCGGCGCCGGCAGCGCGGTACAGGTCAGCCATGAGGCGAGCGGAGATGGGCTCGCGGCCCTGGTGCTTCTTGTCCTGACGCGAGTAAGGGTAGAAGGGAGCGACGACGGTGATGCGCTTGGCGGAGGCACGCTTGGCAGCATCGATCATGATGAGCTGCTCCATCACCCACTTGTTGATGTCGCCCGCGATGGACTGCAGGACGAACACGTCGGCGCCACGAACGGACTCGTTGAAGCGCACGTAAATCTCGCCGGAGGCGAAGTCGTAGGCCGTCACCGGCGAGACCCCACATCCGATTTCCTCGCCCACGGCGTGAGCCAGGTCCATGTGAGCTCGCCCAGAAACGAGGACGAGGTTCTTCTCTCCGGTGGTCACCA
>CALHZX010000065.1 GCA_938040725.1 uncultured Actinomyces sp. | reverse complement strand
AGCCTCCCATTCCCTGGACTTCAATTCCGATGTCCAAGAAACGGGAGGCAGTTCATTGATGCTGACGAGGTCGGGGCTTCGCTATGCTTGGAAACACGGGACTTTTCGGGTGTGATGACTCTCCTTATCGTGCACGTTTGATCGTGACCAGGGTCGCATGCTGGGACGAATTGCGGTCGTGCTTGAAGTTGGTTTGTGTCGTTCCTTGTATACGTGTAGCGTTGAGCTTTCACACTGTATGGGTCCGATTCTCTCGCCAGCTGGTAGAATAGTCCTGCTATCCACGCAAGCATCCAGGAGTCAATCCATGTCGTTTGAAATCGGTCAGACGGTCGTCTACCCGCACCACGGCGCAGCCACGATCGAAGAGGTCATGACGCGCACCATTCGTGGTGAGGAGCGGACGTACCTGAAGCTGCGTGTGAACCAGGGTGACCTCGAGATTCAGGTCCCTGCCGAAAACGTTGACATGGTTGGCGTTCGTGACATCGTCGACGAGGATGGCCTCGAAGAGGTCCTGTCCGTCCTGCGCGCCCCCTACATTGAGGAGCCGACCAACTGGTCGCGTCGTTTCAAGGCGAACCAGGAGAAGATCGCCACCGGTGACATCGTGAAGGTCGCCGAGGTCGTGCGCGACCTGACCCGCCGCGATGACCTGAAGAAGCTGTCCACGGGCGAGAAGCGCATGCTGACGAAGGCCCGTGGAATCCTCACCTCTGAGCTGGCCCTGGCACGCAACATCGAAAAGTCTGCTGCGGCCGAGCGTCTCGATTCTGTCCTGGCTGAGGGGCGCATCGAAGTCGACGAAGATGCCGTCGCAGAGTGAGGCCTGCGCGGTCCTGACGGCCGCGGGCTCCGGCTCTCGCCTCGGCTGTGAGGGTCCGAAGGCCCTCGTTGAACTCTCGGGTCGCCCCCTGGTCTGGTGGGCGGCCCGCGGCCTACGCGTCGGGGGAGTGGGTGCGATCGTTGTGACGGCCCCGGCCTCGTCGATCGGGGAATTCCGCAGCGCGCTGTCCGATGTCGACGGCGTGAGTGTCGTCGCCGGCTCCGATCGTTCGCGTCAGGAGTCCGTGGCCCTGGGACTCGCTGCTCTTGGTAAGTGTGAGGCGGACACGGTCGTCCTCGTGCATGACGCGGCACGTCCCCTGACGCCCCCGCAGGTCACCGAGCGCGTCATCGACGCGGTTGCCGACGGCGCGGGCGCGGTGATCCCCGTCCTGCCCGTCACTGACACTCTTAAGACCGTGGACTCCTCCGGCGTCGTGACGGGCACGCCGCGGCGCTCCGACATGGTGGCCGTGCAGACCCCGCAGGGGTTCCGCTGGGATGTCCTCATTCGCGCGCACGAGGCGGGCGCCTCTCTGGGTGCGGACGAGGCCCGGGCGGCGACGGATGACGCCGGCCTCGTCGAGGCGATCGGCGGCACCGTGCACACGGTCGCGGGCGACGAACGCTCCATGAAGGTCACGCGCCCCCTCGACTTGGCGCTCGCGCAGATCCTCGTCGCCGAGGAGATGAGCGCCTAAAGGCACTGCCCGGTTGGCGTTGTCGGGTGCGCTCGAAGCTCGCGCACCACCGCAGCCCGGGCGGTGATATGCGTCAGCGGGCCGTCAAGATCGCGCATGCCATCCTGGCTCCCTCTGAGGAAGCCAGCATTGCAAGCTTTTCCGGCCGATTGTTGAAGTAGGTGACCAGGCTGTCCACCCGCGAAAGCGGTATGGGGATTCCTGTCATGTCGAACTCCATGTCGCGGTTGGCTCCGTCGGCGGACACGTACATGAGCGGAAGCTGATCGCCGATGTCGGGAACTGGACTGAAGCCCTTAATGGTCGGATGGCGATCCCATGGAATACGTGTCGCGGACTTGTCGATGAGAGAACGGAACGCGACATCTTCAGGAGTGAACTCGATGATCGGGCCCTGATGAATGAGCCAGAGCCTGTGGGGTGAGGACATGAACATGAAATAGAACATCGTCGAGAACATGAGGCCCGTGATCAAGCTGAGGACAGCGCCGACGGCCGAGTGGGTCACCAACACTTCGATGATGATCGCTATCGGAGCGCAGGCTATGCCGATGCCGAAGGCGATCTGTTTCACGCGAACGAGGGCAAGGGTGGGACGTATCGATATTCCCTTACCCTCCACGTGCACGATCCATCTGTCGTATCGGCGGAGCATTTGAGTGACTGCGAGGAACGCAGATGCGATGCCTAAGAGCAAACAGTAGACAGAGAAAAATAGCGCGATGCCGCCTGGAATATATCCCGACAGTAAGAGGAAGATAACCGCGGTCACCGGGAAGAAGATGGCCGGGCGAACTAAGTTATTCGCCTTGGCATACTGCTTGTCGGCTTCCGAGGGGCTCACCAGCGTGCTGCGTGCCATCGTCTTCTCCTTTCTGGGTGACACACCAGCATATGACATGTGGTCAGGTCGCGCTGGTGGTTCCCCGGCCTCGTCGTGGGGATCCAACGAGAGCTCGGGGGTGGCCATGTCTCAGGCGTCCGGGTCTTGTCCTCGCAGGAGCGCTCGCACCATGTCGACGCCGGTCTCGGTGCCGAGAACGCGCCGCCGCCGGGGGTTGGAGGCGAAATAGTCAATAAGTCGCTCGAAGGCGACGTAGGAGAGCCCTGGATCCTTGAGGCACAGCCACGTGACACCGTCCTCGCCATCCGAGGTCCAGTGGACGGCGGTCATGCCCTTGATAGTCTCACCCACGCCGGTCACATCACTCCAGGCTGCCGTTTTGAGCCGAGGAAGAATGTCTTTCTCGGCGAAGGCGAAACCGTCGGGGATGAGGAGGAGTCTCTGTGCTTTGACGTCGCGCGGTTGTGGAAAATACAGATACGTGTGCTTCACGAGAAAGGAAACGATAAGGATGCAGGCCAAGAGTGACATAAGGAAACCATTCTTGGTGCTCGAGGAGAATGCGAGAGGAATGAGGGAAATCAAAACGCCGCTCACTCCCCATGTAAAGCCGGCGAGGCGCCTCTGAGAGAAGGTGGTGTCCCCGATGATCAGCAGCTCTGTGATCGTGCTTTCCCCCTGGCGCGTCGTGGTGTCAGTGACCCTCGGCGGGCGGCTGGGTGCGCGCGCGTAGGCAACGGCGGCCGGAATGAAGGCGACGAGGAGAATGCAGACGATAGCGAGCCCATGACGCAGGCCGAGGGCGGGGAAGCCGAGCCCGATGAGGGCAGCGAGGACGAGTGCTGCCGTGACTCCGACGGCATAGAAGCATGCGGGGACGATCCACGCTCGGCGCATGATGGCGTCGGCTTGTGCTGGGGTGAGAGGTTGGCGGATGAGGGTCAGGGGGAGCATGTGCTTAGCCTGCCGTCAGGATGTCGGTGACGAGCTGCGGTCCCTGCGGTGTTCCGAGCGTTGCTCGATCCTCGGGATGGGCGACAAAATGGTTGATGAGCCGCGCGAGTTGCCAGTAGCAGATGGGCATCCCCTTCATATCGAAAATAAGCGTATCCTCGGAGTCTCGGGTGGATACGTGCATTAACTGGTGTGGCTCATTGGCGACAACGAAAAGCTCGAATCCCTCAATCTGGGGGTTGCGATCCCAACGGATACGTGTCGGGTTGTCGTGCAGGAGGGGCTGAATCGACAGGTGATCGGGACCAAGCGTGATCAGTGGTGACCGGTGGATGCGCGAGGGGCGATACTCCGTCATCTTGAACATTGTGTATCCGAGGAACGAATAGGATAATCCCAGGATTAGGCTCATAACAGAATTAGGCTGAATAAGGAACAAGAGAAGTGTGATGGGGCCGCAGCTCAAGAAGAAAACGGAGTTGATCGACGAAACGTAGAAGGGAAAAATAAAGGGGTAGAGGGCGATTCCTTCTGACTCGACGTGTATGAGGACTCCCCGGCGCTGTTGAAGGATCTCGGCGATGCCGAGTGTGAGGGATGAGAGGGCGAGGAGAATCGGGACTGCAACGAAAAGGAACGTGTAGGCGATTGGGAAAAAGCTGCGTAAACAGAAAAAGAAAATTGCACAAATAGCGCAAACGGCGGTAATGAAAAAATTTGCACGTGCCTTGGATAGGCGTTTGTCCGCATCGGATACGCTATACAAATTATTGGACTTTACCATGATCCTCCAAACATGTAGTAAGGGAGGTGAGAGACAACTGCGTCGGCACGATCCCGATACTCGAGGGGAATCCGTTCGTAGAGTGTGTTTGCATGTGCTTCTGTGGTTAATCCGGTTACAAAACCGGTTATCATGCCGGCAATTCCACCAGCTGCAACACCGATGGGGCCTGCCTCCGCGCCGCCAGCCATGCCAATAACCGTATCGGTAACAACGCCGCCTACAAATGTGCCGACTGCTAGCCCCAACCCACCGGTCGTTGCCTTCTGAGCCGGTGTATCTGATGTCACTACTTCATAACCCAGCATTCCAACTCCGACAACCGTAGCGCCCTTGGATAGTCCTTCTCCAATTCCGCGCATGGCAGATAGCCTTTGTTCAGGCATGGCTTTAAATTTGCCAAGAGATGCATCAGAGATAGCTGCAGCAAGTTGCTTTGAAGCTGCACTTTCTGTAGTGCTGGACGATGCAGTCTCTTTTAGGAGTGAGGCGTAGTGTGCTGTTCCTGCGTCCCAGAGGGTTGAAGCTGCATCAGGTAGTAGCTGCCATGGATCGCGAATGAGCCCATCTACTCCATCGTTGACGGCGCGCGCAAATATTAAGGTTATACACTCTTCTTGTACTGAGCGCACATGTTTAATTACCCATTGTTCGAGATCGTCTCGTACATCCTGAACTTCTTGTTCGAGCTTTTGATAAAGTTCAATTTGGTCGTTGTGTGAGAACTTGCCGTCGGGGCTTCCTATCTGCGGGCCAATTGAGGGTGGGGTGCCGTAGGGAGATTCCGCATAACACTTTTCAACGGTTGGTTCTGGAATTGGGGTTGGTGGCAATATATCGTAGTCATTCATAATGGCTAGGCTAGCGTATTCGGCTCGCTCGCGAATTGATTGCATGCTGCGATAGTGATAATCAAGTTGTTGAGCGTAAGCACGGAGTGACTCGTACGCAGAGTAGAAGCGATCTGTGAGTTGTTGGACTTTGGATCCCATGCTGACGGCTGCATCGTCATAGCTATGCGCAGCTTCTCCATTCCAGGCGTAAAAGTTCGTCCGTAGTCTGTTCCTAAACTGATTTGAGAGTTCATCGAGGGCCTCGTAAATTGTGTACAATTTGTCAGCCGCTGCGCGAATGTCTTCGGGGTCGCCGTAAATTCGGGTGTCGATTGCTGCTTGGTCAGTCATGCCTGCGCCTGCTTATTTATGTTATCGAATGCTGCGGCAGTGTCTGCTTCATTTTGTTCAAAAGATGAGATTAATGCTTCGAGGGAATCGCGTGTGTCACCAAGCATGAGTGTTAGAGTGCTGGCATCAGCTGAAAGAGCGCCAAGCATATCTGTAATGATGAATGTTGCGATTCCGGCGTCGATTTCCTGTGGCATGGTAGGAGCCAAGCGGTCTAATCCTGCCGCTGCGATTGTATAGGATTGCTTGAGTTCGGCCAGAAAATCGTCGGTGCTGACCTTTAGATCACCCTTCATACTCACTCATCTTCCTTATGATGTCGCTGACGAAGTGATCGACAACGAGGTGTGTGTAGCCAGTTTCTTCCTTGATTGTCGACAGCTGGGCAGTTGGGATGGCGGCCCAAGGCTGCTTATCGCCAAGCGCGTCAAGGAGCCTATCGAGTGCTGTGTATGCGAGAAGAATTTTCTCCTTCTGAGCTCCGTCTGCAATCGATATCTGGACGAGTCCTTTGTTGTCTAGCCAAACAGGGATGTAGAGGTAAGGAGGGCTACATCAGGGTGTGTGTTAACGGACATGTCTGCCATGTAGACAGCATATGGCAAGTAGTCAGGTCGCGCTGGTGGTTCCCCGGCCTCGTTCCTGGGGCGGCCCGAGGAGAGAGTGAGCTACGAAACGTGGTAGTTTCACCCTGGACGCACACGCGCCTCCGAGCACTCCCCATCGAAGGAGCCCGATCCCATGAGCACAACGCCCACCACCCCACACCGCGTGATCACGCGCCGAGTCGTCGACTGGGCGGCCTGGGACTGGGGTAGCGCCGCCTTCAACGCGGTCGCCACGACATTCGTGTTCACGACCTACCTGACCAGCGACGGCGTCTTCACCGACTCGGGCACGGCCTCGACCTGGCTGAGTAACGGCATGACGATCGCGGGCCTGTTCATCGCCCTGCTCGCCCCCATCACCGGCCAGCGCGCTGATCGACGAGGCCGGGGCGGAGTCTGGCTCGGATGGTTCACAGGCGCGGTCGTTGTCTGCATGCTCGCCATGTACTTCGTGCACCCCGAGTCGGTCCTCGGGCCCCAGGGTGCCCTCATGCTGGGTATTGCGCTGCTCGGCCTGGGTAACGTGTTCTTCGAGTTCGCCTCGGTGAACTACAACGCGATGCTCAACCACCTGGGCGAGAAGGAAGACCGCGGCAAGATCTCCGGCTTCGGCTGGGCAGCCGGCTACATCGGCGGCATCGTCCTGCTGCTCATCCTCTACGTCGGCCTCATCGGCGTCAACCTGCTGAAAGTGCCCACCGACGCGCACCTGAACATCCGCATCTCCATGGTGATCGCCGCCCTGTGGCTCGGTGGCTTCGCGATCCCCGTCATCCTCCACCCGCCGATGCCCAAGAAGGTCCAGACCGGCGGCGACAACGAGTCGATCATCGACTCCTACAAGCTCCTGTGGCGCACCGTGCGCACCCTCAAGAACGAGGCCCCGCACACCCTCTTCTTCCTCATCGCCTCCGCCGTCTTCCGCGACGGCCTCGCCGGCGTCTTTACCTTCGGCGCGGTCCTGGCCAAGACGGCCTTCGGCTTCAGCGCCAGCGAGGTGTTGATCTTCGCAATCGCCGCCAATGTTGTCGCAGGCCTGGCGACCGTCGCCTTCGGGTGGGTCGACGACAAGATCGGCCCGAAGAAGGTCATCATCCTGTCGCTGTGCGCCATGGTCGTCGCAGGCTTCGGCGTCTTCTTCCTGCACGCCCAGGGCCCCATCGTGTTCTGGAGCCTCGGCCTGGTCCTCTGCGTCTTCGTCGGCCCCACGCAGTCCGCGTCGCGTTCCTTCCTGTCGCGCATCATCCCCGCCGGCCGCGAGGGCGAGGTTTTCGGCCTCTACGCGACGACCGGACGCGCCGTGTCCTTCATGGCCCCCGCCATGTACAGCTTCTTCCTCGTGCTCGGCAAGCGCATGACGCCCGCCGGCGAGGACTACACCTACTGGGGCATCCTCGGCATCATGCTGATCCTCGGCTTCGGCCTGGCCCTCACGATCCCCGTGAAGGCAGACCGCGCGACCCTGGACCACATGGAGGACTGAGCTCCTCGACGAGGCACCCACGCCCCCAAACGATACGTCCCCGACGCAACCGAGTGAGCCTCGGGCGTCGGGGACGGTTCTATGACGATCCGCTTACGGGGTCCGTGGCGTCACGGCGATGACCTCGCCGCTGCGTGCCCCCACGAGCAAGTCGTCGAAAATCCACGTGAGGTTCGTGGCCTCGTCCAGCTCCGGCGACACGTAGGTGATCTCGCGTTCCATGCCGAAGAAGAAGGCACCGGCGGGGGACGATGGGAAGCATTGGACGAACAGCGCCTTGCCGTCTGTGCTGGCGCGCATCTGTGCGGCAGGCCAGTCGGTCGGCAGAGCGTGGTCGGAGTATGACTTACCGGGGTTGATCGTGCGGCTGGTGTGCCCACCGGTCGGGCTCACCGCCAGGAGATGACCGTTGACGTCGTTTGAATAGGGCTGCTCCACTGTGGCGGTTGTCCACGGGGCGATGCCCTGCGTCATGAAAGAACCGAGTACTGCCGTACTCGGGATCCCGTGGTCTGACGCCGGAAAACGGTCGAGCATCCACCCGGCCCCGACAGTGCCCACGACCTCGCCCGTGGTGTTGTAGGCAATACTCTCCTTCTCGCCGGCGACGAGGATTCCGTCGCTCGCCAGCGTGATCCTGGAGACGGATGGGCCGGCCGTGGAGGGGGCATTCCCGAGAGTCTTCAGCTCACCCGTGGTCGGGTTGATGAGCTGCGGTGCTTCATGGGCCTCGTCGACGGGGACGACCACGGCAGCGCCCGCGCCGGCACCGATGACGGCGCTCGCGGGAACTGTCAGACCCGAGTGGGCGAGGCCCGCGCGGCGCTGGGGCGAGGTGGTCGTGGACCAGAGGTGGCTCCAGGCGCCCGAGTCGCGGGACCACCCAGAGCATGAGCTGAAGGTGTCGCAGGTGACGAGGATGCCGTCGACGACTCCCACCGGCAGGTCGGAACCCCAGGGGGCCTGCGTCTGCGCACCGGTCGATCGGTCGACAATGATGTCGCTCAGCAGAATCTCGTTCGGAGTCGAGACGGAGGACGGGAACGCCTCAGCGCGAATCCGTGAGGGCAGGGGTCCGGTCGTGGTCCACTGGGCGACCGGCTCGCTGCCCGACACGTCGTAAGCGGACACCGTGGTCACGGCCTCTGCGCCGCTTCCGTAGGTCAGCGTGTACAAGGTCTGGCCCTCGGCGATCAGCTGCGCGGGCAGGAGAGCGTCGCTGGTGGGCAGGGACCAGGCAGTCGCGACGCCCGAGTCCCACGCGCTCGACAGCTCGTTCGTGTTGGTGGCCCTCCCCTGGTAGCCGGTCGCCTCCGGGCTCGTCTCCTGCTCCGAGCCTGTGATGTGCGGAGGTGGGGTCGTAGCCGGGCCGGGGAGTTGGAGGGCGCTGGTGCTCAGCGAGGGCGCGAGGAATGCCCCGAGGCTCGCGGCGAGCGCGACCCCGGTCGTCGTCAGGAAGAGGCGCGTCGGTCGTGTGGGCCTCATGGAGGTCCCGCGCTGGGGGGCGTTGGTGCTCATGGGCGTGTCTTTTCTGTCGTCGCTCAGGTTGGGGGTTCGCGGGCAGGTGTTCAACGGCTGGGGTTCACGAGGCCTTTGGTGTGAATGCCACAACACCGTCGACCGTCACGCCGATGGCCAGGTCATCGAAGGGCCACATGAGGTGATCAGCGTCGTGAAATTCCAGGGAACCGTGTCCCTTGCCGCTGGCCGTATCGAAGAAGAACCTGTTGCCCCTGTCGGCGTGATCGACTGACTCGACGTACACGACCGATGTGTCGGCGCTGGCTCGAACCTCGGAGGGCCAAAAGTTGGCCGCGGAGTAAAACTGGTCGTTGTTGTTGGGATCAAGAGTGAAGGGCGAGCGCCCATCGCTCGGCGTCACCGTGAGGCTGAAGGGGGTGCCGGCCGCAGCCTGTGTCGGGGCTGTGACCGACGCGTTCGACCACGCTGGGCGAGCGCCGCTCAGGAATTCTCCGAGTTCGGCCGTGGTAGGCATGCGCTCGTCGCGCGTCGGTATTCTCTTCATCTGCTTGTAGGCCTGGGTCCCCGTGATGAAGCCGTCGGCGTCGTAGGTGACGAAAAGGTCATCGTTGAAAGCTAGGAGCCCATCGCTGGTGATAACAAAAGATGCAACGTTGTTCTGTCTGTCCCTGAAGGGGCTCGCAGAGGCGGCGTCCGTGACCCGCCCGGTTCGCGGATCAATCAGCTGCGCCAGGTGCGTCGGCGAGTCCACCCGCAGGACAACCGACTGGTGCTCTCCGGTACCGATCACGGGTGTATTGGTGTATGAGAGCTTGTCTAACGTGGACAGGGCACCCTGTTGGCTGGCAGTGGTTGTCTCCCACTGGCGCACCCACGAGGAGGACTCCTGCGTCCAGCCCGAGCACGCCTGTTTCTTATCGCAGGCTACGACGATGCCATCAATGGCCGCGAGCGCCTCCGATCCCTTCCAGGGTGCCAAGGACTGCGCCCCCGACGCTTTGTCGATGACGATGCTGCCGACGATGAACTGATCCCCGTCGGACACGAAGCTGGGTCGCCCGAACGACTCGGGCACGGGACCCGTCGTGCGCCACAGCTCGCGCGGCTGCTCGGAAGAGATATCGAAGGCCGCGACGGTGGCCTTACGCGTGGAGTAATCCGGACCCGAGAAGAATACGTACAGGGTGGTGCCCTCAACGGTTGTGATCGCGCGCGGGCCGTACTGTGTGGAGGGGAAGGGGATTCTCCACGCCGTTTCGACGCCCGAGGCCCAGGCTGAGGAGATCGCTCCCGTGCTTGTGGCGGCCCCCGAGTAGCCGACGGTAGGGGTGGAGGTGAATGAATGGTGAGGGTCCTGACCCCCCAGGGTCTGTGTGAGCTGACGGATGCCAAGGACGGCGACGATGACGACAATGATGCACAGGAGAACCGCGAGGAGGACAGGCCTCCCGCGTCTCCTCGCGTAGGGCTGCGCACCGGCGGGGCGGGGGATTGGGGGCGTCCCGCTCGGCATCCCCCACTGTTCGGTGCGCGGTGGGTTGTTCGTTCCCGGATGATCGTCATTGCTCATGTGCATTTTCTATAATATGTCAATGGCGGTGCGGTAATCGGATGCCGACCTCAGGAGGACGCTGGTACGAACGCCTTGATGCCGTCCTCGGTCATGCCGATGATCATGTCGTCGAAGACCCACATGGTCTGTTTCGGCGAGTTGAGTTCGGGTGACGTGTAGATGAGACCGTTGACGGTATCGATGAAGTATCGGCTCTTGTCCTGGTAGGTGAAGGTATCGGTGTAGAGAACCGACGCATCCGCGCTGACGCGGACCTCCTTCGGTTCGAAGTAGCACGAGCTGGTCATGAACGGACTCAGCGCGCCGGGCACCGGGGTTGTGTGCGTCGATCCGTCGGAGGTGAGGGTGACCTCGATGGAACAGTCTGTCTTGCCCACGAGGTCTACCGTGCCCGTCGACCAATTCGCAGTCTTCGTCGTCATGAAGGTCTTGATGTCCGCTGCGCTTGGGTTGGTGCCGTTGCGGCTGACCGCGGGCAGCCGCGTGTACCCGTCAACCGTGAAGCTGGATTGGACGGTTCCCGTGCTGTCGAGGACCAGTCCCTGCTTCTTGCTGACCTCGAGGACGATGAAGCCGTCGCTCGTCACCTCGACGCTGGAGGTCTTGTTTGCCGCGCCGGGAGCGGGCAGGACCGTTCCCAGGCCGGTGTGGATATCGAGGATCTGCAGGGGCTGTTCGAAGTTAGTGGGGACCAGAGCTGATGCGCGCGTACCGCTGCCGGCGAGAACCGCGCCCTTGGGTGCGTAGCCGAGGCCATGGTTCGCAAATCCGTACCCCACCTGCGGATTCGTGGGTGTCTCCCACCGATTCGTCCACACGCCGGGTGTCTGCGTCCACCCGCTGCACGTGGATGTCGTCGAGCATGTCACCACGATGCCGTCGGCCTGCGCGATGGGAAACTCTTTGCCCCACGGAGCCTGCGTGTGCTCGCCGGTCGCCTTGTCGATAACCACGTCATGGAAAAAGAGCTGGTTCTCGCCCGACACGAATGCGGGCGTGTATGTCGCGATCGCCGAGTTTTCCGCGGGGCCGATCGTGTTCCACAGGAGGGTGGGTTCCTCCCCGGACAGGTCGTAGGCCAAAGTCCTGACCGCGGAACCGCTCTGGCCCTCGATCGTGTCGTAGCCGGCGATGTAGAGGACCTGGCCCTCGGCGAACATCTGCGGCTCGAGCTGAGTCATCTCTGACCGCAGCTCGAGCGTCCACGCGGTGGCCACTCCCGAGGCCCACTGCGCAGAGATGGAATGCGTGTTCGTGGCGCTCCCGCGGTACCCGGGTGCGCGGGCGGGCATGTTCGCCGCATGTTCGCGCACCTCGGAGTTCGCCTGTGCGCTGGCGCTCGACGAGGTCTGCTGCGACCCAGGCTTCGACGGCGATGTGCGGTGACCAGGCGCAATGATTGAGAACCCGACGCTGATCAGGACGATCCACATGATCGACGTGAGGAGGATGTTGGGTCCCTTTTGTGCGGGTGCCGAGGCTCGCGGGGTCCTCGCTGGCGTGGGATCGACGGTAATGGTGGGTCTCGGCGCCTGCTTGGCTGTGGGAGTCATCCGTGGCGAGGTCGTAGGGGCGGTGCGGGCGCGGGTCTGGGACGCGGTGTTCGTGTGAGCGGGGACAGGCTCCGCCGAGGGGAGCGCATCCGGCCCAGGAACATCGGCCGGCGCGGGCGGCGCGACGGCGAGGAACTCGTCGAGGTCCGGCATCACCACCTCTGGCATCGTCAGCTCCTGCAACGCTTCCAACTCTGGCAGCGGCGGAAGTTCGGGTAGATCCGCGACCCCCGGAAGATCCCCAAAGTCCGGGAGCGCGGGGATATCGACCTGTGACATGTCGTCCCACGCGTCGGATGGATGAGCGCGTGTGGGGTCGTCGGACGCGTGGCGGAGGTCGTCGTCGTTCATGACATGTTTGTACTACGCTGCGCGACCGGTGGGCGCTCGCGGGCTACCCCTCGGCGCGCACCATGAGGGCGCTCGCCAGCGCGGCTACGCCCTCGCCTCGGCCCGTGAAGCCCAGGTGATCCGAGGTCGTCGCCGACACGGTGACCGTGCCCCCGGCGATCTCGCTCATGACCGTGCAGGCCTCGGGCAGTCGCGCCGCCATACGAGGCCGGTTCCCCACGACCTGAACGGTCGCGTTGCCGAGTACCCAGCCGGCCTCGGCGGTCATGCGGCGAACCTCTTCCAGGAGCGCGCGCCCCGAAGCGCCCGCCCACTCCGGGCGATCCACGCCGAAGACCGTGCCGAGCTCGCCGAGCCCCGTCGCCAGCAGCATCGCGTCGCAGAGGGCGTGGGCGGCCACGTCCGCGTCCGAATGACCCTCAAGGGGGCGCTCGCCCGGCCACTCGAGGCAGGCGACCATCAGGGGGCGCGGCGAGTCGGGCGTGGCGAACGCGTGGACGTCGACCGCTTGGCCGATGCGGAAAGGCAGATCAGTCATGGCACCAGGGTAGCGTCACGCGGAAGTCGGAGTAAAGGCCGTGATCTGGCCCTTCGAGATCGCGATCACGAGGTCATCGAACGCCCACGTCAGCTGATCC
>CALHZX010000064.1 GCA_938040725.1 uncultured Actinomyces sp. | reverse complement strand
GCGCACCTGCTTTGCAAGCAGGGGGTTACGGGTTCGAGTCCCGTTAGCTCCACCCATACACAAAGCTCGAACACTTGCCATCTTGGATGGTTTCGGTTCGGACCTTGTTCCTGTCTTGGGCCCAGGTGAAGGCGTCGTCGAGATGGGCTCTGGCGTCGGCGTCGTCGCTGTGCTGGCCGCTTCGGTCAGGGATGCTCCTGATGCGACGAGTCGTTGGACGTTCTCAAAGCACTCCAGACGGCTGATCTCTGTGGGTGGCCGGACCTATTCGAACTCCACCACGAACCGTGTCATCTGGTGGACACCCGCCTCAACCACGTTCAGGCCTGGCATTGGCTGCGGATGCCGCACGTACTTGCTGGTAAGCGGCGAGCGCCTCGCGTCGCGACTCGGCCAGGTCGACGACAGGCACGATAGGCCGATCGAGTCCCTCCGGGATCCAGCGCTTGACATAGCAGCTGCGCGGGTCGAACCGGGAGCGCTGGAGTTCAGGGTTGAAGATGCGGAAGTAGGGCGCAGCGTCCGCGCCGCTGCCGGCCACCCACTGCCAAGAGACAGGATTGTTGGCTTCATCTGCGTCCACGAGAGTATCCCAGAACCACTGCTCGCCGTCTTGCCATGGCTGGAGCATGTTCTTGGTGAACAGCGATGCGGCGACCATGCGCACCCGGTTGTGCATCCAGCCGGTCTGCCATAGTTGCCGCATTCCGCCGTCGACGAGGTCGATGCCGGTGCGGCCCTGTCGCCAGGCCTCCGCCAGGTGGTCGTCGGGATGATAGGGGAATTCCGCGAATGTCGAACGCATGGGGGTGTCCTCTAAATGTTCGCGGTGGTGAAGCAGATGCCAGCAGAACTCGCGCCAGTAGAGTTGCCTAATCCAAGCGGCGATGTCCTCGCCCGCGGCCGTGCTGCTACGGGCTGCGGCCAAGGCTTGGCGCGGCGACAATTCCCCGCACCGCAGCCTTGGCGAGAGTCTGCTGGTGGATGTTTCCTCCCCGGGCAGGTCACGGCGTTTGGCATAGCCGGGCAACCAGCCGTCGATGGCGTCCAGTTGCCGCCGGGCTGCCAACTCACCGGGTTCCCAGTGCTGTTCGAGGGTGTCTTCCCACCAGGCGGGGCCGTCGTCGAGCAAGCCAAGGTCCTCCAAGTTCTGCAGGACACCGTCCTGACGCAACGTGGCCAGGGCTGTTGTGGCTGCACCGTCCGGCCCTTCGACCGGTGAGGGCTCGGGCAGGAGGGGACGGAGGGGCAGGTCGGCTACGGCGTGGCTGAAAGGTGTGAAAACTTGGTAGTGGGAGCCGCTGGCCGTCCTCATCAGCCAGGGTTCGGCGAGCAGACTGCCGGGGTGGCTGTGCACGTCGGTGCGGGATTTCAACTCGTGCTTGATGGCGGCGTCCAATCGGCAGGCTGCCGGGGCGTAGCGTCGTGTCCAGTGCACGCTGGTGGGTTCTAAGGTGTCCACGACTCGGCGCATGACCTTCGCGGCATCACCCCGGGCGAAGACGAGTGGAATGCCCAGGTTGGCAAGCCGTGGCGACAGCCGTTGCAGGCTGCGGTGGTACCACCACCGGGTGGCCGCACCGAGCGGGCGCGGGCCGTGCCGTTTGTTTTCTTCATCGGTCCTGCGGGTTTCGTGGATCCACAGTGCCACCACGGGTCCGTGTGCTGCCGTGCAGGCGGCCGTCAGGGCCGGGTGGTCAGCCAGACGGAGGTCGTCGCGAAGCCAGATCAGTGTGGTCATGGATGGTCCTTGAGAGGGTTCAGTGCAGGAGTTGGCCGGCGATCTTGTCGGCGAAGGGCGGCAGGTTCATCGGCTGCTGCTCGCGATCAAGGAGGGGTCCGCCCAAACACGGGCGCAGAGTGTTGTGTTCATGCACTTTATCGTCGTTGGTAATCGTACTTGAAAGGCGACTGGTGCCACAAGATACGTCGGAGGTCTGGTGATGGAGCTCCTGCTGGACGAGGGGTGGCCGATGCGGGTGCTGGTCCGTGGCGGCCCGGCCTCCGGCCTCAAGGCCGCCGCAGCAATCGTGCGGCGAGGGTGAGTCACACGGTGCGCTCCCGGGACACAGGTGTGGTAACTTGGATCAACTTTGGTCTTGATGATGGCACCATGAGGATCGTCCTGAGTTTCCTAGCACAACAGAGAGGGGACCCCTGATGACCGTCGTGCCCGTTGCGCTTGTTGCTGGCGGTTCGCGTGGCCTCGGACTGGAGATTGCTCGCCAGCTTCATCGGCGTGGCCATCACGTAGCTTTGTGCGCTCGTGACGAGGCTGCTCTACAGCGTGCAGCGTCCGAGTTCAAGGAACGTGTATCCATCCATGTCATAGACGTCACTGACCGCGAAGGCGTGCAGCGCGTGGTCAACGAGGTTTCGAATGGCTACGGCCCCATCGAGGTGGCGATTCACGTGGCCGGCATCATTCAGGTGGGGCCTGCCGCAGACGTAGCATTGGGGCACTTCGATCAAGCGCTCGATATCATGGCCAAGGGGCCCATCAACATGGCGTGGAGCGTTCTTCCGTCGATGCGGGAGCGTCGTCGTGGACATATCGGCGTGGTCACCTCCGTGGGTGGCGTCGTGAGTCCGCCTCACCTGCTGCCATACTCCACAGCCAAGTTCGCAGCTCTGGGCTTCACTGACGGGCTGGCCGCTGAGTTGGTGGGCACTGGCGTGACGGCGACGAGCATCGTTCCCGGACTCATGCGTACCGGTTCCCACGACCAGGCCACCTTTATTGGTGACGCCGCTGCCGAACACAATTGGTTTAGCGTGGTAGCCTCAGCACCTCTGATCTCGGCTGACTCCACGCGGGCCGCTCGGCGCATGGTTGATGGTGTCTTGGCGGGGAAGCCTTTGGTGACTGTCACTCCGCTGGCGTGGATGGCGTATCGGGTGCGCGGCCTGATGCCGGGCACCACGACCCGGGCGATGGGGATCGCGAACAGGTTTCTGCCTAAGGCGACGGGAAATACGGTGCCAGTCAAGGGATCGCGGCTTAGAGTGTCACCTGTCGTGCGCAGACTCACCCACTGGGGCCGGCGCGCGGCCGCTCGCAACAATGAGGTGTGACCGACACTCAAGCCGACCACCCCGATGACATCACGGACACCAGCCGCCACGCTCGACGAGAAGACGGCCAGCGACAGCGGCACTACGAGCCGTGACAGCTACTCCGGCCAGTCCTCAGGCACGATGAGCTGCCGCTGCCACACGATGGATAGGGAACTGCTTGGCCAGCCCGCGCAGGGTCGCGCCAGCGAGACTGATCGCTCCGTTGTACGTCGACCTACACTACTTGTCCGACCATCCGGTTATGCGCGGGAGCTCGTTTGCACTCGAACATAACATCATGCAAAGACTCCCACCATCGGCATCAAATGAACACATTCGTCCACAGGGATGTGCACAGTTGTGAATAAAACCTGGAAACGACCCTTTGATGAACCTTTGTGAGCGTATGAAAACTGACCCATCGGGGCGACATTACATAGCGTTTCATGTCGTGAAACGGTCCGTCCGTACGTGTTGGAGTACCCGCAGAACTGACATGAGACACTGTTTGTGCACGCTCAGGACACGGCTGCGCACATCGATCGCACGTGGTCGATGCCACCGATGCCGCTCATCTGATTGTCATTGCGCTGATAATCATCCTCACCGTGATCGGTGTGACGCCGCCGCCTGTCCGTGCGGCCGTTCCGACGTTCACAATCGCTGCCGTTCCCTCGATTCAGCGCCCGACGGCCACAAGCGCCGCCGACCGCACCGTCGTCGTCACAGCCACGAGCACCGGCGCCTGGATTGACCCGGGTGCACTGTAGGCACAAGACCGGTGCAGCGCTGCGAGAGGGGCCAACGGCCCTTACAGGCGCGTACGAAAGCGCCCGGGGCCGTGGCCCCGGGCGCTCCCAGCAACAAATAAGCTCAGACAACTACCTGAACAACTTCAAGGCGTTCGGCCCGATCATGAACGGCGCCAAGATCATCGACGAACCCAGTCCCACGCCAAAACCACCAATCACGTCAGTCACCCAGTGGACGCCCAGGTACAGGCGTGTCACGCAGATGAAGACAATGAACACGAGGGCCGCGGCCCACAGCAGGTAACGGAGACGACGGCCCAGGCGCGTCATCGTCAGCACCAGAACCAGCGACACGATCAGTGCGGTCACCGCCGTGGCATGACCCGACGGGAACGAGTAGCCATCCTCGGTGATCAGACGGTAGGCCTCTTCCGGGCGCGGACGCGAATCAATGTGCTTAATGATGTAGCCATTGATCCCCGAGAAGGCCACGGAGCCCAGAATGTAGAGGGCGTGCATGACCTTCTTGACGAGCCACCACACGAAGGCCGCCACGGCCACCGCCACGATGACGGCGCGCTTGGGATCGAAGAGCCACGACGCGCCCGTCATGAACGTGTTCATCGCCGGCGTGCGCGACGCGATGAAGTCAGACCATACGGTCGTGTCGATCGACAGGGGACTCGTGATGAACCCACCCGCGACGGCGACAATCGCGACGAGAAGAACCCCGATAACAAGATGGGGAGTCAGGAATCGACGAACAAACATAATAAAATCCTACCGTAGTGTCAGTCGTTTGCGCCGTACTCGTACACCCAGCGCCCGGCCCGCCGCGAGAAGCGCGAACGCTCGCGCATCTGCCCGGTGTCGCCGGTAGCCACGTCACGCCACGAGGCCACGAACGTCACGGTGCCCTCCTCGTCGGAAGGACCCCCGGCCTCGGCCCCCAGGATCCGCAGGCCCGTCCACTGCGTCCCCTCCACCCAGTACGGGGGAGCGGGGCGCGTGCGCGGGTGCCACGTGCGAAACAGGTAGTCCTCGTCGCGCAGTGCGAACGCCGTGTAACGCGACCGCATGAGCGCCTCGGCGGTCGGAGCCGCCTCCCCATCCAGGTAAGGCCCGCAGCACTGCGCCAACAGGGCCCCCGACCCGCACGGGCAGGTACGAGGCCGGGGCGCGCCAGCACCGGACGCGCCGGGGGCAGCGGGGGAGGAGATCACGCCTGGTCGCCCAGAGAAGCCAGCCAGCGCTCCGCATCCAGGGCGGCGCGGCAGCCCGAGCCGGCGGCCGTGATGGCCTGTCGGTACGTGTGGTCCACGGCGTCACCGCACGCGAACACGCCCGCCACGGACGTGCGCGTCGACGGCTCGTCGACCGTGATGTAGCCGGCCTCGTCGAGCGCGACCTGGCCACGCAGGAAGCCCGTGCGCGGCAGGTGGCCGATCGCGACGAACACGCCGTCCACGGCGATCTCGCGAGTGGAGCCATCCACCGTGGAGGTCAGGCGCAGGCCGGTCACGGCCTCGTCGCCGAGGACCTCGGAGACGGTCGCGTTCCACTCGAAGGAGATCTTCGGGTTGTTCAGGGCGCGGTCAGCCATGACGCGCGAGGCGCGCAGGGCGTCGCGACGGTGCACGACGACGACCTCGGACGCGAAGTTCGTCAGGAAGGTCGCCTCCTCCATCGCGGAGTCGCCGCCGCCGATGACGGCCAGGCGACGATCCTTGAAGAAGAAGCCGTCGCAGGTCGCGCAGTAGGAGACGCCGCGGCCAGAGAACTCGTCCTCGCCGGGCACGTTCATGTGACGGTACTCGGAACCCGTCGCCAGGATGACGGTGCGCGCGTAGAAGACCTCGTCCTCGGTCGCCACGGCCTTGACGTCGCCCTCCAGGTTGACGGCGACGACGTCCTCGTAGCGCACGTCCGCGCCGAACTTCTCGGCCTGCTCGCGCATGTTGTCCATGAGCTCGGGGCCCTGAATGCCCTCGGGGAAGCCGGGGAAGTTCTCGACCTCGGTCGTGTTCATGAGCGCGCCACCCGCGGCCAGCTGGCCGGCCAGCACGATGGGGGCGAGGTCGGCGCGGGCCGTGTAGACGGCGGCCGTGTAGCCGGCGGGACCCGAGCCGACGATGACGACGTCGTGGACGGTGGCGCCCTCGGGCACCTCGGCCGACGGGATCTGCACCTCGGCGGTCTCAGCGGTGGTATCGGTGTTTTCGGCCGTCACAAGGCCCGGAATCGTCACGAAAGACATGCGTGCCCTCCTTAGGGGTTACTGAACGGTGAGTTCGGAGATCCACGCCCAGTTGCGGCCGTCCTGGCCCTTGGGCATCGAGCGGAACTGCAGCGCGATCGAGTCGGTTTCGACAGGTGTCGGGAGCTTAATCGTAGTCGTTGGAGACAACGCCGACGAGGCCAGTTCTGTTCCACCGCGCGGGTTTGACGGGTCCGTGACGTTACGTACGACGAGCTCGCCGCCGGAGGTCGCCGGATCCATGTTGAGCGTCACCGAGGATACGGTGGCCTTCTGTTGGAGCTTGACGACGATCGTCACGGAGGTCTCGTCGCGGAACTGGTTGGTGTCGAACCAGCGCGAGGACCACGATGTGGACGGGTTCGAGTCGATCATGTTGATCGCACGGTCCGGGTGGTCGCCGTCGTCGTTGTTCCACGACAGGACCTGCACCGAGGAGATCACGGGCGTCACGGAATCGGTCGGGGGAGGCGTCGTCGTGAGCACGGGTGCGGGCTCCTCGCCGGATTCCTGGGCGGTCAAGCCGTCGCGCAGCGACTGGCCCAGGTCCAGGTCGGTGACCGGTCGCGTCGCCATCCACGGACCCCAGATTGCACCAAAGAGGAACAGAACGACGCCGAAGATGAGTGCGGGGCGGGTCGGGTCGATCAGCTTGGCGGAACGCTCGGGCGTGGTGTCGTCCGCGTCGGACGAGGCCGGGGAAGCTTGTGCGGGAGCAGCCGGGATGGGCGGAAGGGAGTCCATGACCTCGGTCGGATCGTCGACCGGGGGAGCGGGGATCGCAGTGTCGGCCATCGGCTGCACGCGGGGGATCTGGTGCGTGGCGGGCGCGTCGGCCAGGGGCTCGGGGTGAGGGTAGTCCTCGGGGTTGATCTCGCCTTCGCGTTCGTATCCGTTGGCCGCGGGTGCGGGCGGCGGCGGAGCGAGCGGGAAGACCGAGGAGGCAACGTTGGCGCTGTCCGTGGGGCCCGTGAGGGGCTCGACACCCAGGTCCGCCAGGGATTCGGCCATTGATCGGCTATCCGGCTCGGGGGTCGGGTCCGCATCGGGGCTCGGAATGGGGTCGGTCTGCGGTGCGGGGACCGCGTCCGCGTCGGGCAGGGGGATGCCCTGCGCCTGGGCGATGGCCTCAACAGTGGGCGCTGCGAGGGCCTCGGCAACGATGGGATTCTCGACGGGAGCCTGCGTCGCGGGGCCGAATGACGGGACCTCGGCGGGGGTAGGAATGGGCGGAGCGTCAACCGATTCGTCGCTCGACGAGGCCGGGGGCGCCGGGGGAGCCGGAATCGGCGAGTCAGCGACGACCTCGTCGAACGACGGCAGTTTCTTCTCGTCGCCGGTGCGTTCGGGCGTGGGAGCCATCGGGTCCTCCGTCTGGTCGGGTGTGTGTCCCGTCATTATCGCAGCTGGGTTGGGGGTCGCAGTGGAAGACGCTGCCAGGATGTTCACCACAGCGCCCGGCACGTGCAGGCGCGTGAGTAGCGGGCGCATCATTGCAGCGGATTCGCGGGGTGCCGCGAAGCGTAGGACGATCAGGTTGACGAGGCCGGTCACCGCCGAGACGACGGAAAGCTTGACGCCCGCCAGCGCCATGCGTCCCAGCGTTGAGGAGATGCCCGTGTGGATGCCCATGATCCACAGCACGGCGAAGCCGACGAGGCCGGCGACGATCGCGCTGCCCAGGTAGGCGACGTAGGAGCGCAGCAGTCCCGCGCGATCCACGAAGCTATTTTCGCGTGAGACCCACACGACGGCGATGACGCCCTGCGTCAGGCGGCAGGCGGTCTCGCCGAGGGCCGCAGCGACGACCCACCAGCGTGCGCCGGTGAGGGCATACATCGACCAGCCGACGATGACCTGGATGATCGTGGGGCCGATGCCCATGAGGAACACGGGCTTGACGTTCTCGTAGGCGAAGAAGACGCGCTGGCTCATGAGGACCATGCCAGTCGAAGCGACGCCGGGCATCAGCGAGACGAGGACGAGGGCGTAGCCGGTCACGGCCTCGGGATCTCCGCCCTTTGCCGCCATCGCGATCTCCATCATGGGAACGGATCCGGCCATGAGCATGGCCGCTGCGACGAGGGTCAGTGACGTGATCGTGCGCACGCCCAGGTGGTAGCTGCCGGCCACCGCCCGGTCGTCACCGTCGGCCACGGCCCCGGCCATGCGGGTGAAGATCGCGGTCGTCAGGGACACGGTGATGAGCGACTGCGGGACCATGAAGATCATGAAGGCCGTCGAGTAGGCCAGGATGCCGACGACGCCGCCCTGCGCGCCGTTGCGGCCGATGAAGCCGTCGGCCATGGCCGCCAGGTTGTTCGTCGACAGGACGCCGACCTGGGAGACGCCGAGGGTCGCAAACGTCCATCCGGCCACGCGCGGCATCGACCCGAAGGAGGTTCCGCGGAAGTGAAAGTCCGGCTTGAAGGACACGCCTGCCCGACGCATCGGCCACAGTAGGCACAGCGCCTGGCAGATGACGCCCAGGGTCGCTGAGCCCGCGAGCACCCAGAACTGTGCGCCTGTCAGGTCACCCGCGGGAATGCCGCCGTCGGGAGCGCTGCCCCAGATCACGAGGAAGAGGCCGAGGCCGGCGATGCCGACGACGTTGTTGACGACGGGCGCCCACATGTAGGGTCCGAAGATTTCACGGGCGTTGAGAAGCTCACCCAGCAGGTTGTAGAGCCCGTAGAAGAAGAGCTGGGGCAGGCACAGCAGCGCAAACAAAATCGCGAGGTTGCGGATGTCCTCGGTGTAGCCGGCGGCCGTGATCATGACGAGCACGGGGGCGAGCACCATCGTCACGAAGGTGACGAGGAAGAGAAGTGTTCCCGCGAGGGTGAGCAGCCGGTTGACGTAGGTATCACCGTCGTGGCGGCGCTTGATCGCGCCCACGATCTGGGGTACCAGGACCGCGTCGAAGATACCGGAGGCCAGCAGATTGAAGACGGTGTTGGGCAGCGTGTTTGCCGTCTGGAACGCGGCGCCGACGCCGCCGGCGGTTGCGCCAACCGCGGCGATGAGCATCGCGTTACGGATGAAGCCGAGGATGCGCGACACCATGGTGCCCGATGCCATGAGCGCCGATGCCCTCAGGATCGATCGGCGAGGCGTATTCGAGCTCATGGGTTCTCCTTCGTCGTTGCTGTCTCGGATTCGGTGTTGTGGTCAGTGGGTGCTTCGTCGGCGCTACCGGCATCGGTGGAACCGACCTCGGACGAGTCGGCTTCGGACGAGCCCTGTGCCTTGAGGGCGGCTCGTTTGCGGAGCGACCGCGTGATGCCGACGAGGAAGAGCGCTCCGAAGAGGGAGGCGATGACGGCGGTGATCGCGTCCTCCCACCCGGCGCGCATGCGCACGGTCACGGTCTGGGAGTCGTCGAGGATGTGGCCGTCCGGCGTCGTGACCTTGTAGGTGACCTCGATGTCGCCGCTGCCGATCGCGCCCACGGGCACCTCGACGGTCGTGGCGCCCTGCGCGGCCAGCGTCTGGGAGAGCGCTGGGGTGGCGCGCAGACGCGGGTCGTCGGGCACGAGGGTGACGTCGACGTGGACGGGCCACGGGAGGTTATTGCGCACGAGGACGGGGAAGTTCGCGGACTTATTGATGAGGTTGACGGCCGAGGACGGTTCGACGGTCACCGCGGAGAGCATGCCCGTGATCTGCGACGTCATCGCGGTCGCAGAGTCGAGCTGTTCGGAGGGGGTGCGCTGCGCGGCCAGGGAGGGCAGGATCTGCGGCGTGACCGAGTCATACACCGCGTCGGGATCGTCCGTGGCCTTCGCGAGAGGCTCGAGGCTGGTCAGGGACGAGGCCATGGCTGAGATCGCGGTGGACGTGTCCGCGTCGAGCGTGCCTGCGTCGACGGTCTGCCGCTCGACGTCGGTCGGCTCACTGGAGGCGATGTCACTGAAAGTCTGGGCGGAGACCCAGCGCGGGGAAAAGAGGGCGTTGACGCGTTTGGTGAGGGATTCGTTGATGGTCGTGCCGCGCCCGGCCGCCGCGAAGAGAGTGCGCGACGAGGCGGGGCGTTCCCGCCCGATGATCGCCGTGATCGCCGCGAGGGCCTGCTCGGCGTCTAGCTCGTCGCCGCCGGAGGCGTTCCACGACAGGATTGAGGCGAGGTCGGCCTGCTGGGCGAGCGTGCGCGCCCCGGTGCCGTCGGTTGCCGTCTCGCCCGTCGCAGGGTTGACGTTCACGCGCGCGTAGGAGGTGAAGGTGACTTCTTCGGCGGGGGTGAGTTCCGAGGTCGGCGCGATCGTGATCTGGTCGGCGGAAGCGTAGTTCGACAGGAATGTCGCACCGAAGGTCGTGTCGGCTGGCCACGCGACGTTGCGTAGGATCGTGGGCCCCGCGTCGGGCGTGGTTGTTGTCGTGCCGCTCTGGCCGGACGGAGACGACGAAGCGGTGGGGCCGGGGGTTTCCGTGGAACTCGCGGAGGGCGAGGGGGTCGGAGACGCGGGTGAGGCCGTGGGTGAGGTCGTGGGGGCCACCCAGCCGGCCTCGCGCAGGGATGAGGGGAAGGCCGCGATCGAGCGGGAGGCGCGGTCCCAGAAGCCCGTGTTGCCCGACAGGGCGAGGGCGCCGAGGTCGGCGTCGCCCTCGGGCAGTGCAATGAGTTCGTTTGCTGTCCCCATGAGGGCTGACACGAAGGCCTCGGACTGGAGGTCACGCGAGCGCTGCGCGGGGTCGGTCGCCGTGGGTGCGGGTGTCGGGGTGGGGGAGGAGGATGGGCTCGGCGAGGCCGTGGCGGCGCCCGACTGCCCCGACTGGGTGCCGGACTGATCGGACTGACCCGATTGTCCGTGAGAGGCGTCGGAATCGGGCGAGGGGCTCGGCGAGGCGGTGGGCTGCGGTCCGCGCGGGATGAGCAGCGGGTCAACGGCGAGGGTGACGCCGGGGGAGGCAGCTAAGTTCAGGACGGCGGAGCGTTCGGCCTGGTCCTGGGTGGCGCTCGTCGACGTCCAGGGGACCACGGCGTTGACACGTGAGGCGGAGACCTGGGCGCCTGAGTCCCACACGAGGATCGAACGGTCCTTGCCGGAGTATTCGCCGGAGTTGGCGGCCACGGTGATGACGCGTGGCCCCCACTCGGTCGCGTCGGTCAGGGGAAGCGAGGAGGTGGGGATGTGGATGTCGAAGGGGACCGTGGCTCCGCGGGTGATGTCGGTGAGCGAGGAGGACGCGGCGTGCGTGGCGTCGGGTTCGTCCTTGGTGAGTGCCGTCGTGAGCGCGGTCACCGAAATCGGCGTCTCGTTGGCGACGAACACCTCGAGGGAGATATTCGCGAGCGTCGTCGGCGAATCATTACGGACCGTACCGGAGACGATCACTTCGTTTTCGCTCGTCACGATGCGCGGGGAGAGCGAGTTAATGGAGATGACGAGACCCGATGCCTCGGCCGCCGTGCCCATCACCGCGGGGCGAGACGCGTCGGACTGCGAGGCTCCCGCGAGACGGGGAGCGGCCCCGGCCTCGTGCAGCCCGAGGCCGAAGGGAAGAGCCAGCGCCGCGCACAGGGCAGCCACCCGTACCGCGCGCCTAGTCACGGCCATCCCGATACAGCAGGTCGAGGGCGATGCGCACGATGCGACGCTCGTTGGGGTAGGCGAGCTGGCGCGAGACGTCGCGCAGCGGCACCCACGCGGCCTCCTCGGCCTCGTGATCCGGATCCCCATCGACGGTGATCGTGCCGGCCTCATACCCCATGAGGTAGTGGTGGACGACCTTGTGGACGCGGCGGTCGTTGCCGGAGAACCAGTAGTCGATCGACGCGAGGTGGCGGATGATGCGCCCGTGGATGCCTGTTTCCTCCGCGACCTCGCGCAGCGCGGCCTGCTGGGGGGTCTCGGAACCCTCGAGGTGGCCCTTGGGCAGGCACCACTCGATGCGGCCCGCTCGATTGCGTCGCGCGATCAACGCCGCATAGGGAATTCCGTCACGCACGTCGACGACGATGCCGCCCGCGCTGGTTTCCGCGGAAATCGGCAGGTGAGAGCGGCCCGCGCGCACAGAAGTGGACCGACGCGGGGGTCTGGGCACCCCGCCTCGGCGGTCAACTGGACGTGCAGGCATGACTCCACTTTAGCCGGTAGGCGGCCCCCGGTAGTCGGCCAGGGCCCTTTCCTGGCATGCTTAGGGACGATGAGTACCCAGTCAGCTTCTCCGAATAACGGCCCCGCGACCGCGCAAAACGCCGGAACGACGGACATTCCTACCCTCATGGCGAACGCCACGAGGACCTTTGCGGCGCTCCCGCCCGCGATTATGGAACTCGGCACGATTTTTCACGAGGCCGGGGAGGAGCTCGCGCTCGTCGGCGGGCCCGTGCGTGACGCGTTCCTGGGTGTGACTCCACACGACTTTGATATGACGACCTCGGCGCGCCCCGAGCGCACCGAGGAACTCCTGGCGACGTGGGGTAACGCGACCTGGGACATCGGCAAGGAGTTTGGCACGATCGGCGGTCGCCGCGGCGACCTGATCGTCGAGGTGACGACCTACCGCACCGACGAGTACGAGATCGGTTCGCGCAAGCCCGAGGTGACCTTCGGCGACACGCTCGAGGGCGACCTGACGCGCCGCGACTTCACGGTCAATGCGATGGCGATGCGCCTGCCGCAGATGGCACTCGTCGACCCGTGCGGCGGCCTCGCGGACCTCGCGGACGGTAACCTGCGCACCCCCGTGTCCGCCGAGCAGTCCTTTGACGACGACCCGCTGCGCATCATGCGCGCCGCGCGCTTCTCCGCGCAGCTGGGCCTCGACGTCGACCTGGACGTCATGAACGCGATGGAAACCATGGCCTCGCGCCTGGAGATCGTCTCCGCCGAGCGGATCCGCGCCGAGCTTGAGCGACTCATCATCTCGCCCTACCCGCGTCGCGGCATCGAGCTGATGGTCCACACGGGCG
>CALHZX010000063.1 GCA_938040725.1 uncultured Actinomyces sp. | reverse complement strand
TCGTCGATGCTGAAGATGGACGCGCGCACCCGCGCCGAGGCCGCGTCCCTGGCCCGCGCGGTCGGCTGGCTGTAGGCAGGCCGCGCAAGTGGTATCAGAGTGATACCATGACGATATGGCTATGACACTCCGACTCGATGAGGAACACGCACGCAAGCTCGACGAGCTCGCCCAGCGTTCCGGCACGTCAAAACACGACGCAGTGCTGCGCGCCATCGATGAGGAATTCAACCGCATGACCCACCGCCAGCGCGTCACCGACGCACTCAACCAAACCGTTGAGCGCTGGGGGGACGCACTTGAGCGACTCGGCCAGTAACACCATGCCGTGCGAGTTTCTCTCGCTTGAGGACCTCCTGGACATCGTATCCGCACTGACAATCGGTCCTGTCCGGGATCTCGGACTCCTCAATGCGGCAGCACTGCGCCCCCAAACAACGCTGATGGGCCAGGACGCCTACCCGTCCACCGCCGCCAAGGCCGCAGCCCTCCTCGAATCACTCACAAAAAATCACGCGCTGATCGACGGAAACAAGCGCCTTGCATGGGCTGCTTGTTCTGTTTTCTTATCTCTCAACGCACTCGAGATCAACGAAAACGTTTCCAACGATGACGTCTACGAGCTTGTCATCGCCGTTGCTTCCTCCCACGTCACGCTTGAGCACGTCTGCGCCACGTTATCGGCGTGGACGTCTACGCGCCCATGAAGCGCGAGTTGCGCGCCATGAAGGGCAGCAGGCGCACGCCCGCGTAGGCGCCCAGCGTGTTCATGATGACGTCGTCGATGTCGACGACCCGGTAGGTGCAGGGCACGGCGCCGAACAGTCCCGTGTACTGGGTCAGCTCGATGAGGCAGGAGAGTGCGCAGCCGATCGCCACCCACGCGAGGACGCGGCGATGCGGGATTGAGCGCACCAGGCGAGACCCGTCGGCGGGCGCACTGCGCATGCGCCGGATGCGCCAGCTGGTTTCCGCGAGGGCACCCAGCGGCACGAACAGCGCGATGTTGAGCAGGATCGACAGACCATACAGGGTCCCGCGCAGGCTCTCGCCGTCGCGGAACTGGTCGACGACCGCCACGAAGGACCCGAAGGGCGTGTAGTTATCCCAGTGTATGATCGCGGCGCATGCGGCCACCGGGTCAGAGGGCAGCGGCAGCAGCGTAAAAATCAGCAGGCCGACGACGTAGAGGAACCAGGCGAGCGGAAGGGCGCGCGGGAGCCTCCACATCGACGAGGCAGGGGCCGCGATCACGGGAATCTCCGTGGTCATCGCGGTGTCGGGGTTGTCCTCGCGCGGCAGGAGGGCACCCGTGCGCTTCGAGCGTCGGTAGATGAGCGGGAGCGCCTGCACGACGGTCAGATGTGCATGACCACCCTGCCCGGGCGCATGATCTTCCTCCGAGGAAGCGCGGCCGCCCGAGGAGGGACGACCAGAATCCCCGAGCCTGCCGAGCAGCCACCACAGCGCACACGTGATCGCGCAGACCGCAGCGTAGAGTCCCAGGTCAAGCGCCCAGTTGATTGCCGTGTACATGTCACCCCTCCCCTTGAGGGGAACATTACCGGCGTTATCGGGCAATGTTCCGGACGTGCGCCCAGTTCCACACAAGATGGACACATTGTGAGAAAACTACTGGGAATCCACTGGAAATTGTTGGTCAGGATGACGCGCCACGCCTGCGAAGCGCGCAGGACTTCCCCCTCTCTCCTCACTCCGAACAGATTGACAGCTGCTCAGCCATCGCATCTTGCTCGGTGCGGGTCACGCTCAGCCCGTAGGCGCTCTTGACGGCGATCTGCCGCTTCACGTAGTCGCAGCGGAAGGCCCTATTCGGTGGCAGCCACTGGTCCGCAGAAGACGCCGACTTATCCTCGTTGGCCGCCCCATCCACCGCGAGCAGGTTCTGCGGATCGTTAGCGAACTCCTGTCGGCGCTGAGCGTCCCACCGCCACGCGCCCGAACGCCACGCGTCCGCCAGCGCGACGACGTGGTCGATCTGCACGAGGGACGAGGTCTTCTCTCCCTTCTGAAACTCGATCGTGGCCCCCGTGTAGGGCTCGGCGAGCGTGCCGGACAGGACCACGCAGTCGCGCGTGCCCGGTTTAAAGATGGGGCGCGCCAGATCACGGGCAAGAATGTCGTTGCGAGTGTCGCAGCCGTTGTGATCAGTGTCCGCCCAGCTCTGCCCATACGCCTGACGGTCATAGGCGGGAGCATCGGGGTCATTGACCGATTCACGGACCGTGAGGCCGCGCAGCTGCCGGGCCGCCTCGCTGTCCGGCAGAGAAGACAGCCCCTGCCCGCTGCGCAGCGGCGGCCATCCGAGGCGCGAACGCAGGCCCGCCAGATCCGGACCCACTCCGGGCGCGAACGCCCACACGAGGGCAGCGAGAATCGCCAGCAGGACAATCCTGTCCCCCAAGCTCCGGCGTCGCTTTCGTGCCACGTTTCCTCCTTCCATCACGCGGCCCACGCGGGCGAGGGCACCCCGACACAGTGTTCGGGGTGCCCTCATGATGCACCCACCCGCCGGCATCTGCGTCCCGGCGGGCGGCGCCTGTGGATAACTAGGCCTTGGTGCGCGCAGCCAACAGCTGACGCACAAAGTAAACGGCCACGATGATGAGCGTCAGCGCGCCCATGGAGACCAGCTGAGCCCGGCCCTCGTCGCTCATGAGCATGAGGACACCGATCCCACCCAAGCCAACGAGCACCAGCCACGGCAGCCACGGCCACCCGGGCATACGAATCACGAGAGAGCCCGAGCGCTCCAGCGACGGATGCAGGCGCATCAGCGAAATGATGATGAACGTCCACACGATCAGCAGAACCATGCCGATCGCGTTGATGAGCATCGTCAGAATCTCACCGGGCAGATACCAGTTGCCCAGGACCGCCAGCAGCGCCAGAACCACGACGAGGCCGACCGCGCGCTTCGGGGTCCGCCCTGCCTCGATGTCACCCTCCATCTCGGAGGCCAGGACGGCCTCGTCATCCTCGAGGGCAGCCTTGACGACCGAGTGCGCGCGAGCCTCGTTGGACGCGGCAGCACCCAGCAGCCAGCGCGGCCCCATATCACGCGCCGACAGCGAGTAGGCCATGCGCGAGGAGGCGTAGATATTCGCGGAAAACGCGGAGATCAGCGCCATGAAGATAATGACGTTCATGAGCGTGCCGACTGCGGGGACGCCAGCCATCTCGAGCACAGCGGCGAAGGCGTTCGTCTTCATGGCCTCGCCATCCCACGGCAGCAGCGCGATCAGTAGGACGACAGAGCCGACATAGAACACGAGGATGCGAGTGACGACCGAGCGGATCGCGCTGCTCATCGCAGCGCGAGGATCCTCGGCCTCGGCCGCTGCGATCGTCACGATCTCCAGGCCGCCGAAAGACGTGATGACGGCCAGGAGCGCGACCGCGATGCCCGACAGGCCATTGGGCATAAACCCGTTATGTCCCGAGACGTTCTGCCACACTCCCTCGTGGCCGGGCAGGGGGCCGACGATCACCGTGCGTGCAACCAGGTACACGCCCACGCACAGGAAGGCGATAATCGCGACGATCTTCACCATCGACAGCCAGGCCTCGATCTCGCCATACTGACCGGCGGACAGCAGGTTAATGCCGCCAATAACGACGACAATAACGAGGGCCACCACCCACTGTGGGACCGCCGGGAACCAGCCAACAAAGAACGTCGCCGCACCCGTCACCTCCAGGCCCGACACCATGATAAGCATGACCCAATACAGCCACCCGATCGTGAAGCCTGCCCAGCGGCCGATCCCGGCCTCGGCGTACGACGAAAACGAACCCGTCGTCGGCAGGGACGAGGCCAATTCCGCGAGGGCAAGCATGACCGAGACGACGATGAATGCGGCCACCGTATAGGACAGGATGACGGCGGGCCCGGCCTGGTGGATCGCGGAACCCGTGCCCAGGAAGAAGCCAGCACCAATCGCGAGGCCCAGGGCCATCATGGACAGGTGCCACGTCTTGAAACGCTTACGCCCGGAGGCGGCCTCCGGCTCAGCGGGAGACAAAGAAACAGGTGTTGATTGGGGAGTCACACCGCCATACTAACGCCTGCCCCGACGCAGAGCCTTCAACTGTGAGTATGTGAGAGTGATGGTCCACTCGCGGGTCTGCGGAAGCCTCCAGCGACGCCAGTGCGCCATCCCCGTAAAGACGAGGCCCACGATGATCGAGGCACCCATGCCGAGGACCGGCTGGCCCATATACCAGAAGAGAACCGTCACCAGCGAGCACGCGAACGCGGGGGTCGCGTAGAGGTTGTTGCCGCCGAAGACGCGCGGGACCAGGCCGGCGGAGATGTCGCGGACCATGCCGCCACCGATCGCCGTCATGATGCCCAGGAGGATCGCGGGCATGATCGCGAACCCCGCGTCGAGGGTCTTGATCGCGCCCGTCGCGCTCCAACAGCCCAGCACCATGCCGTCGGCAATGCCGAGGAGGACCGACCACGCGCGCGAATCCATGCGGAAAGCCATCGCCACAAGGGCGCCGATGATCGCGAACCACAGGTAGTAAGGGTCGGTGATGGCCACGGGCGCGCCGGTGCGCGTGGTCAGGAGCAGGTCGCGGATCATGCCGCCCGCAAGCGCCGTCATGATCGCGAGAATACAGAAGCCAACGGCGTCGAAGTTGCGTTCTCGCGCGACCTTGCCGCCGAGGATGCCATTGAGGAGCACGCCCATGAGGTCAATGGCTCGGAAGACCTCGGGCAGGGAGTTATTCAGCGCGTCGAGCAGGTGCATGGCGATCCGGAGGAGTCGATGAGTGTCGTTGTTCACTATGTTACAGGGTGCGCGGGCTCGTCAGCGAGCGCCGCAACCGCGCTTCCTCGCGCGGCCCACCGGGTGCGACAATGTCCCCATGACTGCACTCTTCGCCGGACTCACGACCCTGGACGTCCTGCACCGCCTCGACCACGTGCCCGACCCTTCCCTGAAGGTCACGTCGACGGACTTCACGATGGCTGCCGGCGGTCCCGCGACGAACGCCGCCGTCACGTACGCGGCACTGACCGCCGCCTCGGATGCCCTCTCTCGTTCCAGCGACGAGGCCGGGGCCACCTCAGGCGATTCCGTTCCCCCGCGGGAGGCGCCGACGCTGCTGACCGCCCTCGGCGAAGGCCCAGTGTCAGCCTTCCTCGCCGCCGACCTGGCGGCTTCAGGCGTGCGCGTGTTAGACGCGACGGCGCTTTCTTCCTCGCCAACTGAGGCGGGACAACACCCCACTGAGCCCGGGCAGCGCAACGCAGCCCCGGCCTCGTCCCACGCGACGCGCGAACCCGCCGTGTCCTCGATCATCGAGCACCCAAGCGGTCGCATGGTGGCCTCCACGAACGCGCGGCTTGACGCGGATGCGGGGCGCGTTGCGGCCGAGCTGCCCGAGTGCGTCGGCACGGTCCTCATCGACGGACACAACCCGGCGCTCGCGCACACAGCCCTCACGCTGGGCGTTCCCGACGTTGACGAGGATGACCCGTTCGCTGCCCTCGAGGCGCGCCCGCCGCACCCGCGTATCCTGGACGGCGGCTCGTGGAAGGATTGGCTCACTCCCCTGCTGGGCTTCGTCGACATTGCGGTCGTGTCGGAAGATTTCGCGCCGCCTCTCATGGCGCGCCCTGATGGGGTACAGGTCGCCGAGTTCCTGCGGGGCTTCGGCATCACGCGCACGGTGCGCACGCGCGGAGATCGCTCGGTGCAGTACTGGTGGGATGGCGACAGCGGCGAGGTTCCCGTTGATGCCGTCCCGGACGCGTCGACGCTGGGGGCGGGCGACGCTTTCCACGGGGCTTTCACGTGGGCGATCGAGCGAGGCGGGGACGCGGATCCGGAGCACCTCATCCGCTTCGCGTCGGCCGTGGCCGCGGTGTCGGTGTCCTCCTTCGGCACGAGGCAGTGGCTAGCATCCCCTTCTCTCGTGGAGCTGGTGCGCGGCTGGTAGGTTGCGGGGGTGCTGGGCACCCCCGGCACCCCCAACCGGTACAAAACTCTCCCGGCACGCAGCCCTCGTAGGCAAAACCGGTACAAAACTCTCCCGGCACGCCATAAAACGGCTATTTTGGGCCGTTTTTCGCGTGCTGGGCGAATTTTGTCACGCTCGGGCTACAAACAGACCAAGCAGGGAGAAGAAAGTCACGCACCAACACCCCGCCTCACCCCATCAACACACACCTCCCCCAATTCCGCATGCAATTCGATTACATGAAATTTCAATAAAGCCTAGAAACGTTGCAATTCCAACGATCTGAATTCAATGTTTGAAATAGTCGCAAGGGTCGCAAGGGAATTACCTGCGAAACTGCTGGGGCGGCGGCGGGACCTGGCGGGACAACGAGCCGACGCGGGGCGGCAGCTAGCGACTGACAGGCACCCAGCGACGCGCCCACTTGGCGGCCACGTCCGTCAGCGCGGGCAGGTGCGCGGCACCGGAGGCGGCCAGTGCACGGTCCACGGCCTCGTCAATGACGGGAACACCGTCGATCGGCGTGTATTCGCCTGCAATACCGTCAGGCAAGGCGGTCATCTCGACGAGGGAGCCGTCGGGCAGCAGGTGGAAGACTTCGCGTGTGCGATCGAGCAGGCCGGTTTCCTCGTCGAAGGAGTCGTGCGTGATAAGCACTGGGCCGCTCAGGCCACGCAGCGCTTTCTCGCCGGAGACCATGGACATGTCGGCGAGGGTGCGCTTGGAGATGGTGAACTGTTGGCGCACTGACGCGGAGTCGTCGGGGACCGTGGTGGCGCCGTGGTGCTCGAGGTCGGAGAGCTGCACGTCGGAGAACACGAGGTCCCAGTCGTAGGACAGGGGGCCGAGGACCGGGGAGACCAGCACGTATGTCTGTACGGCGGGTGGGCGGGAGCGCAGTGCGACGGTGGCACCGAACTCGTGGCCAATGCAGATTTGGCGCGCGAAGCCCTGGTCGGCGAGCCACCCGGAGGCGGAGCGGAAGTCTTCGATGAGCGGATCGAAGGTGATGATCTCGTCTCCCGAGGCACCGTGTCCGGAGTAGTCGAACGCGAGTGTCGCATATCCGGCGCCGCGCAGTGTGCGACCTAGTGCGTCGAACATGCCTGATCCGTGACGATCCGAAAAAAAGGTGTGAGAAAAGATCACCGCAGCATCGCGGCAGTCCACAGGACGTGTGAATGTCCCGGACAGGGACACTCCCCGGGGCGTCTCAATCGTTATCTGGCTCACGTATCAAACATAGCGCTTTCAAGCCCTCGGCGTGAAGGGGCGACCATACTGTGCGCAAATGTGACAAGAAGACACACCGGGTGAGATACGGCCGAGAAAAATCCCCGCTCAGGTCGAGGATCATGCGCCGGGGGACGCGGCACCATTAAGATGGGATGCATATGCGCCGGTGGGAAGCGCGCCCACGAGGATGAGCAACCGCCCGCGCCAATGCGACGCCCACAACTTGCAGCGAGAGAAGGACATTCATGGGAACCAAGACCGGAATCCTCATCGGACTCGGCATCGGATACGTCCTGGGCACGCGCGCGGGCCGCGAGCGCTACGAGCAGATCCGCGAGAATGCCTCGAAGCTGCGCCGTTTCCCGGTCGTCGCCCGTCCCTTGGACGCGGCGGGACAGAAGATGTCCGACCTCGTGCGTGCGGGCGGCGAGCAGGTGACCGATAAGGTCGCCGACGCCGTGAAGGAACGCCTCTTCGGCGCCCCCGCCACGCAGCCCTCCACCAAGTCCGCCACGCCGACGATGGTTGACGCGCAGGCGACGCAGCGTTGAGAGCGATAAGTCACGAGGCCGTGAACGCGGACCAGCGGACCAGCGACCAGGAGCCGTCGCGCGAGCAGATTAAGCGCTGGCGCAAGCACCTAGCGGAAGAGCGCATGGAGGCTCGCACGTACCGCGATCTTTCGGAGCGTCGGACGGGCGAGGAGCGCGCTGTCCTCTTGCAGCTTGAGGAGGCGGAGCGCCGCCACGAAGAGTATTGGCTGGCGCGCCTAGGCGAGCACGCCCTGCCCGCGCCGAAGCCGCCGTTGCGCACGCGCGCCGCGTCGGTCCTCGCGCATCTTTTTGGCACGATTTTCATTCTGGCGATGGCTCAGCGCGCGGAGCAGCGTTCCGCGCGCGATGTGGATGATGATGTGCCGACGCACATGCAGGCTGACGAGCAGATCCACGCCGAGGTCATCCGCTCGCTGGCGGCGAAGTCCCGTGAGACGCTGGCGGGCACGTTCCGCGCTGCGGTCTTCGGGGCGAATGACGGCCTCGTGTCGAACTTGGCCCTCGTGCTGGGTGTCGCCGCCTCGGGCATGGAACCACACGCCGTTCTGTTGACGGGCGTGTCGGGCCTGCTCGCGGGTGCCCTGTCGATGGGCGCCGGCGAGTGGGTGAGTGTGCGCAGTCAGCGGGAGCTCCTCGACGCCTCGATCCCCGATCCGGACGCGCACCAGGCGGTGACGGACCTGGACGTGGACGCGAACGAGCTGGCCCTCGTGTTCCGTGCGCGCGGCGAGAGCGAGGAGGAGGCTGAGCGGCACGCGAAGCAGGTTTTTGCGCGCCTCGCCAAGCCTGCGACCGGCGAGTCCGGCGCGATCGCGCTGCGCGCGGCCCTGGGAGGCACCCCCGAGTCGGATGGCGCGGGCGATCAGGTGGGCACGCCCACGAAGGCGGCCCTGTCCTCGTTCTGTTTCTTTGCGACGGGCGCGTTCTTCCCGTTGATCCCCTACATTCTGGGCCTGACGGGCATGGCTGCGATCGCCGTCGCTGCCGCGATCGTCGGCGTCGCCCTGCTGTTTACGGGCGGCGTGGTCGGCATCCTCTCGGGTCAGGCCCCGACGCCTCGGGCGCTGCGTCAGCTCCTCGTGGGCTACGGCGCGGCGGGCGTCACCTACCTGCTGGGATTGCTGTTCGGCACCTCGGTTTCCTGACGTCTCTGCCGGGACGAGACCGGGGAGGTCTCGGGAGACGAGGCCGGGGCTGACCCGCGCATCCCCCTGACCTCGGGCAGGTGCGGTGCCGCGGGCGTGGACTCACATCTGCACCCGGTATGCAACACTGGGGGCATGACGACTTTTCTTTCTCGGGCGCGCGGCGCGCTGGTGGGCCTGGCGGTCGGCGACGCGGTGGGCACCACGAACGAATTCCAGCCGGCGGGTTCTTTCGAGCCGATTACGGACATGGTGGGCGGCGGCCCGTTCCTGCTGAAGCCCGGGCAGTGGACGGATGACACATCGATGGCGCTGTGCATCGCGGATTCCCTGCTGGCGCAGGGCCGCTACGACTCGTTCGACGTGATGGAGCGCTATCAGCGTTGGTTTTCGAAGGGCTATCGTTCGTCGACGGACAGGTGTTTCGACATCGGTGGCCAGGTGCGAGCCGCGCTGTTCGATTATCAGCATAAACGGCGCGTGCCGGTGACCGCCGAGCGCACGAACAGCGCCGGTAACGGCGCGATTATGCGCCTGGCGCCCATGGTGATCGCGGGTTTCCGCTCGCGTTCCCCGCGCGAGGTGGTCGCGACCGCTCGCTTGAGCGCACGCGACACGCACTTCTCGGTCGAGGCCGAGGCCGCCACCGAGGTGTTCGCCGCCCTGCTGGTGGGTGCCCTGCTGGGGTGGTCCCCGGAGCAGCTCATGGACGTGTCGTGGGCATCGACGGGTGCGGCGTTCGACGAGATGGCCGCGCGGGTGATCAGCCCGGATCCGCAGGTGCGCGCCTCGTGGGAGGCTGAAACCAACGGCTACATCGTCAACGGCCTGCGCCTGGCGGTGCACGGCCTCCTGGATTTCCCGTCCTTCAAGGATGCGACCCTGGCGATCGCCAACATGGGCGGTGACTCGGACACGAACGCCGCGATCTACGGGCAGCTGGGCGGCGCGTTCTATGGGATCGAGGCCATCCCGGCCTCGTGGAGGTCGACGTTGTATCAGGGCGAGGAGATCGACCAGCTGGCGCGTGACCTCGTCGATCTGCGTCTGGAGCCTCCCGTGACTCGCTTCGACGAGGACCTGCAGGGCGAGGCCTCCGCCTGACGGCAGCCTAGACTCGTCACACCCTCACCCGCACCACACCCAACAGTTACCCAAAACTGTCGCATGCAATTCCCTCGCACCTACTTCAACGTTTGAAATCAGACCGTTGAAATCATGCGGATTTAAGCCACACTCAAAAACTGACCCAAGGGAATTGCATGCGACTTTTGGGGTCTGAGCCCCTTCCAGCGTGTCCACGCCACCGAGTGCCGAGCGGCGTCCGCTTCTGGCCAGCGACTAGACTGGCGCTATCATGCCTGACTCTCGCCCCACACCTCCGTCCGAGCCCAACGCGCGCGGCTCTCGTTCTCGCAACGCGGGTCGCCCCGCCGACGGGCGCGACGGCGGGCGCCGCCGAGGCCACAAGGGCCGAGGCCAGGCAGGGCAAGAGGGACGAGGCCAGGCAGGCCGAGACAACAGGGGCCGCGAGGGCCGCCGCCCCCAGCGCGCGCACGCGCGCCCCTTCAAGCCCTTCACCCCGGAGCAGCTAGCCGAGCGCGCAGCCGCGATCCCGGTCATCTCCTTCCCCGATCTGCCGGTGAGCGCCCGGCGCGACGAGATCGCACGCGCCATCCGCGACCACCAGGTGGTCATCGTGTCGGGCGAGACGGGCTCGGGTAAGACGACGCAGCTGCCGAAAATCTGCATGCAGCTGGGCCGCGGCGTCGCCGGCATGATCGGGCACACCCAGCCGCGCAGGCTCGCGGCGCGCTCCGTCGCGGATCGCATCGCCGACGAGCTCGGCCAGACCGTGGGCCGCGAGAGCGGCCAGGTGGTCGGCTACCAGGTGCGTTTCACGGACGAGGTCGGCCCCACAACCCTCGTCAAGCTGATGACGGACGGCATCTTGCTGGCGGAGATCCAGTCGGATCCGATGCTGCGCCGCTACGACACGCTCATCATCGACGAGGCCCACGAACGCAGCCTGAACATCGACTTCATCCTGGGCTACGTGGCGCGCCTGCTGCCCGCGCGCCCGGACCTGAAGGTCATCATCACGTCCGCGACGATCGACTCGGATCGTTTCGCGCGCCATTTCGGCACGTGGGAGGGCACGCCCGGCTCGGGTCGCCTCATTGAGCCCGCGCCGGTCATCGAGGTGTCGGGGCGCACGTACCCGGTGGAGATCCGCTACCGTCCGCTCGGCCCGACGACGCCCTCGTCGTACACGTCCGAGGCCTCGCCCGCGCAGGCGGACGATCCCGTCGAGACCGTCGAGACCACCGAGGTCACCGAGTCCGGCCCCATGCAGCTGGTCCTGGAGGACCCGGACGACGAGCTGGCCACGCTGGGCTACGGCATGGGCGAGGACATCGACGTGGAGACCGCGATCTGCCTGGCGGTGGACGAGCTAAGCGCGGAGGGCGACGGCGACATCCTGGTCTTCCTGCCCGGCGAGCGCGATATCCGCGACACGGAGGCGGCCCTCCTCGATCATTTGAAGGGCCGAGACCGGCGCGCGGGAGACGACAAGGGCTCTCGCCCCGGGGACATCGAAATCCTGCCGCTGTACGCGCGGCTGACGGCGGCCGAGCAGCATCGCGTGTTCGAGCCGCACCGCCTGCGCCGCGTGGTCCTGGCGACGAACGTCGCGGAGACGTCGCTGACGGTGCCGGGCATCCGCTACGTGATCGACCCGGGTTTGGCGCGCATTTCCCGCTATTCCAACAAGACGAAAGTGCAGCGCCTGCCGATCGAGCCGATCAGCCAGGCCAGCGCGAACCAACGCGCGGGCCGATGCGGCCGCGTCGCCGAAGGCGTGGCGATTCGCCTGTTCTCGCAGGCTGACTATGTTTCACGCCCGCGTTTCACGGAGCCCGAGATCCTGCGCACGTCGCTGGCCAGCGTCATTTTGCAGATGGCGTCCCTGGGCCTGGGCGCGGTCGAGGACTTCCCGTTCCTGGATGCCCCGGATCGGCGAGCGGTCCGCGACGGCGTGGCCCTCCTCGTGGAGATCGGCGCGCTCGCGCAGGACAGCGGGGCCGAGGACGCAACCCCGGCCTCGTCCCAGTACCGGCTCACCGGCATCGGCCGGGACCTGGCGCGCCTGCCGATCGACCCGCGCCTGGGGCGCATGCTGCTGGAGGCCGAGCGCCTGGGCTGCGCCTCGGAGGTGCTCGTCATCGTGGCGGCGCTGTCGATCCAGGACGTGCGCGAGCGCCCGGCCGAGCACCAGGGCACGGCGGACGCGTCGCACGCGCGCCTGGCGGACCCGCATTCGGACTTCATCACCTACCTGAACCTGTGGCGCTACCTGGCGGTGCAGGCACGCGACCTGTCGGGTTCGGCGTTCCGGCGCTTGTGCCGCGCGGAGTTCTTCCACTACTTGCGCTGGCGCGAGTGGCGCGACGTGGTCGGCCAGCTGCGCCAGATGGCCCGCGCGCTCGGAATCGGCGTGGGGCCGGTGGGCGAGCCATCGACGGGCGACGTCGTGGAGGCCGCCCGCTTCGGCGGCGCGCAGGACGCGGCCGTTCGCGCGGTCCTGGACTACGGGCAGGGCACGGCGAGCGTGGACGCGGACCAGGTGCACCGCTCGCTGCTGGTCGGCCTGCTGTCCTACCTGGGGTCGTGGGATGAGACGAAGCGCGACTACGAGGGCGCGCGCGGCACGCACTTCACGATCTGGCCGGGCTCGGGCGTGAGCGGGCACCCCGCCTGGGTGATGACCGCGGAGCTCGTGGAGACCTCGCGCCTGTTCGCGCGCACGGTGGCCCGCATCCGCCCGGAGTGGGTGGAGCCGGCAGCGCGCGGCCTGCTCAAGCGCTCGTATTCGGAACCGTTCTGGTCGGTCGCGAAGGGCGCGGCGATGGTCCGCGAGCGCGTGACCCTCTACGGGCTGACGCTGGCGGCGGACCGCGAGGTACTGCTGGGGCGCCTGGGTGACCTCGTCATCGACGAGGCCGTGGCCGCCTCGCGCTCTCACGCTCCGCGCGCGGGGTC
>CALHZX010000062.1 GCA_938040725.1 uncultured Actinomyces sp. | reverse complement strand
AGCCGATCTGGTTGTTGACGATGATGTGGATCGTGCCGCCGGTCTTGTAGCCCTCAAGCTGGGACAGGTTGAAGGTCTCCTGGACGACGCCCTGGCCGATGAAGGCCGCATCGCCGTGGATGAGGATCGGGATGATCGGCAGGTCCGGGTCACCCAGGTGCTCCTGCTTGGCGCGAACGATGCCCTCCAGGACGCCGTCGGCGGCCTCCAGGTGCGAGGGGTTGGCAGCCATGTAGACCTTGGTGGCGAGGCCGTCGTCGAGGGAGTACACGCCCCACGTGCCCAGGTGGTACTTGACGTCGCCGGAGCCTTGGACGGAGTTGGGCATGTAGTTGCCCTCGAACTCGTCGAAGATCTGCGCGTATGACTTGCCCGCGATGTTGGACAGCACGTTGAGGCGGCCGCGGTGCGCCATGCCGATGGCGACCTCGTGGATGCCGGCGCGCGCCGAGTCGGCCAGGATGTGGTCGAGCAATGGGATCAGGGACTCGCCGCCCTCCAGCGAGAAGCGCTTCTGCCCCATGAACTTGGTCTGCAGGAACTCCTCGAAGGCCTCGGCGCGGATGAGGGTGCCCAGGATGTGGCGCTGCTCCTCGGGGGAGGGGGCCTCGTAGGGGCGCTCAATACGCTTCTGGACCCAGGCGCGCTGTTCGGGATCCTGGATGTGCATGTATTCGATGCCGACCGTGCGCGTGTAGGTGTCGTGCAGGCGCGTGAGGATGTCGCGCAGCAGCATCTGGTCACAGCCGCCGAAACCTCCCGTGGGGAAGGGGCGATCCAGGTCCCACACGCTCAGGCCGTAGGAAGAAATGGCGAGGTCGGGGTGGCGGCGTACGCGGTAGGCCAGCGGGTCGGTGTCGGCGGCGAGGTGGCCGCGCGAACGGTAGGCATGGATGAGCTCCGCGATGCGCGCGGGCTTGCCCTTTTCGCGGTTCGGGTCGTAGTCGTAGTCCGCTTCCCACGCGTAGGGGCGCGCGGGCACGTGCATCGAGGTGAAGACGCGCTCGTAGAAGCCGTCGCGTCCCGAGAGCTTGGCGTCCACGAGGGCCAGGAGGCGGCCCGATGCCGCGCCCTGGATGATGCGGTGGTCGTAGGTGGAGGAGAAGAACATCGTCTTGCCGATGCCGAGGGCGGCCAGGCGCTTGGGGGAGACACCCCGGAATTCCGCCGGGTAGTCGGTGGCGCCGACGCCGATGATGAGGCCCTGGCCGACCATGAGGCGCGGCACGGAGGTGGTGGTGCCGAGCGTGCCCGGGTTGGTCAGCGTGACGGATGCGCCCTGGAAGTCGGCGGTCGTCAGAGTCGCCGTGCGGGCGCGCGCAACGAGGTCCTGGTAGGCGTCGACGAACTCGGCGAAGGTGAGCGTGTCTGCGTCGTGGATGACGGGGACCTTCAGGGAGTGGTTGCCTTGCGCGTCTGCCACGTCGATGGCCAGGCCGAAGCCAATGTGCGCGAGCTGCTCGACGGCGGGCTTGCCGCCCTCAATCGTGTAGCGCACGTTGAGGTCGGGCATCTCGCACAGCGCCTCCACCAGGGCGTAGCCGATGAGGTGCGTGAAAGAGACCTTGCCGCCGACGGTACGCGCCAGGTGCGCGTTGATGAGGGCGCGGTTTTCAATGAGGAGCTTGGCCGGGATCTGGCGCTGGGAGGTGGCCGTGGGGATGGAGAGTGACGCCTCCATGTGCTTGGCGGTCGCGCGCGCCGCGGACTTGAGGATGTGCAGCTCGTCGTGCGAGGGGGCACCCTGGAAGAGCGTGAAGGCCGCGCGCCCGTGCTGCTGGCGCGTGTAGGGGCTGGTGGCCTCGGCGACGGCGGCGGGCGGGGCGGGCGGCAGGTCGGAACGCGTCACGGAGACGATGGGAGCGTGTTCGGTGGCGGCCGCCTCGGGCCCGTCCTCTTCGATGTCGAGGGTCGGCGGGGTGACCGAGACGGGGGCGATGTGGTCAACTGGGGGTGCGGCATTGACAGACGAGGCCGGGGCTGGCTCCGGCGTCGAGGCGGTGCCCTCGGGGATGTCGGGACGCTTGGCGCGCAGCTGCGGGGGAGCGGACTCGGTGGAGAAATAAGCACGCCAGGAGGGATCCAGGAGCTGTGGATCGCGCTCGTAGAGGTCTCGCATCTTCGCGATGTACCACTGCGGATCGGGCTGGGAAGCGGTGGGAGTGTGCACGTATTCCTCCGTAAGTGTCGCGCTGCGCGCATGGGCAAAATCCTGCGCGGCCATACCTCCTCAATTCTACCGCCGCGTGATCGTCTTCACGAAACCTGGTACACCTTTGGCGTGTACTTCAAGGGCCTTTGGTCCGTTGAAGAATGATTGTTGGCACATGCCTCGCGGTGTGTGGAAATGCGCGCGGGGAGAGACGGTCTGGACCGCTAAACTGTAACCATCATGGACTGCGACACTGCCGGCTTTATCGCCGCTCTTTCTCACCCCTCTTCTGCGCGCGTACCCGCGAGGCACCCCGGCCTCGTCGAGGGGGCCACGCGATGACGACCGCCCTCATGCTTCTGCTCGGCATCGTCCTGACCGCAGGCACCTTCGTCTTCGTCTCCGCCGAGTTCTCGCTCGTTGCGGTCGACCAGGCCGTTCTTGACAAGAAGGCCGAGGAAGGGGACCGAGGGGCCGCCTCCGTCCTGCGCGCTACCCGTAGCCTGTCCACGCAGCTGTCGGGGGCCCAGGTGGGTATCACGCTGACCACGATTCTGCTCGGCTACACGACGCAGAGCGCCCTAGCGGAGCTGTTGGAAGACCTGCTCGGATCGGTCGGCCTCGCGTGGGGGCTTGCGACAGGCATCGCGGCATTCGTGGCCGCCGCGTTCATCAACGTCTTCTCGATGCTCTTCGGTGAGCTCGTTCCCAAGAACCTCGCCCTGGCCCACCCCCTGGCGACCGCCGTGCGCGTCGTCCCCTTCCAGATGGTCTTCACCGTCATCGCCCGCCCCCTCATCTGGGTGCTGGGCGGCACCGCGAACTGGGTGCTCGCCCGCATGGGCATCGAGCCCCAGGAAGAGATCTCCTCGGCGCGCTCCGCCTCTGAGCTGGCAGCCCTCGTCGAGCACTCCGTCGAAGAAGGGACCTTCGACACGTCCACGGCCGACCTCTTCGTCAACACGATCCGCATGTCCACCCTCAGCGCCGCCGACGTCATGACCGACCGCGGCCGCCTGCATACCCTCAGCGAGTGCGACAGTGCCCAGGATGTGCTGGACCTGGCCCACGAAACCGGCCACTCCCGGTTCCCGGTGATCGGGGACGACTCCGATGACATCCTCGGCCTGGTCTCCCTGCGCCGCGCCGTCGCCGTGCCCGCCGATCGTCGCGCCGAGGTTCCCGTCATTTCCTCGTCTCTCATGACCGACGCGCCCTCGGTTCCCGAGACAGCGCCGATCGGACCCCTCATGGTCCAGCTGCGCGATGAGGGCCTGCAGATGGCCGTCGTCGTCGACGAGTACGGCGGCGTTTCCGGCATCGTCACCCTCGAGGACGTCGTCGAGGAGATCGTCGGCGAGGTCTCCGACGAGCACGACCAGCGTCGCCTCGGCATTCGCCCGCGCCCCGACGGGACGTTCCTTGTGCCCGGCACGCTGCGCCCCGACGAGCTCGCGCGCCGCACGGACATCAACCTGCCCGAGGATGGCCCCTACGACACGATCGGCGGTCTCGTCATGAACGAGCTGGGCGAGATCCCGGTCGTCGGATCGCGCGTGAGCGTGGACGGCATAGGCATCGAGGTCACGCAGATGCAGGGCAGGCGCGTCGCCCAGGTGGCGATCACGCCTGCCCCCGAGGCCGACGACGAGGAGGTGTCGCTGTGAGCGTGGGAGTTGGTCTCGCTATCACCGTGGCCCTGCTGGCCGTCAACGCGTTTTTCGTCGCCGGCGAGTTCGCCGTCACCTCGACGCGCCGCTCGCAGGTTGAGCCTCTCGCGGATGAGGGCGCGCGCGGCTCGGCCGCAGCCCTGTACGCGCTGCAGCACGTCTCCCTCATGCTGGCGATCTGTCAGCTGGGTGTGACGGTCGCGTCCACGACCCTGGGCGTCGTCGCGGAGCCCGCGATCACGCACCTCGTCGAGTCGCCGCTTGAGCGCCTGGGCGCGCCTGAGGCAACCAGCCACGTCGTCGGATTTGCGGCTGCCCTCGTCATCGTTCTCTTCTGCCACGTCGTGTTCGGCGAGATGGTCCCCAAGAACGTCTCGATCGCCGCCCCCGTGCGGATGCTGCTGGTCCTTGCCCCCTTCCTCGTGCGCTTGGGCCACGTCCTGCGTCCGATTATCGAGGCCATGGATCACTTCGCGAACTGGTTCGTGCGCTTGGCGGGCTACGAGCCGCGCTCGGAAATTTCGGCCACCTACACGGTTGAGGAGGTGGCCTCGATCGTCGTCGCTTCGCAGGCTGAAGGCGTGCTGACGGATGAGCTGGGTCTGCTCAGCGGCACCCTGGAGTTCTCCGAGGAAACCGCTGGGACCGCGATGGTTCCCCTCGACAAGCTCGTCGTCCTGCCCGAAGGGGTTACCCCCGCCGACGTCGAGGAACAGGTCGCCCACACGGGCTTCTCGCGCTTTCCGATCGCTGGGGACGACGGCTCCATCGTCGGCTACGTGCACCTCAAAGACGTCCTGTATGCCACCGGGGAGGAACGCGAGCAGCCGATCACGCCCTGGCGCATCCGTCGCCTCGAGGCTGTGTCCTCCGGCGACCAGGTCGAGGATGCGCTGCGCCACATGCAGCGCACTGGCGTCCACTGCGCCCTCGTGCGCGACGCGGGCGCCGTCGTCGGCATCCTCTTCCTCGAAGACATCCTGGAGCTGCTCGTCGGCGAAGTCCGAGATGCGCTCCAGCGCCCATGACGCGGCGCGATCAGCAAGGTACATTAGATCGAGGCCCGCAAGTGACGAACACAGATGAGGGGGAGAGCGTGAGCGACATCGAATGCCCGCTGCCGAAGCGGTCGCAGCTGCGCGCCGCGCGCTCCGAGAACGGCGAGGACTCCCAGGAGCTCCCGATCACCGCGGCGATTCCGCTCGACCTGGATCCCGCTGCACCCCCGCCCCCTCGCGCCGCGGTCACGCGTCACGATGCCGCACCCGACGAGGCAGCCCTGGCCTCGCCCGTGGCCGCTCCCGAAAGCCAGGCCGAACCCGGGAGCGAGGCCGAACCCGGGAGCGAGGCCCCGGCATTGTCTCCTGGCCGACGCCGAGACGTCCACCCCGTGGGCTACGTGCTGCGCGCCCTCCTCGTCCTGGGTCTGGCGGGCACGACGATCGCGGTGCCCATGACGGGACGCGTCGGCTCCGACTCGTCTTTGACCGTGCCCGCGCGTGCCTTCGGCGCCTCGGTGGGCGGGCCCAGCTGGGCCGTGTCCTCCGCACTGCCCCAGGCCACCGCCCTGGATGGCACCCTCACCGCGAACTCGCGCGCCAAGGCGAAGGCCCCCGTATCCATCACCGGTTGCGCGTCGGGCAACGGCGCGGACGGCAACCGCAACGTGCGCGTCGTCGCCGACACGATCTACTGGCCGCTGCCGGAGGGGACCTACACGATCACTTCGCCCTTCACGATGCGTATTTCGCCCGTCTCCGGCCAGCTCCTGGCCCACGAGGGTATCGACATGGCCGCCCCGCTCGACACGCCCATCACGGCCGTGTACGGCGGCGTCGTCGAAGAGGTCGCGGAGAACTCGCGCTCGGGCGCCTACGTGCAGATCAAGCACACGAAGTCCGACGGCACCGTCTTCCACTCCGCCTACCTGCACCAATACATGAACAAAATTAAGGTCAAGGTCGGCGACACCGTGACTGCCGGGCAGGTCATCGGCGCGGTCGGCAACAACGGCTGGTCCACGGGCCCCCACCTGCACTTCGAAATCCACGACTCCTCGAACACCCCGGTGGATCCGGACGCGTGGATGCAGACAAACAAAGCTGTTTATCTCGGACAGGAGTCTTGCTCATGATGCCCGTCACCATGCGTCAGGGACCCATCGTTTTCGCCCACCGCGGCGGCAGCGAGGAGGCCCCCGAGAACACGATGAGCGCCTTCGCTCACGTGTACGAGGCCGGGATCCGTCACGTGGAGACCGACGCCCACGTCACCGCCGACGGCAAGGTCGTCCTCTGTCACGACGAGACCGTGGACCGCTGCTACGACGGCACCGGCGCGATCGCTCAGATGACGTGGCGCGAGCTGTCCAAGCTGCGCCACCGCGACTCCGGGGAGCAGATGCCGCTGCTCGCTCAGGTTCTCGAGGCCTTCCCGGATATGTACGTCAACATCGACGCGAAGGAGCCGGGCGTTGAAGGCCCTCTCCTCGATGTCATCGCCGACCACGGCGCGGCTAACCGTGTGCTGGTTGCTTCCTTCTCCGAGCCGCGCCTGCGCGCCGTGCGTGATACTGCGGCTGCGGACCCGGCCCGCGCGGTCGCAACGTCTTTAGGTACCGAGGCCGTCGTTCGCCTCGTGGGTGCCGCGAAGAGCGCCACGAACCCCGCCTGGTGGCACGTGCCCGGCCCTCGCCAGGGCGCCATCGCCGCCCAGGTCCCCATGCATCAGGGACCCATCCGCGTCGTCGACGAGCGCTTCGTGGCCACCGCCCACACCCTGGGCCTGGCCGTCCACGTGTGGACCATCAACACGGTGGCCGACGTGCTGCGCCTCCTCGAGGTCGGCG
>CALHZX010000061.1 GCA_938040725.1 uncultured Actinomyces sp. | reverse complement strand
ACCAGTCCGTGAACGACCTGCTGGCCGCCCGCCTGCCGCGCACCATCTTCCTGTCCCTCCTGTCCACCATCCTTGCCCTCATCGTCGCGATTCCCCTCGGCGTGTGGCAGGCAGTGAAAAGAAACAAAGCGCCCGACTACGTGGTCACGATCGCGTGTCTGCTCGCCTACTCGACCCCCATCTTCTTCGCGGGCCTTCTCCTGATCGTCCTCTTCTCCCAGGTGTGGCCGATCCTGCCCAACGATGCGCCGCAAGGCGAGGATCTCGCGGTCATGTGGGAGCAGTGGGATCACTTGATTCTGCCCGTGTGCGCCCTCTCGATTGGAACGATCGCCGCCTACGCGCGCTACGTGCGCTCCTCCATGGTGGACAACCTCAACGAGCAGTACGTGCGCACCGCCCGCGCGAAGGGCCTGTCGGAGTTCCGCGTTGTCTTCGTCCACACCCTGCGCAACGCCATGTTCCCCGTCATCACGATGATCGGCCTGTACATCCCCGCGATGTTCTGTGGCGCCCTGGTCATCGAGACGCTCTTCAACTTCAACGGCATGGGCTACCTGTACTACCAGGCGACCGGCAGGCGTGACTACCCGATTCTCCTCGGCGTCGCCTTGATCGTCTCCTTCGCAACCGTCATCGGCGCGCTCCTGGCAGACTTCCTCTACGCCCTCGCTGATCCCCGCATCCGACTGGCAGGACGTGCCAAATGACCACAGCAACCGCACCCGTGAGCGCACCAGCGAAGGCGCGCACCTCCCGGAAGTCAACGAAGCTTCAGGGCCTGCAGGTCTTCATGGAAAACAAGCTCGCCGTCTTCGGCGTGTGCTTGATCCTCATCCTGATGGCCTTCTCGTTCATCGGCCCCATGTTCTATGTGACCGATCAGATCCACACCGACCTGTCGAACTCGGCGCTGGCCCCCTCCGCCGAGCACCCGCTCGGCACCGACATGGTCGGCTACGACCAGCTCGGACGCCTCATGAAGGGTGGCCAGACCTCGATCATCGTCGGCCTCTTCGCAGGCATCTTCGCGACCACGATCGGCACCCTCTACGGTGCGATCGCCGGCTTCGTGGGCGGCTGGATCGATGCGGTCATGATGCGTATCGTTGACGCACTCATGTCCGTGCCCGTCCTGTTCCTTTTCATGCTGATCGCCACGATGATCCCCCCGACCGTCCCGGTCCTCATCATCATCATGTCGGCACTGTCCTGGCTGGGCACATCCCGATTGATTCGAGGCGAGGCTCTATCCCTGCGCACGCGCGAGTACGTCGTCGCGATGCGCGGTATGGGCGGATCGATGCCCCGAGCCATTCGGACGCACATCGTGCGCAACACGATCGGCACCGTCATCGTCAACGCAACCTTCCAGGTCGCCGACGCAGTCCTCTACGTCGCCTACCTGTCGTTCCTCGGCCTGGGCGCGCAGCCTCCCGCCACTGACTGGGGAGCCATGCTCTCCAACAGCCAGTCGCACGTCTACTCGGGCAACTGGTGGCTGCTCTACCCGCCGGGCGTCCTCATCATCCTCCTGGTCCTGTCGTTCAACTTCATCGGCGACGGCCTGCGTGACGCCTTCGAAGTTCGACTGCGCAAGAGGTGAGCACTGAACTATGAATACTCCACTCCTTCAGATCAAAGATCTGCACACCGACATTGAGATCCGTTCCGGCGTGGTCCGCGCCCTCTCCGGCGTCGACCTGCACGTGAACCCCGGTGAAACCCTCGGCATCGTGGGCGAATCCGGCTCCGGCAAGACCATGACCGCCCTGTCTCTCATGGGGCTCCTTCCCCAGGGCGGCAAGGTCTCCTCCGGCTCGATCATCCTCGACGGACAGGACCTCACCCAGCTACCGCTCAAGGAGAAGCGCAAGCTGCGCGGCACCAAGGTCGGCATGATCTTCCAGGATCCGCTCACCTCCCTGAACCCGACTATGAAGATCGGCCTTCAGGTGTGCGAGCCGCTGCGCGTGCACGAGGGCCTGTCGAAGAGGGAAGCCCTCGAGCGCGCCGTTGAGATCCTCAAGCGCGTCGGTATGCCTCGTCCCGAGGTGGTTATCAACAACTACCCGCACCAGCTCTCGGGCGGTATGCGTCAGCGCGTCATGATCGCCATGGCCCTCGTGTGCAAGCCGCGCATCCTCATCGCGGACGAGCCCACGACGGCTCTGGACGTCACGACGCAGATGCAGATCCTCGACCTCATCGACGAGCTGCGCGACGAGTACAAGATGGGCGTCATCCTCATCACCCATGACCTGGGTGTTGTGGCCGGTCACACTGATCGCGTTGCCGTCATGTACGCCGGACGCATCGTTGAGACCGCCCCGACGAAGACGCTGTTCACCGAGCCGAAGCACCGCTACACGAGCTCCCTCATGGCAGCCCTGCCCGAGCGCGCCCTCGCGGCCGGCACCAAGCTTTTCTCCATCCCCGGCGCTCCCCCGTCGCTGACCAACCTGCCGGTGGGCTGCCGCTTCGCGGCCCGCTGCCTGTGGGCCACCGACGAGTGCCGCGCGGGCTACCCAGACCTGAGCGGCGACGAGAACCACACCTTCTCCTGCTTCCACCCGGTTCAGGAGGGCGACGAGTCCCCCGCGGTCCTCCAGGGCAAGCTGGATTCCACCAGTGCCGAAGGAGTAGCCTCGGACGTTCCGCAGGTCTCCCACGAGGTGCTGCTCGACGTCAAGGAGGCCTCGCGCGAGTACGACTCGGCAGGGTCCGGCTTCTTCAAGCGCGAGAAGGGCGTCGTTTCAGCCGTCGACCGCGTCTCCATCACGGTCAAGAAGGGCGAGACCTACGGACTCGTCGGCGAGTCCGGCTGCGGTAAGTCCACCGTGGGCCGCCTCATCGCCGGCCTCGAGCCCCCGTCGGGCGGCGCCATCGAACTCGATGGACGCGACCTGGCCACGCTCAAGGGACGCGACGCAGTGCGCATCCACCGCGACGTGCAGATGATGTTCCAGGACTCCTACGCAGCAATGGACCCGCGCATGCGCATCGACCAGATCCTGGCCGAGCCCATGAGCATCCAGAAGACCGGCAACGCTCGCCAGATCGCCGAGCGTATCATTGAGATCCTCGAACAGGTGGGCCTGACCGAGGAGATCCTCGATCGCTACCCGCACGAGTTCTCAGGCGGACAGCTCCAGCGCATCGGCTTCGCCCGTTCGCTGACCCTGGCTCCCGACCTGATCGTGGCGGACGAGCCCGTCTCCGCGCTCGATGTCTCCGTCCAGGCACAGGTCCTCAACCTCATGAAGGACCTGCAGGCCGAGCTGGGCCTGTCCTACCTGTTCATCAGCCACGACCTCGCGGTCGTCCAGTACATGGCGGACCGCATCGGCGTCATGTACCTGGGCCGCATCGTCGAGGAGGGCCCGGCTTCCGAGGTCGTCAAGAACCCGAAGCACCCCTACACGAAGGCGCTCATCGACTCGATCCCCGTTCCCGACCCGGACTTCAAGCACGACGAGAATGCCATCAAGCTCACCGGCGAGCCGCCGAGCGCCGTCAACCCGCCTGAGGGTTGCCGCTTCCGCCCGCGCTGCCCGTTTGCTGGCGAGGAGTGCAAGGTGCAGCCCATGCTCACGGATGAAACGCACCGCGTCGCCTGCCACCACCCGCTCCTGACGCTGAGCGTGAAGGAAAAGGTGGACGCCTGACACATACGTTCATGCGAGCTCCAAGCGGTGCCCCCGGCCTGAGTCATCAGGCCGGGGGCACCGTCATGCAGGGAAGCGACACTATCCGTCGCCTGCGGCTGCCAGCGACGAATCGGGGCGCACTGCCCCACCGCGGCCGCGACGCGGCCGCAGACATAGGTGTGGGGCGCGACCACGCGGTCGCGCCCCACACTTCGCTGTCGTCAGCGCGTCACTTGGAGACGGCCTTCTTCAGGGTAGAGCCAGCGGAGAGCTTGACGCCATAGCCAGCGGGGATCTTGATCTCTTCGCCGGTGCGGGGGTTGCGGCCGGTGCGGGCGGCGCGCTCAACACGCTCGACCGAGAGCAGACCGGTGACCTTAACGGCCTCGCCCTTAGCCAGGGACTCAACGAGGACGGCCTGGAAGGCGGCCAGGGCCTCGTCGGCCTTCGCCTTGGTCAGGTCGGCGCGTTCAGCAATCTGAGCGACAAGCTCGGTACGGTTCACGGACATTGAGAAACCTCATTCCTGTTCGTTCTTGGTTACCACTGTCGTGGCCACGAATGACACACTACGAAATCTTCGACGATTTCGCCGACTTTAGGGCCATATTTCGCGGATTTCACGAAAAGCTCTCGATTTTTTGCTCGAAAACCGTCAATTCTGTGCATCAGATCACTCAGACTTGCCGACTGGTTTTAATTTCACGGCGTTCAAATGGGACACCACCGGCACGTTTCCCAGTAACAGCGAAGCCTCCCACAACCGAGGACATCCCCCTTTCATTACACCTGACAAACATCGAGTGTTGATCACTTCCCGAGGACGTCCGATCATCCCCAACTCCCCGCCTCATCGTTCACAAAGCGAGAAGAAGGCCAACGACAGACGACACCTGAATCAGCCACCTTCACGGCCATCAGCGGATGGACAAAGCCCGACATTTCAGCACCCGCTTCCAACAACGCGCCCACCTCACACCAGCCACGACAAGCAGACACAAGATATAACGCGCCACACTTTTTAAATAACTCGTAAAATCTGCTGCTCGATCACAGAGAATGGAGGGGTCCCTTCAACACTTGGATAAAGATCCAGGAGACACAGATGGCATCAAGCCCCTCGTCCGCTCCCCATCCCATCGATCAAGTTCCTCCCTTTGGGAAACTCACCATTCTAGGCATTCAGCACGTCCTCGCGTTCTACGCGGGCGCCGTGGTCGTCCCGCTCGTTATCGCTTCCGGACTCGGACTCGATAATCACACGCTGGTCCACCTCATCAACGCAGACCTGCTCACCTGTGGCATCGCCACCATCATCCAGTCGGCTGGCATCGGCCGATTCATCGGCGTGAAGCTCCCCCTTATTCAGGGCGTCACCTTCACCGCCGTCTCGCCCCTCATCGCAATCGGCGCGGCGGCCACGCCCGCCGGCGCCGACCCGAGGACCGGCCTGGCCACCATGTACGGCTCCATCATCGCCGTCGGCCTCATCGTCTTCCTGGTCGCCCCGTTCTTTGCCAAGCTCCTACGCTTCTTCCCGCCGATCGTCACAGGCACCCTCCTAACGGTCATGGGCACGACCCTCCTGTCCGTCTCCGCCGGAGACATTGTCGCCTGGGCAGACAAGGCTACCGACGACGCAGCGAAGACGGCGTTGACGTACGAGGCTCTCGGCCTCGCATTCGGCACAATCGCGATCATCATCATCATTCAGCGCCTCTTCAAGGGCTTCATGGGAACGCTCTCCGTCCTCCTCGCACTGCTGATCATGACGGCCGTTGCCTTCGCAATGGGCAAGACCGACTTCTCCGGCGTCGGCGAGGCCAGCTGGGTCGCCATTACGACACCCTTCTACTTCGGCATCCCGAAGTTCTCGCTGACGGCAATCATCGCCATGATCATCGTCATGGCAGTGACCGCCGTGGAGACCACCGGCGACGTCTTCGCCACCGGCGAGGTCGTGGGCAAGCGCATCGCCCCGCGCGACATCGCCAACGCCCTGCGCGCCGACGGCCTGTCCACCCTGCTGGGCGGCGTCCTCAACTCCTTCCCCTACACCTGCTTCGCGCAGAACGTCGGCCTAGTGCGCCTGACCCGCGTGAAGTCTCGCTGGGTCGTGACCGCAGCGGGTGTCTTCATGATCATCCTCGGCCTGCTGCCCAAGGCGGCGGCCATCGTCGCGGCGATTCCGCAGCCCGTCATCGGCGGCGCCTCCCTGGCCATGTTCGCGAACGTCGCGGTTGTTGGTATCCAGACCCTCTCGAAGGTGGATCTACGAGACAATCGCAACGCGGTCATCGTCTCTACGTCAATCGGCCTCGCCCTCCTCGTGACGCTGAAGCCCGGCATCGTGACGGTCATGCCCTCCTGGCTGCAGATCATCTTCGGTTCCGGCGTCACCATCGGCTCGCTGACGGCCATCATCTTGAACCTGCTCTTCTTCCACATTGGACGCCCCGCCTCGCCGGACGTGGCCGTGGTGAACGGCAGGAAGATCAACCTGGACGACGTCAACGCGATGGATCGTGGCCAGTTCGTCGCCACCTTCTCCTCGATGTTCTCCTCGCACACGTGGCCGGTCGAGCGCGCCTGGGAGTCCCGTCCTTTCACTTCCGTGTCCGAGCTGCGTTCCTCCTTCGAGGACGCGGTCCTGTCGGCTTCCCCCGAAGAGGCCGAGGAGCTCATTGCCTCCTACACGGACGTCGTTTCCCTGATCCTCGACGGCGCGGGCGACGAGCAGGCGAGCTCGGACACCTCATCCCTGTCCGTGGGCGAGGTGTCCTCCGAGGAGGCCGACGAGCTGCGCGCTCTGGCAGCCGCCTACCGCGAGAGGTTCAATCGTCCGCTGGTCATCTGCGTGGATAACGTGGTGGACCGCAAGCACCTGCTGTCGTCGGGCTGGCGTCGCGTCGAGCACTCCCCCGCCCGCGAGGCTCGCTTCGCACTCGGCGAGGTTATCGACATCGCAGACCTGCGTTTCGATCATCTGGTCGCCGACGCGAACCCCGTGCGCGCGGCGTGGGACGCTGGTTTTGAGCGCCTCTGAGTAAACCTCAGCGTCATTAAGTGACGAGGCCGGGGCGCGTCGGGCGATATGCCTGGCGCGCCCCGGCTTTTCATGCCCAACACAGCCCGCAGCGCAAACTCCTCACCACACTCCGCACCGCAGACCCGTCACACAAAACCCACCGCACACGCTCAGCTGCACAGACGACGAAGCCACCACCAACACGTAACGCTCGTAACCCACAGTTCCCACGAGTCGCTCCAGATGCAGATACGCCGAGGGGCCGACCTGGCGGTCGGCCCCTCGGCGTATCCCATCAACACAGTGCAAGTACTCCCAGTAAGCTCCTCAACATGTCTCTCGTCGGCATTACCCGAGCCCGTGTGGCCCGTGCCGTATTCCCTTGTGATGACACCTACTGTAAGAGGCCAACCTTGCGGCAACGGCAAGGGCAGCTGAGAAAATCCTGGGATTTTGACCCTACAGACAATCGGAAGCAAAACGAGTGTGCGCCCCCGGAAGACCGGGGGCGCACACCGTGTCACGCACATTCAGCGTGTTGCGTCAGGCATCAGCCGTTCCACTGGCCATTTTCGGCGAAGTAGTACCACTTCCAGCCGATCCAGTGGCCGCCGGTATACATCGCTCCCGAGTCGGTGCTCAGGTAATACCAGGAACCACGGTCCTGCACCCAACCGGTGGTGAGTGCCCCACTGGGAGCCATGAAGTACCAGGAGGAACCGTCCTTGACCCAGCCAATCGCCATCGCGCCACTACCGGGCATCAGGTAGTACCAGGTGAGGCCATCGAGCAGCCACCCGGTCACCATCCGACCCGACGCAGGATCCAGGTAATACCAGGACGAACCGTCCTTCACCCAACCACTCGCCTGAGCACCCGACGCGTCATGGTAGAACCACGAACCGCCCTCACTCACCCAGCCAATACGCATATAGCCATCCGCACCGAAGCGATACGTCGAATTGCCGATCTGCACCGTCTGGCTCACCGGATAGGTCCCATCCGCGTAGCGATACCACCAGCCAACAGAATCACTGATCCACGCCCCACTCTGAGGAGCGGGAGCGGGCGTCGGATCGGGTGTGGGAGCCGGCGTCGGAGCAGGCGCCGGGTCACCCTGGAGGCGAACCTCCTGCTTCACGGGGTTGACACCCCAGTCCCAGGCGTACAGGTAGGGGGTCGCCGGGGCCTCGTCGGTGCGCCCCTGCTTCGCCCACGCGCTCGTGAGCTCCGAGACGGGCACGTCGAAGTGGTAGCGGTGCGTGCCGTCGGCCAGGATCTCACCGTCGTCTTCGACGAGCTTGCGGTAGTACCACGCGCCGTCGGCATCCTCGTGGAAGTCGATGCCAGCCACGGGTGAGGCGTCAGTGACGTCGAAGGATACGGTGCGGGCATCGCCCTCGCCGCTCACCGTCAGGTTGGAGATAACGGGGGCCTGCGTATCCAGCGTGAACTCGTAGCTCATCTGCTGTGTCTGCGAGGACGGGCCGTCCGTCGCAGCCTCAATCGTCAGGGTGTAGCGACCGTCGGGCAACGCGTGACCGGATTCATCAAACCCATCGAAGAAGGGTTCCTCACCGGAAAACTCGCCCGGTTTTGTCCAGCCGGTCTCGAGGTCGTAGAGAGACTTGCGCACGCGGTTGATCGTGTAGGAGCGCACGGACTGACCCGCGGAGTTACGGTAGGTGAGCGTCATCGAGGGGACGGAACGCAGCATGCCGGTCATCGGCGCGATCTTGTCGGGGGCACCCGCCCACTTGGCGCGCGAGGCGATGAGGCGCTGCGTGTTGATCGTGGTGACCAGGTTCGAGTCCTGCTTGTCCGACAGGGGGTTGAGCGCGCCCAGCGGGATGGACGAGTGGGCGTTGACCAGTGCGGAACGGTAGACGTGCACGGGCGTCGTCTCGTCATCCGACCACTTGCCGTCGAAGACGTTCGGGGCGCCCCAGGAGCCGTAGAAGCCCAGGTAGGGGACGGTCAGGCTCGGCGTCCCGTCCTCGCTCGTGAAGGTCACGGCACCGTCGATGAAGGTTCCCTTCGGCGTGTTCGCCGAGGCGAAGGCCGCAAACTCGGACTCGGGGGTCACCGCGACGCTCACGGTGGCGGTCGACGTCGCGGGGACTGTGATCTGCTGGGTGTCCCCGGCCTCGGACAGGACGTCACCGGAGAAGGACAGCGAGATGCCCGCGCCCGCCCAGTTCTGCGAGTGTTCGAGGAAGAGGCCTTCCTCGACCATTTCGGAGAGCGCCTGTCCGCCGAGCTTGTAGGTGTGGGCGGCGTCGGAGAGGTTGGTCAGGCGCACCTGGAAGGTCCAGCCGTTCGTTCCATCGCCGAGGTCGGCCTTGGGTCGGGAGGTATCGGCGGCTCCGACGACGGTCGGGTAGACGGTTGCGGTGGTGGCGGCGACCGCGTCGACTCCGCCCGCACCGACCTTGCGCGGCGAGTAGTAGGTGCCGTCCCCCAGCTCGACGTCGATGAGCGGGTGGGCGGTGCCCATGAGGAGGTTGGTGACGACGGCGTTCTTCTCCTTGGCGCTCATGCCGGAGAAGGCGGGGTCACCCGCAATGCGCTGGCGTACGAGCGCGCTGATACCGGCGACCTGCGGGGAGGCCATCGAGGTGCCCGACAGGCGCTGGTAGTCGTTGCCGAGGTACGCGGACATGATGTCGCCGCCGGGGGCCGCGACTTCGGGCTTGAGGGTCAGGTTGGGGGCCACACCCCACGCCGAAAACTCCGAGGCCGTCGGGTTGTTCGAGGCCAGCACGATACCGGAGTGTGTGACGGTCAGGTACACGTCCGCGCCGCCCCCGGCGGCCAGGGCCTCGCGGATCGCTAAGCCGTCCTTGTGGGTGATGGTCACCGTGGGCATCGAGGTCGTGGCGCCCAGGATCGACTGGTAGGGCGTGGCCGAGTCGTCGGTGTCGGCGATCATGAGGGCCGCGGGCGTTGACGGGAAGCCTGTCAGGTACGAGGCCTTGAGCTCGTCGGTCATCGCCGTGCCCGTCCGGGTGTCGGTGCCGCCCTTGTCTTCGAGGACGATCGCGTCAGCAAGGCTCAGTCGGTTGGTGCCCGCGTACTTGTCGAGCTCGTCGCCGCCGCCCGCGCCGGCATCGACGACGCGGTAGCTCTTCTCGGGGATGTCACGCAGGCCGCGCACGGCCTCTCCCTGACCGTCGAGCGCGGCGCGGTAGGCGATCTTTCGGTCCTCCAGGGTCACGTAGGACAGGGCTTCCTGGTTGTCGACCGAGGCGACGGCTAGCGTGGACGTGTAGGAGGCGGGTTCACCGAGCGTGCCCGTGTCGGGGTCGGTCGCGAACGGCTTGTTCTGGCCGCTGTTGTTGCCGTACGCGTTGGAGAATGCGTTGCCCGAAGCGGCGTTGACGGTGATTCCCGCGTTGGTCAATGCTTCGTAGACGCCCGCGAAGACGCTGCCAGCGTCGCTGCTCATGCCCGCGTCGTCTCCGAGGGAGAGGTTGATGACGTCGGGCTTGATAACGAGAGCATCGTCGAGGGCGGCCAGGAGGGCACTATCGGGCATCGACCCGTCCGCGTCGGAGGCCACCTTGGCGACGACGATCTGCGCGTGGGGCGCGGTGCCCTGCAGGACGTCGGCGTTGGCGGCCGCGATCGCGGTAACGTGCGTGCCGTGGGACAAGTCCTTCTCGGAGTGGGGAACGACGTCAGCGTCGTTGTCGGCGTAGTCGTAGGCGAAGGGGATCTTGCTGCTGACGTACGTGCCGGAAGCCCCATGAGGCAGCTTGCTCGCGAAGGCCTGAACGTCGGCCTGGCTCAGGCGCACGTCGACGCCCTCCATCGAGCCTGCGAAGGCGTCGTGGTCGGTCTGCAGTCCGGAGTCGATGACCTCGATGACCTGACGATCGCCCTTCTGGGCAGCCTCGGCCGCGTGCGTCATCGCCAGGGAGGAGGCGTTCTTGAGGACGGGTGCGCCCGCCCCATCCGCGCTGGTTTCCAGCGGCTTGTGCACACCCTCGATGAACGCAACCTTCACACCCTGGACCTTCTGGATGGCGGAGAGGGCGGAACCGGGAGCCTCGATGGCGAAGCCATCGAGCGCGTTCGTGTAGTCGCGCACGGTGGTGACCTGTGCGCCGGGCACGGTCGCCTGAACCGCCGAAGCAATGCGGGCCTTGACCTCGTCACGCGTGGCCGTTGCGGAGCCGCCAACCGCGGCCTCCTCGAGCTGGACGATGGTCGTCGTCGGGGTGTCGTCGGCTGCCTCCTGCGCAGAGGCAGCGTCTGGCAGGGTCACTCCCCCGGCCTCGGCCTGGCGAATGGAGAGGAGCGGGTCCTCGACGCGCGTGCCCGTGCGCGCCTCGGGGGACGAGGCCTGGGCGGGGTTAGCGGGGAGGACACCGCCCGGCTGGGGACTCGCCGCGAGCGCCGGGACGCTCACGCCGGTCAGGGCGAGGGCGGCGGCGAGGGCGAGTGCCGGGGTGGAGTGATGGGACATCAATGGCTCACTTACGTATCGACAACGTGAGGATGAGATGCGCACCGTGTGGCGCGCCGTCCCATTATGCGTAAGTTCTGCCAGTTGTGCAGTATGCATGTCCGCTAGACCATCGTCATGTCCACCCACTGACATTTTGTGCAAGGCAGCGCATAGGCTGAGGGGCCGACCTCGCGGTCGACCCCTCAGCCTATCCCATCAACACAGTGCAAGTTTTCCCAGAAGGCTCCTCGAAAAAGTCTCGTCGGCATGTCCCGGACCCTCGTGGTCCGTGCCGTATTCCCTTGTGATGACATTCAGCGTATCGGGCGAACCTTGCGACAACGACAAGACAACCTGAAAAAACCCTGGGAATTTTAGTGCTCATGCCCTTGACAGGCGCCCAGGCCCGCGAACCCGGCGTGACGCTGGGTTCGCGGGCCTGGGGCAGGCTCAGAGGCGATCTAGCTGATCAGCTGTCCCTTCTCCGAGAAGGTGTACCCGGTCCAGAAGATGCGCAGCCGACCCATGGCCATCGCGCCGCTTCCGGTCTTCAGGTAGTACCAGGAGCCCTGTTCCTCGACCCAGCCAGTACGCATGTAGCCGCGCGCGTCGAAGCGGTAGGTGGCCCCGTCGATGGCGAGGGTGGTGTCGGCCGGGTAGGTCCCGTCCTCATAGCGGTACCACCAGCCGCGAGCGCCCCAGGCCCAAGCACCCTGGGCGGGCGTCGTATCAGACGAGGCCTTGAGGGTCACAGCCACCGAGGTGACGGCGTGGGGGTCCTGACGCACGTCGACGCGCAGGGAGACGTCAGCGCTGGCCGGGGTCCACGTGTAGGAGTCGGTGGACGCACTCTCGTCCGAGCTGCCCTCCATCGACGCCCAATCCTGGAGGACCGTTTCGGTGCCGTCGGCACCGATCTGCACCACGCGCATCTGGCGTCCACCCAGGGTGCCGCCCTGCGCGGAGACCTTCACGGTCGTCGGCGTGCCCACCGAGCTGGTGAGCGTGTACCCGGGGCCGGCCTCGTTGATTCCGTTGCCCGACACCGCAACCTGCGGGCGGGTGTACTCGAAGAGGGCCGCCATGTTGTAGCCAGCCTCCTTCATGGCCGCCTCGGTGAGCGTCCACGCCTTCGAACCCTTGGGGGCGGCGACGTAGATTTCGGTGTTCGCCTTGAGATCCGAAGCCATGTCTTCCGCGAGCTTGATGTCCTTCACGGTCGAGGGCAGGACCAGGACGCGGGACGTGTCGAACCAGAAGGTGAAGCTGGTCATCCCCTCGCCGAAGTAGGCGCTGTCGGGGAGGCCGTTGGTGGCCTTACCCTCGTAGTAGAACTCGCCGTTGTTTCCGCCGCGCACGATGATGTGGCGCGGGGTGGTGGTGTCGCGCGGGGTCATCCACAGTTCCGTGACCTTCGAACCCAGCTCGACGGTGTCCAGGCCGTTGTTGACCAGGCCACGGGCTACGGTCACCGAGTTGGGAATAACGATATCGGTAAGGTTGTCGCAGCCGTCAAAGGTGCCGTATTCGATCCTGGTCAGGCCATCAGGCAAGACGACGCGGCGCAGGGACGTGTTGCTTACGAAGGCGGAGTGAGCGATCGCAACCGTACCGTCGGGAACCGTGAATTCGGTGGCCCCGTTCGTGGGCAGAGACAGGACGAGGAGCTTGCCCCCAATGGACTTCTGGTACAGGACGCCGCCATCCACCGAGTAGACGGGATTGGCGCGTGCGACGGTCAGCGAGGTCAGGGATGTCGCCCCGACGAACGCACCTTCCCCGATGGATGTCCGGCCCGAGCCCAGGTGAAGGCGGGTCAGGGAGCTATTGTCGGAGAACGCGAATTTGCCGATGCTCGTCACCGATTCGGGCAGCGTGACCGAGGTGATCGGCGCATCCTCGAACGCGTAGTCACCCACCCTGGTGAGGCGGTTCAGGTCGGGGCGGAAATTCACCTCGGCGAGCGCCTTATCGTAGCGGAATGCGCTATCGGGCAGCGCCGTGGCACCACCCAGATCGACGCGCTCCAGCTTGGGCATGTACCAGAAGGCCGTGTCGTCCATGGACTCGAAGACGTCGGGCAGGGTCAGGGAGGTGACATGCGAGCCCACGAACGCGCCCTTGCTCACGGAGCGCAGGCTCGAGGGCAGAGTCAGGGAGGTGATCTGCGCGGAGGAGAAAGCGCCCTCGTCGATGGTCGAGGTTCCCTCGGCGACCGCGTAGGCCCCGCCCGCGTTCTTAGCCTGCGGGTAGGTCGCCAGGTGCGTCAGGCCCTTCGTGTACAGGACACCGTCGAGGCTCTGGTAGTTCTGGTTCGCCGCGTCAACCTCGATGCTCTCCAGGAGCGGGGTGCGCGCGAATGCTGCGAACAGGCCGTCGGCCTGGACGTTCGGGCCGACGTGGACGGAGCGCAGCTTCGCCATGTCGCTGAAGGTCTCGAGGCCTGCCGTCTTGAGGGATCGAGGCAGGGTGACGCGCTCAAGAGGCGTATAGGCGAAGACGCGGTCCCCCATCGTCTCCAACTGCGAGGGGTGTGTGTCGTCGTCCTGGAAGGCCACCTGGGTGAGCGACTGGCCCGCGAAAGCGGAGTCGTCGATTGCGCGAACACTCGCGGGGATCCACACGATCGTCAGACTCACGTCACTAAAGGCGTTCGTAGCGATTTCGGTGACACCGTCAGGGATGCGAACATCCGTTGCAGTGCCCGTGTACGACACGAGCACGCCGTCGGCGTCGATGGTGAAGCCATCGGCATCGGCACGCAGCGGTGAGGCAGCATTGACCTGACCGAATGCGCCCGTGTCGGCCGCAAGCGCGGCAGGGACGCCTACCCCGGTCAGGGACGGGGCACCGGCGAGCGCAAACGCCAGCACAATTGAGTTGCGATGGGACACATGAGACCCCTTCTATTGACAGCTGGTAAGGGAGGGCTCCGTGTTCACAACACGATTCCCGGTGTCAAACATATCCCTTCGGAGGGTTTTCAGATACCCCCTGAGACGCACCTTCTCACCATGTGTTGGTCGATCAGTGAGGATATTTGCACGTAGTACCATGCAACAGCCCGGACTGACAGAGATGATCCGAAGGTGATGAGACCGCTTGCCGCCACCCGTTTTTCAGGGCTGCAAGACACCTTTACGCCCAATCTGACAAATTAAGCAGTTTCCCAAATTACACCCATGAGGAACGGAGTATACCCGGCACACAAGGGGCAGACTTGTCACGAGATCGACCTATTGGTCGAATGATGGATCAGCGGACCACTGCCCTACCCCACTCAGCGTCACGCAATCTCTCACCACCGTCTGATGCCGTATGGCGCATGTATGGGCGAGCAAGGCCCGCGCCCCCGGAGATTCTCCGGGGGCGCGGGCGCAGGGAGCGTCGCTATCAGATCAGCCGATGAGACGTCCCGAATCAGCGAAGTGGTACCACTTCCAACCGATCCAGTGACCACCCGTGTACATCGCACCGGAGTCTGTGCTCAGGTAGTACCAGGAGCCGCCATCCTTCAACCAACCGGTGGTCAGCGCGCCACTGGGAGCCATGTAGTACCAAGACGAGCCATCCTTGACCCAGCCGGTCGCCATCGCCCCACTAGACGTCAGGTAGTACCAGGTAGGACCGTCAAGCAACCAACCCGTGGCCATCCGACCCGATGCAGGGTCCAGGTAGTACCAAGAACCACCATCCTTGACCCAACCACTCGCCTGAGCACCCGACGCATGATGGTAGAACCACGCACCGTCCTCACTCACCCACCCGGTGCGCATGTAGCCATCCGCGCCAAAGCGGTACGCGGAATTGCCGATCTGCACCGTCTGGCCAGCCGGATACGAACCATCCGCGTAGCGGTACCACCAGCCGGTGGAATCACTGATCCACTGGCCTCCCTGCGGGGCAGGAGCAGGATCCGGGGTCGGCTCGGGAGCCGGAGTCGGGTCCGGAGAAGGCTCCGGCGCAGGCGTCGGGTCCGGCGTCGGTACAGGCGTCGGCTCGGGAGTACCCGGCAGCTTCACCATCAGCGTGCTCGTCAGATACGAGGCGTCACGCACCTGAACGCGCAGGCTCACGTCCGCGGCGGACGGGGTCCACGGGAAGGTCACCGAGGAATCCGCAGCGCGGTCCCCACCGTCCGTCACCGTCGTCCAGTCGCGCACGAGCGTCTCGGTGCCGTCCGCGCTGATCTGCACGGCTCGAACCTGCTGCGTACCGGCGATGCCACCGGCGACCGTCGCGGTCACGTCGACCGACGCGCCGACGACGCCCGTGTACGTGTAACTTCTCGAGGCCTCGGCGATGTTTGCGCCCGCCAGGGTCATCGACGCGCCCGTGTAGGTGTGCAGGTGCGAGACGTCGATGCCGGCCGCCTCGAGGGCGCCCTTGGCGACGTTCCACGCCGGCTCACCCTCGGCTGCGGCGACGTACACGTGGGTGTCGTCCTTCTTCTCGTCGCTCAGCTCCGGCTCGAGGTCAAGGCGGGTGAGCGTGGAGGGCAGGACGAGGACGCGCGGGACGTCCACGCCGAAGGACACGCGGGTCATGCCTTCACCGAAGTAGGCGCTCTGGCGGCGACCGTTCGTCGGGCGACCGTCGTACACGAAGGAGCCGTCCACGCCGCCACGCACGACGATGCGACGAGGCATGGGAACCCAGCTGCCTTCCATGCGAATCGAGGTCACCTTCGATCCGTACTCGACGAGCTCCAGGGAGTTGCCGACAACGCCCGTCGAGCGCTCCACCGACTCGGGGATGACGAGCTCGGTCAGGGCCGTCGTGCCCGCGAAGGCGTCGTCACCGATGACCCTCAGGCCCTCGGGCAGGACGACCCGGGTCAGCGTCTTATTGTTCGCGAAGGCCGAGGCACCGATCTTGACCGTTCCCGCGCGCACCGTGTAGTCGGTGAGCGTGTTGGCGGCCGGGGAGAGCATCAGGTGCAGGCCGTCATCCGCCTTGCGGTACAGGACGTTACGCTCGGCCGAGTGCACCGGGTTATCGGTGGACACGGTCAGCGTCGCGATCTTGCGGTCGTTGTACAGGGCGGTCTCGGCGAAGGAGGTGACGCCCACGCCGATGTGGAACGAGGTCAGGGCCGTGTTCTCCGAGAAGGCCTGCTCGCCGACCGTGGTCACCGAGTCAGGAAGGGTCACGGAGGACACCGCCGTGCGGCTGAACGCGAAGTCGCCGATCGTCGTGAGGCGGTTCAGCTCGGGTCGGAAGTTGACCCCTTCCTTGGCACTCGTGGACTCGAAGGCACTACCGCCCAGGGAGATCGTGCCTCCCAGGTCGATGCTCGCGAGCTTGCCGGCGGAGCAGAAGGCGCAGGTGCCGACCGTCTCGAACTTCTCGGGCAGGGTCACGGTGGTGAGCGCGGAGAGGCGGAAGGCCTCGTCCTTAATCGTACGCAGGCTGTCGGGCAGGGTCACGGAGGTGATGCCCGCCTTCTGGAATGCCTTAGGCGCGATCGTCGCGACACCGTCCAGGACCGTGTACGCGCCTCCCGTGTTCTTGGCGGCCGGGTACATGATCAGCGTCGAGCGATCCTTGGAGTACAGGACACCGTCCACACTCTCGAAGTTCGGGTTCGCCGGATCGACCTCGACGCTCGTCAGCGCACCGGTTTCCGCGTAGCCGCCGGTCACCGAGGAGGCTGCGACATTGGGCCCCAGCTTGATCGTGGTCAGCACCGAGTTGTAATCGAAGACCTCCGCGCCGATCGTCACCACGGAGCGCGGAAGCTCAATGGACTCCAGGCTCGTGTTGGCGAATGCGCGGTCGGCGATCTTGGCCAGCTGGGCCGGGTGGGCCTCGTCGTCAACAAAGGTGATCGTCTTCAGCGAGCTGTAGATGAAGGCCTCCAGGCCGATCGAGCGCACCGAAGCAGGGATCGTCACGTGTTCCACGGTGGAGCTCGCGAAGGCGCGCTCGCCGATGGAGGTCACGGTGTCGGGCAGGGTGACCTCGGTCGCCGAGCCCTTGTACTTCACGAGGACGCCGTCCTCGTTGATCTCGAAGTCGTCTGCATCGGCGGCACGCACCGTGACGGGGATGGACGCGGTCTTGGCCACGCCGGCCTCGGTCGTGACGGTGGCGGTCAGCGTGCCCGAACCCGCGTGATCGCCGGCGGTCAGCGCCGCCTTACGCGTGTCAGTGTCGGCGGCGACCGTGGCCAGGTCGGCCGGTTCCACGCTCCACGTCACCGCGCGGTCCTTCAGCGAAGGTGCCAGGAAGACGGACACGGGGGCGCTCTCCCCCACCTTGACGCTCACATGAGTCTGAGCGAGCTCGATGCCCGCGTCCTCTGAGATCGTGCGCACGCGGATCTGGGCGCTGGCCGACAGGGCCGGGTTGGAGGCGTCGGTCGCGGTGATCGTCGCCTCACCGCCGGCCAGGGTGCGGACCTCGCCGCTTTCGTTCACGGTGGCCACGGCCTCGTTCGAGGATGACCAGACGAGGTCGGTGACATTCGCGTTCGTCGGCTCGTACGAAGCGCTCAGCGCGACCGTCTCGCCCGCGACAACCTCGGACGCCTGCGGGGTGAGGGTCAGGGAGGTCATCGGGATCGTCTGGAATCGGATCACCTGGCGGGCCTGGTTCTTACCCCAGTCCCACGCGAACAGGTAGGCGGTCGCCGGATCCGAAGAGTCCGCGCGGTCGATGAGGTCTGCCCACTTGATCTCGTAGTGCTTGGCGTAGGTGC
>CALHZX010000060.1 GCA_938040725.1 uncultured Actinomyces sp. | reverse complement strand
TGGAGCGGCCCAGGCCCTGCGGGGTGATCGTGTTCGTCAGCGAGATGCCGTCGAGTGCGTCGTTGTAGTCCAGCTTGCCGACCGACAGCATGGAGGCAACCATGCCGTGCGTGTCGATGCCGTTCTCCGGGTTTGCGCCGGGGGCGAAGGGGGTGCCCTTCTCGTGGCCCGACGGGAAGGAACCGGTGGCCTTGCCGTAGACGACGTTCGAGGTAATCGTCAGGACCGACTGGGTCGGGATCGCGTCGCGGTACATGGGGATCGCGCGGATCTTGTCCATGACGGTGTGGACGACGGTCGCGGCGATGTCGTCGGCGCGGTCATCGTCGTTGCCGTAGGTCGGGAAGTCGCCCTCGGTGCGGTAGTCGACGACCAGGCCGGTCTCGTCGCGGATCGGGTAAACCTTCGCGTACTTGATGGCGGCCAGCGAGTCGGCAACGATGGACAGACCGGCGATGCCGCAGCCCATAGTGCGGACGATCTCGGCGTCGTGCAGAGCCATTTCGATGGCTTCGTACGCGTAGCGATCGTGGCAGTAGTGGATGATGTTGAGGGCCTCGACGTAGGTGCCAACGACCCAGTCCAGCATCTCCTCGTAGCGCTTCCACACGTCATCGAAATCGAGCGGGCCGTCACCCTGGACGGGCTCGTAGCCTTCCATGACCTGCTTGCCGCTCATCTCGTCGCGGCCACCGTTGATGGCGTAGAGCAGAGCCTTGGCGGCGTTCACGCGCGCTCCGAAGAACTGCATCTGCTTGCCGACCTTCATGGGGGAGACGCAGCATGCGATGGCGGCGTCGTCGCCCCAGTGGGCGCGGATCTGCGGATCGGACTCGTACTGGATCGAGGAGGTCTCGATCGAGATACGGGCGCAGAACTCCTTGTAGCCGCGGGGCAGGTTCTCGTCCCAGAAGATGGTGATGTTCGGCTCGGGGGCCGGGCCAAGGTTCACCAGCGTCTGGAGCAGGCGGAAGGAGGTCTTGGTGACCAGCGTACGGCCGTCGTCGCCGAAGCCGGCGTCCGACCAGGTGGCCCAGTAGGGGTCGCCCGAGAAGATCTGGTCGTAGGCGACGGTGCGCAGGAAGCGGGTGATACGCAGCTTGATGACGAGGGCGTCGATGATCTCCTGTGCGCCGGACTCATCCAGCGTGCCGTTCTTCAGGTCGCGCTCGAAGTAGCAGTCGAAGAAGCCCGACAGACGGCCGATCGACATAGCGGCGCCGTCCTGAGACTTCACGGAGGCCAGGTAGCCGAAGTAGGTCCACTGCACGGCCTCGTGTGCGTTGGTGGCGGGGCCGGAGATGTCGTAGCCGTAAGAGGCAGCGAGGTTCTTCAGCTTCTTGAGGGCCTTGATCTGCTCGGAGTGCTCCTCGCGGTAGCGTGCCCAGTGCTCGGAGAAGGGCTGGTCGGCGTAGCGATCCTTGTCCTTCTGCTTCTCGGCGATCAGGTGGTCGACGCCGTACAGGGCCACGCGGCGGTAGTCGCCAATAATGCGGCCACGGCCGTAAGCGTCCGGCAGGCCGGTGATGATGTGGGAAGAACGCGCGGCGCGAATGCGCGGGGTGTAGATATCGAAGACAGCGTCGTTGTGGGTCTTGCGGTACTGGGTGAAGATCTTCTTCACCTCGGGGTTGTATTCCTTGCCGGCCTCGTGGATGGCCGTCTCGACCATGCGCCAGCCGCCGTTCGGCATCATCGCGCGCTTCAGGGGGGCATCAGTCTGCAGGCCGACGATCACGTTGTCGTCCTCGCAGATGTAGCCGGGCTTGAAAGCATCGATGTCGGCGGGGGTGTCGGTGTCAACGTCGAGGATGCGCACCTTGCGCTCTTCGGAGAGGTACTTCTCTTCGAGAGTGTTCCACACGCGCAGGGTCTTCTCGGTCGGTCCTGCCAGGAACGAGGCATCTCCCTCGTACGGGGTGTAGTTCAGCTGGATGAAATCACGAACGTCGATTTCATCGCACCAGTTACCCTTTACGAAACCTTCCCAGGCCTTCTGGTCTGCTGTCGTCATTCTTCCTCTTCTCGGATGTCCGTATCCCGTTGTGGGGACGGTGTGTTAGGAGCGGAGCTCCACAGTGCGTCGGATTCCAACGCTTAGGCCCATTGTCCTACGGCTTGGGGGGTCTCCACAACCCATATCAACCGACAGTCTATGTTCTGCGTCTCAGGATATGGGCCTAAAGTCTCTGGCGGTTAAATTGTGGGACCAAGGTCCTTAAGAGAAGAGAGTTTGCTTGACCGCCTACACTGGTACCAGTGCCCGTCCCACAAAGGAGAAAAATCCTATGTCTGCACCCCGCCCCGTCCTCGGAGTTGGCGTTCTTGGAGCCGGAACCGTCGGTAGCCAGGTCATTCGTATCCTTCAGTCGAGTCGCGAGGATTTTGCGGCTCGCTCGGGCGCGGAGATGGAGGTGCGCAAGGTTCTCGTCCGCAATGTGGATGCTCCCCGAGATGCTCCGATTGATCGTGAGCTCCTGACGACCGAACCGGCAGAGGCAATCGACAACATGGACCTCGTCGTCGAGTTGATCGGCGGCATCGAGCCCGCCTGCACCCTCGTGATGCGTGCGCTCAACCAGGGCATCTCGGTCGTCACGGGCAATAAGGCTCTCTTGGCTGCCCACGGTCCCGAGCTCTACGAGGCCGCCGCAGCCAATGGCGCTGACCTCTACTACGAGGCCGCTGTTGCGGGTGCCGTTCCTGTCGTTTACGGCCTGCGCGAGTCCCTCGCCGGCGACCGCATCACGACGGTCATGGGCATCGTGAATGGCACGACCAACTTCATCCTGGACGCGATGAGCACGAAGGGCCTCAGCTACGAGGAGGCCCTCAAGCAGGCGCAGGATCTCGGTTTCGCCGAGGCCGACCCGACCGCGGATGTCGAAGGCTTCGATGCGGCCGCCAAGTGCTCCATTCTTGCCTCGCTCGCCTTCCACACCCGCGTCGGTATCGACGATGTTGCGGTTGAAGGCATCACGAGCATCACGAAGGAAGATATGGAGGAGGCAGCGCGCATCAACCACACGATCAAGCTCCTGGCAATCGCTGAGCGCCGCATCGGCGAGGATGGGCGTGAAGGTGTCGCGATGCGTGTGCATCCGGCCCAGGTTCCCGCCGATCACCCGCTTGCGTCCGTCGACGGCGCCTATAACGCGATTCTTGTCGAGGGCGAGGCCGCGGGCCGCCTGATGTTCTACGGTCAGGGTGCGGGTGGCGCGCCCACTGCCTCGGCCGTCCTGTCCGACCTTGTTGCGGCCGCGCACCACCGAGCCTTCGGTGGTCACGCCCCGCGCGAGTCGGTGTACGCGCACCTGCCGATCCTCGATCCGGGCTCGACGCACACTCAATACCAGATTCGCCTGCAGGTGGAGGACCGCCTCGGCGTCCTGTCCGACGTTGCCGGCATCTTTGCCCGCCACGGTGTCTCGATCCAGTCCGTCCACCAGCGTAACGACGAGGTTCCCGGCGCCTGCGTCATCGTCGTGACCAGCCACCGCGCCCGCGAGGCCGACCTGCGCGCCGTTGCCCGCGCGCTCGCCGTGTCTGACGCCGTGCGTGAGGTAACCTCCACGATCCGCGTTGAGGGTGAGTGACGTGCGGCTGCGAGATGATTTTGTCGCGGTGAAGGTCCCCGCGACCAGCGCGAACCTGGGTCCAGGATTCGACTGCATGGGCCTGGCCCTCGACCTGTGGGACGAGGTCTCGGTTCACGCGACGACTGGGCCCACCTCGGTCGTCGTTGAGGGAGAAGGTGCCGGAGATGTCGAGCAGGGCGAGGACAACCTCGTCGTGCGAGCCCTGCGCCTTGCGCTCGACCGCGTGGGGGCCCCTCAAGTGGGCGTGCGCATGCACTGCACGAACCGCATCCCTCATTCCCGAGGCCTTGGTTCCTCTGCGAGTGCGATCGTCGCCGGCGTGACGCTGGCACGCGCTCTCATCGGTGACGCCGATGTGCTCGGCCGCCAGGAGATCCTCGAGATCGGCTCCCACATGGAGGGGCATCCCGACAACGTGGCTCCCGCAGTTTTTGGCGGTGCGACCGTGTCCTGGATGAACGAGGAGACCTCCGAAGTGGGCAGTGTGCGCCTCACCCCGCCCGAGGGCATCAATCCCGTCGCGTTCATCCCCGACTTCGAGCTGCGCACCGCCGCCGCGCGAGCCGCGCTGCCTGCGACCGTACCGCACGGTGATGCGAGCTTCAATGTGGCGCGCGGTGCCCTGCTGGCCGCCGTCCTGTCTGGTGGCGCCCAGGCGAGCGCGGGCGCAGACCTGCACGCGCTCCTCATGGAAGCTACGCGCGACCGCCTCCATCAGGAACAGCGCCGGGCCGCGATGGAACCCTCGCTGGCACTCGTTGACTGGCTGCGTGGCGCCGGTTTTGCTGCCGTTGTCTCCGGTGCGGGGCCGACCGTTCTGTCTCTGGAGAAGGTGGGAGCGGATATTCGCCGCGACGCAGCCGGTGCAGGCTGGCGTGTCGTGCCGCTGGCCGTGGCCGCATCGGGCGTGCAGCTTACCCGCGGAAGCCTTGCGAAAGTTGAGTTTTAGTCGCTCGGCTTCGCTGTGAGTTTGTTGGCAACCACCGCCAGCCTCGCCGTCTAAGTGACAGCGGGCTGGCGGTCTTGCTATATTTTTTTCAGGTCCGAGCCGATTGCTCGACTCCGACCTTTGCGGTGCGCCTCTTTCGCGCATCTTCCTGATCAAGCTTTTTGTTGTGCTTGAGTAATCACCTCGCCCGCTGTGGGCGCATTCCAGTAAGGATCACTTCGTGAGCAACGAAACCTCCGCCGAGACGACCGCGTCGCTGTCGGCGATGAAGCTGCCCGAGCTGAAGGCTCTGGCCGCCTCTCGCGGCCTGAAAGGCATTTCCCAGCTTCGTAAGCCCCAGTTGATCGAGCTGCTGAGCAACGGCGCCGGTGCCTCGACCCCGCAGGAAACCGCTCCCCGTGAGGACGCTCCTGCCTCGTCCAAGAAGAAAGCCGACAAGCCAGCCGCCGAGAAGTCGGCAGAGGAGGCTCCTGCGGCCGAGAAGTCGGCTTCTGAGGCTCCCGCTGAGGCACCGCGCCGCTCGCGTCGCCGTCGCGCGGTGAGCCAGGGCGCCGTTGAGCCCGCGCATGTCACTCTTGACCTGCCCCTGCCCGCCGCGGAGCGCGCCGAGGCTACCCCGGAATCCGACACGACCGTCGTCGAAACTGTCCTCAACATCGAACTGCCCGACGGGGATGACACTGAGGCTCGTCGTCCTCGCCGTGAGCGTGGCCGCCGAGGCCGACGCGACCGCGAGAACCGCGAGAATCGCGAGGGCCGTGAGAATCGCGAGGGTCGTGAGAATCGCGAGGGTCGCAACCAGCGCGGCGGCGAAGAGAACCTTGCCCCGATCGCCGGCATCCTCGACATCCAGGAAAACCACGCCTTCGTGCGTACCTCGGGCTACCTGCCCGGCCCGAACGACGTCTACGTGACGCTGGGTAACGTGCGCCGCTGGGGCCTGCGCGCCGGTGACGCGGTCGCCGGTGCCGTCCGCCTGCCCCGCGAGGGCGAGCGCCAGCGCCAGAAGTACAACGCCCTCGTGCGCGTTGACTCCGTCAACGGCATGACGATTGAGCAGGCTCAGGCGCGCCGCGAATTCGGTAAGCTGACGCCCGTCTACCCCTCCGAGCAGCTGCGCATGGAGACCTCGCCGAAGGCTTACACGCCGCGCGTCATCGACCTGGTTGCCCCCGTGGGCAAGGGGCAGCGTGGCCTCATTGTCTCCCCGCCCAAGGCAGGCAAGACCATGGTCATCCAGCAGATGGCCAAGGCCATCGAGCTGAACAACCCCGAGGTGCACCTCATGGTCGTCCTGGTGGATGAGCGCCCCGAAGAGGTCACCGACATGCGTTCGATTGTCAAGGGTGAGGTCATCGCCTCGACCTTCGACCGTCCCGCCTCGGATCACACGACGGTTGCCGAGCTCGCGATCGAACGCGCCAAGCGCCTCGTCGAGCTGGGTCAGGATGTCGTTGTCCTCCTCGACTCCCTCACCCGCCTGTCGCGCGCCTACAACCTGGCTGCGCCCGCCTCGGGCCGCATCCTCTCCGGTGGTGTCGACGCATCCGCCCTGTACCCTCCCAAGAAGTTCTTTGGCGCTGCCCGCAACATCTCCGAGGGTGGCTCGCTGACCATCATCGCCTCCGCCCTGGTGGAGACCGGCTCGAAGATGGACGAGGTCATCTTCGAGGAGTTCAAGGGCACCGGCAACATGGAGCTGCGCCTGTCGCGCCAGCTCGCCGAGCGCCGCATCTTCCCCGCGATCGACCTCAACGCGTCGGGTACCCGTCGCGAGGAGCTGCTGTTTGCGCCCGAGGAGCTGCGCATCATGTGGAGGCTGCGCCGCGTCCTGGGCACGCTCGATCAGCAGCAGGGCCTCGAGCTGGTCCTCGACAAGCTCAAGGAAACCCAGTCCAACGCTGAGTTCCTCATGCTCATCCAAAAGACCACGCCTTCCGAGTAATCGGCGGGTAGGGGCGGGGCGAGTGGCGAGAGCCGCTCGCCCCGTTTTCTGTTGAGACGTACGTGCGAGTATCGGACAACTGATAAGGCCTGTGCCAGAATTGGCGCATGGTGAACATGACACCGAATGCGGCCAATACGCGGGCGCCACGAGGTACCTCGCGTCGATCCTGGAGCACTGCGCGCGGATTTCTGCGCCTCGTTGTCGGTCTCTTTCTCTCACTGACGGCTCCTCTTCAGCTGGCAATCGCGATCTACGATCCGGCCCATCACGGGATGGGGGAGACGGTTGCCTGGCCGCATTGGAGCGGCTGGGTCATGGCGCTGTGCGGAATCGGCGTGCTGTGGGGAGGGATCAGCCTTCGGCGTTCGAGGCGTCAGAAAATGACGACGATCGCGCAGACGTGGGCATCCTTGGAAAAACAGCGGGCGCAGGTCGAGTGTGTGTTCTCCACCCTCGTCGGCGCCGGGCACTACGAGAGCGGACTTACGGCGCGCTATGAGTGTGCCCGAGCCGAACGCGTCAGGGTTGGCGCTCGAATCGAGGAGTACAGGTCGCCCGGTTTCTTCGCATCGCTCAGCGAGGCATCGGGAGGGGCGGAGGATGAGATCCTCGCGCAGATGGCCGGCCTGGCGGATGCGGATGCTGCGATCATGGCGGCGCGCGACTTGTTCGCTTTTGCGCCCGGCTGGCGTGACGTGTGGAATAGCGAGCTTGGCCCGATCATCGAAGACTTGGACGTCCTTGATGACGTCGCAGACAGCCTCGAAGCAATCGGCACGGAGGCGCACATCCTGACGGACATTGAGGCTTTCAGGGAGCGTGTGGGGGACTACAAGGACACGGTGATCAGCCTTCGAGAACGCCTCGAGGGCAGGCAGCTCGGTCCCGCCCAGGCGCTGGAAGAACTCGACCGGATAACCAACGAGGCGCGAGCGTGCACCGCCGAGCTCATCGAGGCAACTCTCGCCACCGATGCCTCGTCGCAGGGACGCGCACGCTACGCGCGGTGGAAGGGCATGGGAATCGCCCTGACCGCGGCTAACGCCGAGTATGACGGGGCCTACTGGAGCGAGGACGCAGACACTGACGTTGAGTACAATCCGGCAGCCACGATCCGACTCATTGCAAACTCCGCAGGCGTCGACCTGAACGGGCTACCAGCCCCGGCGACCGGTGTCCTGACGGCTGGCCGCGCATCCATCTATCTACTGCCGATGTATCTTGATCGATACGTGACTGGCGAAGTGGGTGCGGCAGGCGGCGGCTCGTCCTCGGACTGAGTGGGTGGTGGGGGCCGCTTGCGCCGTTGCTGCGTCTCGAAAATGCTTGTGCCACCGTGCGTGAGCCTGACCGTCATGTCAGAGCGAAGGTATGACGTCTTCGACGAGCGATGCAATGAACTCAGATCCCACGAGCCAGAATTTCCGGAATACTCGGCTCGATGTACGCGGTCTCCTGCGTATCGTGCTGGGGGCAATTCTGGTCCTCTTCACGCCCGCTTGGTTGGCAGTGGCAGCATTCGAATACTCGCAACCTACCGCTTCGGCGACGAGCCTCGTCTCACCCGTTGTGGAGATTCGCGACGAAACCAGCAGCTTTCAGAGCGTCGACGGCCGCCCACTCAGTGTCGTCCTGGAGGGGATCGGCTTCCTGCGCCCCACCCACCTCGTCGTCCTGTCCACGGACAACCTGACGGATGACAACTTGGACGAGGCGACGCTTAAGTATGCGCGCGCGAAGCATCCCGAGTGGATTGCGCGCAACGGCTACAAATGGGCCGACGGGTACTTCATCCTCGCGGTGTCTCCCACGCATCGACAGGTCGGCACTTACTTCGGTGAAGATATTGCCCCGGTCCTGTCAATCCAGAGCGAGATTCAGGACGCCGCGAAGGATGATTTCCGCGAGGGACGCTGGAGTCAAGGAGTGGTCGCAGCGGTGAGCACGGCGGCGTCTATCATGCCCAACGAGGCCGGGATGAGCCTGGAGAACCGGCCGGTGTGGCCAGACTGGAAGGGTGCGCTCGCTACCCTCGCCGGAATCGGTATTCTTGCGCGTGGGCACAGCCTGCACCGTCAGGCGCGCGAGAATGCGGACAAGGTTGCCGAGGAGTGGCGGGCCTCGGAGGGGCGCAGCAGCGAGGTCGAGCGCGCGTTCGTGGCTCTTCTTGAAGCTGGCGACTACACGACCGGTCTGTCCGCGCGTTACGAGTGTGCGCGCGCCGAATACGAGAGGGTACGTGCCCGGATCGCGCAGACACAATCGACGCATGTCCTGGGAACGCTGAGCGCACAGGCGTCGGACGAAACGCGCGAGATCCTCACGGATCTACACGCACTGGCGGACGCGGACCATGCGATTGTGGCGGCAGGTGACTTCTTCGCCTTAAGGCCCGGCTGGCGCACCGTCTGGGATAACGAGGTTGGCCCGATCTTCGAGGATCTGCAAGCTGTCGATAACGTCGGGGTGAAAGTGCGCGACCACGTGAAGAACCCCAAGGTGCACGGGGCCACCAAGTCGCTGTTCCAGTGGACGAATGAGCAACGACAGCTGGTGCTTGGCCTTGGCGCCCGTCTCGAACGCGCCGAGGTCACCCCGGTTCAGGCTCTCGAAGAACTCGACCGAATCGCGAATGAGAGCCGCACGCGCCTGGCGGACGTGGTGACGAGCGCGCTAGCGCTCGATACCTCAACGGAGGGTAGGCAGCGGTATGCCAGGTGGCAGAGTCCCCCGGCCGAACTCGTGAATGCAGCCGAGATGTTCTACAACGGCTCCTACCTCAGCCAGGGAGCCACGCACGAGTACAATCCCGCGTCGACAATTCGACTGACCGCGAACTGCGCCGGTGTTAACCTCGGCGCATACCGGGCCAACACGTCGAGTCGTTTCGAAGACTACGACAGCTACATCTACCTGAGGCCTTTGTACCTCGACGAATATGTGATCTCTACCGGCAGCTCCTCGTCGAGCACGTCGAGCGCGAACTACGGTTCCTCTTCGGGTGGTTTCTCGGGCTCCGGTTCCTCCTCATCCTTCTAATGGACATCAAGGTGGTGAGCGGATGGGGGCGAAGCATGCCAGAGTGGAGGCATGACATCCTTCGTGACAGGCGAGCTGGATAACGCTCCTGCGTGCCCGGGCATGTTCTGGCGAGGCGCGCGCGGATTTCTGCGCATCCTGGCGGGCATGCTTCTGTTCCTTGTGACTCCCGCGTGGTTTGCCATTGCGTCCGCCGTGGATGTGTCGCGAAGTCTTGCGTGGCCGGCATGGTACGCGTGGGTCACCTCGTTTATGGGGATCGTGCTCTGGGGGCGTGGATGGATGCTGCGCCGCCAGGCACGCGATAGCCTCAGGCGGGCCTGCGACGAGTGGGAACCATTGGAGAAACGGCATCAGGACGTCGAGCGGAGCTGCGTTGCGCTCCTGGAATCTGGGCGCTACCACCGCGGGCTCGCCGCGCGCTGGGAGGGTGCTCGCGCCGAACGCGAGAAGCTGCGTGCCTGGATCGCTGCGGGGTCGTCGGTTCCGTTCCTCGCTTCGCTGAGTGCGGCAACGGCACGGGAGACGGATGCGATCGTCGAGCATTTCCACGGTCTGATGGATGCGCACGTCGCGATGATGGCGGCGCGCGATCTCTTCGCGCTTGCTCCCCCCTGGCGCAGGATATGGGATAACGAGACAGGGGTGGTCTACGAGGATCTGACTGTCCTCGAGACCCTCACGGAAACTGTCCAGCGGCGCAGCCGAGAGCCGATGGTTCTCAGTACAGCGGCGTCCCTCGTGGCGTGGCTCAATGAGCAGCGCGCCGCTGTGTACGACCTGGCGGCGAGCATTGAGCGCGCGCAGATGGACCCTGCCGAGGCGCTGACGCAGCTCGATCGGATCGCTGACGAGGCCAGAGTGCGCCTGGTGCGACTGATCGAGGTGGCTCTCGCTACCGACACGTCCATGATTGGGCAGAGGCGTTACAAGCGGTGGAGAAGGGGTGCGGGGGAGAAGCTGCGCACCAATGAGACCCGCTACATCGGTGCGTACCGCATCTCCGGCGTGACGCATACCTACAATCCCGCCCAGGCGATTCGCCTCACCGCAAACAGTGCGGGTATTGATTTCAAGGGTAGCGCGGCTCATTCCACCACCCTGTTTACGGCGTTTAACGCTAACGTCTATGTGCCTCCCGCGTATCTTCATCGGTACCTTGTGTGGGATGGAAACTCGCGGTACGGTTCATCGCGGGCGAACTACCTGACATCCGCCGCGAACATTGGTCCGCACAGGCGGACACGCTAAGCGCGGTACTGTGAGCCGGCCTCGTGCTCAGGGGGACTCTTGGTGGCCATGCGTGTTGTGCGCCCATAGCGGATCTCACGTGCGGCGCGTCCTTTCTTCATTGAAGGGGGTGGGAGCGTGTGCGATAATGTCCTGTCGGCTTACCGGTTCACCGGCATGCCCCAGGCGCTGCTAGCGTGCTGGAGGGCGAGCCCTCGCCAGATGCGGGGGACGCTGCATGTCCGGACCCGGGGCACCAAACGATCCAGGAGAAACTCCATGAAGAAGGGTATTCACCCCGAATACGTGGACACCGTCGTGACCTGCACGTGCGGCAACAAGTTCCACACCCGTTCCACCATCACCTCCGGTGAGATGCGCGTGGACGTGTGCTCGGCCTGCCACCCGTTCTACACGGGCAAGCAGAAGATCCTCGACACCGGCGGCCGCGTCGCCAAGTTCGAGGCTCGCTACGGCAAGCGCGTGCGCCCCTCGAAGTGAGGGTGAGCGCCTAGCTCAACGGCGGTGTCGTTGGCCTGATGGCTGACGGCGCCGCCGCTTTGTCAACTGTACGGATCGAAGGATGTGGTGAATAGTGGCTGCGACGGACGAGCTCGGCGCCCTTGGCCCGCTGCTGGAGGAATACGAGCAGGTCGAGGCGCAGATGGCGGATCCCCTGACGTTGGCGGACCCGCAGCTGATGCGCCGCGTGGGACGCCGCTACGCCGAACTTGGTCGCGTGAAGGCCGCCGCAGATCGGCTCGCTGGCGCCTCGGGAGATCTTGAGGCTGCCCGTGAGCTCGCGGCCGAAGACCGATCCTTCGCCGACGAAATTCCCGCCCTCGAAGAAGAGGAAACGGCTGCCCACGAGGCCCTCGTGAAGATCCTGGCCCCTCGCGATCCTGAGGACGCGATGGATGTCATTCTCGAGATCAAGGCCGGCGAGGGCGGCGAAGAGTCTGCGCTCTTCGCATCCGATCTTGCGCGCATGTACGGTCGCTACGCCGAGGCTCACGGTTGGAGCGTCACCGAGATGAGTGCGACCCATACGGAGCTCGGCGGCTTCAAAGACATCACCCTGGCGATCCGCGCGAAGGGCACGCCCGCCCCCGATGAGGGCGTGTGGGCTCACCTGAAGTATGAGGGTGGCGTGCACCGCGTGCAGCGCGTTCCCGTGACCGAGTCCCAGGGTCGCATTCACACGAGTGCTGTCGGCGTGTTCGTGATGCCGGAGATCGAGGACGACGAGGAGATCGTCATTGACCCGAACGACCTGCGTATCGACGTGTATCGGTCGAGTGGCCCCGGCGGGCAGTCCGTGAACACGACGGATTCGGCCGTTCGCATCACCCACTTGCCCTCCGGCATCGTCGTGTCGATGCAGAATGAGAAATCGCAGCTCCAGAACAAAGAAGCCGCCCTGCGCGTGCTTGCGTCGCGCCTGGCCGCAGAGGCGCGAGCGAAGAAAGAGGCCGAGGCCTCGGCTCAGCGCCTCTCCCAGGTGCGCACCGTGGACCGCTCGGAGCGTATCCGCACCTATAACTTCCCGGAGAACCGGATCGCGGATCATCGCACCGGCTTTAAGGCGCACAATCTCGATGCGGTCCTGTCGGGCGCGCTCGATGCCGTTATCGCTTCGCTGCAGGAAGCTGATGAGGCTGAGCGCTTGGCCGCTGCCGCGCAGTCATGACGGGAGGCGAGATGAGCGCATGGTCCTTGAACGAGGCCCGATCCTGGGCTCGTGAGCGCCTGAGCGCCGCCGGGATTGAATCCGTCGACGCGGACGTGCGTGAACTGCTGGAGTGGGCGTGCGACGTCTCCTCTCAGTGGTCGCTCCCCACCCGGTTGAACGAGGAGCAGGTCGAAAAATTGCGCTCCGGGGTGGGGGAGCGGGCCCTGCGTATCCCGCTCCAGCACGTCACCGGTCGCATGTTCTTTCGTTCGCTCACGCTTCAGTCGGTGCCCGGCGTGTTCATCGTGCGTCCCGAGACCGAACTTCTCGCCGGTCTCGCCATCGACGAGGCCGGGGCTATCGTGCGTGAGCGCGGAGAGGCGCGCGTGGTCGATTTGTGTACGGGATCAGGTGCTATCGCGTTCGCCGTCGCTCTCGAGGCAGCGTCCACCGAGGTGTGGGCGGTTGAGAAGGAAGCGGATCCTTTCGCCCTGGCGTGCCGAAACCGGGATCTCGTCGGAGCATGCAGAGTACATCTCGAGCGTGCAGATGCCACGGCGCTCACAACCCTGTCCCACCTTGACGCGATGGTAGACGTGGTCGTGACGAACCCGCCCTACGTGCCGGGGGATGAAATGCCGACTCAGCCTGAGGCGAGCGCTGATCCACACGTCGCCCTGTACGGCGGTAGCTCGGACGGTACGGCGATTCCCGTGCGTATTATTCATCGCGCCCGAACCCTGCTACGGCCCGGTGGCACGCTGCTGATGGAGCATTCTCCGAGCCAGGATGCGGCGTTGCGCAACTACGCTCACTCAGCCGGATTTGTCGACGTGGAGACGTTGCCTGACCTGGCGGGACGCGCGCGCTTCCTGCGTGCCCGCGCGCCCCGTTCGACGAAGCCCACCGCATCCGTGACACAATGACAATGATGAGCACTGAGACGATCCTGAGCGCAGCCCCCTCACTGAGCGAGGCCGACCTGGCGCGCGCCCAGCAGGAACTGCGCGACGGGCACCTTCTCGTGGTCCCCACGGACACCGTGTACGGCATCGGAGCTGACGCCGCGAATCCCGAGGCCGTCGCCGCGGTGCTGGCCGCGAAAGGACGCGGACGACAGATGCCGCCCCCCGTTCTCGTTGCATCCGTCGATGCGATCGACTCGCTGTGCGTCGAAGTCCCCGATGCTGCCCGCACGCTCGCGCGTACCTTCTGGCCCGGCGGACTCACACTCATTCTGCGAGCTCGCCCCGACCTCGGGTGGGACCTCGGTGAGACCGGCGGAACGATCGGCGTGCGCATGCCACACCAAGGCGCGCTCCTGCGACTGCTGCGCGACTTCGGACCCATGGCCGTGACGTCAGCGAACCTGACAGGGCAACCTCCGGCGACGTCCGTGGAGGCGGCCATCGGGTATTTCGGTGCACGCGTTGCCGCCTATCTTGACGGCGGCCCCACCCAGGGATCCACGGCCTCGTCGATCGTGGACTTTGCCCACGACGCACCGCGCGCGCTGCGGCTGGGAACGATCTCGCTGGATGACCTGAGCGCTGCAGCCGGCGTGGCTATCGCACCCGTGCAGGGGAGCGCTTCGTGAAGGTCTACCTCCTGCTCGGTGCCATCGCGATGGCTCTGACGATTCTGCTCACCCCGGTCGTTCGCTGGACGTGTCTGCGCTTCAACATCCTGCCCCCTCTGCGCGGCCGCGACCTTCAAAAGACACCGATCCCGCGCCTGGGCGGTGTCGCCATGACCATCGCGTTGATCGTGACGATGCTGGTCGCCTCACGCATCCCTTATATGGCACCCCTGTTTAAGACAACAGTCCCATGGGCCGTCATGGCCGGCGCCGCCGCCATGTGCATCCTCGGCATCATTGACGACATTATCGAATTGGACTGGATGGCTAAGCTCGGTGGTCAGGTGCTGATCGCCGGCGGTATGGCCTTCGGAGGCGTTCAGCTCGCGTCCTTCCCGATCTTCGGCATCACCCTCGGCTCCTCGCGCCTGTGGCTCTTCGTCTCCGTTTTCTTCATCGTCGGCATCATGAACGCCGTCAACTTTATTGACGGTCTGGATGGGCTTGCCTCCGGCATGATCGCTATCGGAGCAGGATCCTTTTTCTTCTACTCCTACATCATCACCCGGCTCATGGGCGCGGCTTCCTACGCGACGACTGCAAGCCTCATCGTGATTGCGTTGCTCGGCGTGTGCGCGGGCTTCCTCTGGTTTAACTTCCACCCTTCCTCGATCATGATGGGCGGGGGAGCGGAGACCATGGGCCTTGTCCTGGCCGGCGCCGGCATTATTGTCACCGGCAAGATCGATCCGACGCTGCTGGGCCGCCAACAGATGATTGTGTCCGCGCTGCCCCTCATCCTGCCGCTATCCGTCATTTTCATGCCAGTCCTCGACCTGGTCGTCACCTCGATCCGTCGCATGAGCCGTGGGAAAAGCCCGTTCGTCGCAGACCGCTCGCACTTCCATGATCGCCTGCTCGTCGCGGGCCACTCCCACCGCGGCGTCGTCGCCATTTTGTGGATGTGGACTGCCATCGTGTGCATCCCCGCGGTCGGGCTCCTCGTGTTCGAGTGGTGGAGCGTCGCGCTCGTCGCCATCATTGCGGCAGCAATCGGTGTGGCTGTCACCACCCGTGAATTCCCCAAGGAAGACCCCGCCCACGAAGAGGTTTCCGCATGAGCTATCTGCTCGCCGTCCTCATGATCGTCATTATCTGCGTCGCGCAGTGGTTTTTCACCTCCCGCGCGCTACGTTCACGCTCCCATTTCATCGGATGGGTCAGTGGCGGGTACGCGGCGAAGATAGGACTTCTCGCTCTCGGTCTGTACGTCCCACGTGGTCTTGGAATCGACGTGCGCGTTGGCGCGATCGGGACAATTGTTGCCATTATCGTGTCCTCGAGCGTGGAGATGGTAGTCATGATGCGCAAGCGGACGATGAACGTCGACGCACCGAGCGACACTGAGTAACCCTTGCGCGCGCCTGAGACTCCCATCTCTGTGTAGAATGGATCAAGTTGCTATGGCAGCAGAGACAAACCAATGGAGTTGAGATGAAGGAGGCACATTCAGTGTCCGATCACGCGCCTGCTCGCCGCACCGCGTCTAAGCCGCGCTGGTATTGGGTGAGCCTCGCGATCCTCCTCATCGTCATAGCCCTGACCGCCTACCCGGCATTCACGCAGCACCCTCACCAGCCGGCTCTTGAGGACTTCTTCCCGACCGTGATCTTCGGTGAGGGAACATTCTTCGAATTCAATCGCATGACGCTTGCCCGCGTCATCATGGGTCTTGTCGTGTGCGTGGTTCTCGTGCTCGTCGCGCGCAATCCCAAGCTGGTTCCGACCCGTGGACAGATGGCCGTCGAGGCCATCGCCGGCTACATCCGCGACAACGTCGCCCTCGACATGCTGGGCCCGAAGACGGGCCGCAAGTTCTCCGGCTTCATCGGTTTCCTCTTTTTCGGTGTCCTGTCCATGAACATCGCGGGCATCATCCCCGGCATCAACATCGCCGCCTCGTCGGTGGTCGCCGTTCCGATGGTCTTCGCTCTCATCACGTACGTCACCTTCATAGGTGCGGGCATTGGCAAGCAGGGCATCGGAGGATTCTTCTCCTCCCAGCTCTTCCCGCCGGGCCTGCCCGTGCCCATGTACATCCTGATCACGCCCATCGAGTTCCTCTCGAACTTCATCGTTCGCCCCGTCACGCTGACGCTGCGACTCCTGTGCAACATGATCTCCGGTCACCTCCTGCTGGGCATGACCTACTTCGGCACGGCGATCCTGCTCCACGAACTCTCCGTCCTGTCGGCCGCCTCCGCCCTGACCGGCGCGGCGATGTTCGTGATGACCGGCTTCGAAGTCTTCGTGGCCTTCCTGCAGGCCTACATCTTCACGATCCTGTCGACCGTGTACATCAAGCTTTCCATCGAACATCACTGACCCCCAACGCCACCCGGCGTTACTAACAGAAGGAAACCACTATGGGAACCGCAGCATTCGCCTACATCGGCTACGGCCTCGCCACCCTGGGACCCGGCCTCGGTATCGGCCTCATGGTCGGCAAGACCCAGGAAGCGACCGCCCGTCAGCCCGAGGTTGCCGGCCGTCTCTTCACCAACATGATCATCGGCGCCGGCATGGTCGAGGCCCTCGGCCTCATCGGCTTCGTTCTGCCGCTCATCGTTAAGTGATCGCCATGCACCAGATTGTCGCCGCTGCGGACCAGGAGGTCGGCGGCCTCGCCGTCATCCTGCCGCCGCTGTATGAGATTTTCTGGTCGGCTGTCGTTCTGCTTATCGTCCTGCTCCTCGTCGGACGCTACGCGCTGCCTCGCATCTACCAGACGATGGATGAGCGTGCCGCAAAGATCGAGGAGGGTCTCGGCGCCGCCGAGCAAGCGAAGGCCGATCAGGCCGCCGCTGCGCGCGAGCGCGAGGAGATCATTCGTGAGGCGCACGCGCAGGCGCACACCATCCGTGAGCGCGCCAACGACGAAGCGAAGGCCATTGTTGCCGCCGCCCGTCACGAGGCAACGAGCGAAGCGAACCGTATCGTCGAGGCCTCCCAGCGTCAGATCCTCGCTGAAAAGCAGGCCGCGCAGATCTCCCTGCGCTCCGAGGTGGGCCTTCTCGCCTCCGAGCTGGCCGAGAAGATCATTGGTGAGCAGCTGACCGACACGGCGCTGACTTCTCGCGTGGTTGATCGCTTCCTTGACGAGCTCGAGGCCGACTCCGCGCTGGTTGAGGAGAAGCGATGACACGGATGCGCACGATCGAGTCCGTCCCCTTTGCGCAGGACCTGGCGGCGGCGCTTGCCGTACCCGGTACCGACGCAATGCGGGTGGCCGAGGATTTTTTCGGTCTGGCCGACCTGTTCAAGGAGAACACTCGTCTCGCGCGTGCAGTGACTGACCCGGCGCGGTCGGTCGCAGATAAGCAGGGCCTGGTTTCCGACGCGTTCGGCTCCCACGTCACGCAGGCGACGATGTCCGTCGTCAATGCTGTTGTCGCGGACCACTGGCGCCATCCGGCCGAGGTCGCCGACGCGCTTGAAGTGCTCGGCATTCTCGGTGTGCTCAACGCGGCGGGTTCCCACGGTGCCCTCGATCAGGTCCGTGAGGAGCTGTTCCAGATTCGTTATTTCCTGGCGCACCACCGCGAGGTGCGTGTTCGTCTGTCAGATACGGCCAAGGGCAACTCCCATGAGCGTGGGGATATCGCCACCAAGCTCTTCGGCCAGCGGGTCAGCGTCTGGACGATGCGCCTGCTGCGCCGTGCGGTCGGTCGCTCGAACCACGGTCGTCTGCTCCACAACCTGCGTCGTTACGCCCAGTGGGCTGCCACCATGCAGGACCGACTCTTCGTCACGGTCGCTACGGCCGCACCGATGAGCGACGCCCAGGTTGAGCGTCTGCGCGCCATCCTCTCGAAGCGCTACGGCACTGCCGTTGACCTGGCGATCTCGATTGACCCCGAGGTCATTGGTGGGTTCCGCCTGCGCGCGGGCATGACGGCGATCGACGCCTCGCTGGTCACTCGGATCGCCGCTGCGCGTACCGCGATCGCCAGCTAGTACCTCTCATACACACACAATTTTCTTTTCTTAGTTAGGAATCCTCATGGCTGACCTCAGCATCTCCCCGGAGGAAATCCGCGGAGCACTGGACTCCTTTATGGAGTCCTACCGTCCGGCGGACGTGGCCACCGAAGAGGTGGGTCACGTCATCGAAACGGCCGATGGTATCGCGCACGTCGAGGGCCTGCCCGGCACCATGGCGAACGAGCTGCTGCGTTTCGAGGACGGGACGCTGGGCCTGGCCATGAACCTCGACCAGCGCGAGATCGGCGCCGTTGTCCTCGGTGACTTTGGCGGTATTGAAGAGGGCCAGGTCGTGCACCGCACGGGCGAAGTTCTCTCGGTCCCCGTCGGTGATGGCTACCTCGGCCGCACGGTCGACCCCCTCGGCCGCCCGATTGACGGCCTCGGTGATATCACGGATCTGGATGGGCGTCGCGCGCTCGAACTGCAGGCCCCCGGTGTTATGGCACGTAAGAGCGTGCACGAGCCCCTTGCTACCGGCCTGAAGGCCATCGACTCGATGATCCCGGTTGGCCGTGGCCAGCGTCAGCTGATCATCGGCGACCGCAAGACCGGTAAGACGGCGATCGCGCTCGACACGATCCTTAACCAGCGCGACAACTGGAAGAGCGGCGACCCGAATAAGCAGGTGCGCTGCATCTACGTGGCGATCGGTCAGAAGGGTTCGACCATCGCCTCCGTGCGTTCCACGCTGGAGGATGCTGGCGCCATGGAGTACACGACCATCGTCGCCTCCCCGGCCTCGGATCCCGCAGGCTACAAGTACATGGCTCCCTACACGGGTTCCGCTATCGGCCAGCACTGGATGTACCAGGGCAAGCACGTCCTCATCGTCTTCGACGATCTGTCCAAGCAGGCCGAGGCCTACCGTGCGGTCTCGCTGCTGCTGCGTCGCCCGCCGGGCCGCGAAGCTTACCCCGGCGACGTCTTCTACTTGCACTCGCGCCTGCTGGAGCGTTGTGCGAAGCTCTCCGACGCCCTGGGTGGTGGCTCGATGACCGGTCTGCCGATCATCGAGACCAAGGCGAACGACGTGTCCGCCTACATTCCGACGAACGTCATTTCGATCACCGACGGTCAGATCTTCCTGCAGTCCGACCTGTTCAACTCGAACCAGCGTCCCGCCGTTGACGTGGGCATCTCCGTGTCCCGTGTCGGTGGTGCCGCCCAGCCCAAGGCGATGAAGAAGGTCGCCGGTACGCTCAAGCTGACGCTCGCGCAGTACCGTTCCATGGCCGCCTTCGCGATGTTCGCCTCCGACCTGGATGCGGCGACGCGCCGCCAGCTGACGCGCGGTGAACGCCTGATGGAGCTGCTCAAGCAGCCTCAGTCCACCCCGTACGCGATGGAGGATCAGGTTGCGTCGATTTGGATGGGCACTAAGGGCTACCTCGATGACATCGAGGTCGAGGACGTCCTGCGCTTCGAACGCGGCCTGCTCGACCACCTTCACGCAAACTCGACCGTGCTCGACACGATCGCGGCGACCGGCGACCTGACCTCCGAGACGGAGGAAGCGCTCAAGAACGCCGTTGAGGAGTTCCATCACCAGTGGATCAGCGCCGGGCGTGGCGCCGCAGACCTGGCGGATGGCGAGGTCGTGGCTGAGCGCACCCGCGAGGAGATCTCGCGCGGTCGCACGAACGAGAAGGCCTAAGCGATGGGCGGACAGCAGAGGATCTACAAGCAGCGTATCGCC
>CALHZX010000059.1 GCA_938040725.1 uncultured Actinomyces sp. | reverse complement strand
TCCGAACAGTCCTAATCCGATTCCGACAATAGCCAGTGTAATGTTCTCGTTCATGTGTTCAAACTCCACTGAGTGGGTCGACAATGCGGTTATTGGTTACGTCCCCCGCAGCTTCTCCCAAGTAGTGCCCGATCAATCCTCCGATGACACCGCCGACCAGGCCACCAACGACTGCACCAACGGGCGCGAAAGGCCCAGAGACGGCTGCGCCGATGGCGGCACCGCCTTTGGCACCTAGCCAAGCGCCGCCCCATGTGCCTGCGCCGGTGAGAGCACCCTTTGTGCCCGCTCGCGCGACCTTGTGGCCCTCGCTCCATTCGGGGTGCTGCTGGGTATCGGTTTGGTAGGTGTCGTAGGCGGTGATACCGCCGTCGACGACTGCTCCCGCCACGCCGGCAACCTTTCCGGCCTTTGAGGCTATTGGAGCTATCGTTCGTGTTCCAGCCGGTTCTATGACTTGTGTCCCCGTTGGGCGGAATGTCCAAGCTTGCAGGTCGCCGTTGGCGAAGTATCCCGGGGGGGCGTATAACCTCCCCTGTAGCGCATCATCGTGGTTGCGGCTACAGAATTACCACCAAGGTCAATTAAACCCATCGTGTAGGGGAGAGCGTTAGCGTCAGGGTGCTCATCATCCAAAACGAACTGGCTTTTGAGTCCGTTGAAAACCGGTTCAATCCATTGCTCATAGGCATCCACTTTGAGACTGTCTAGCGCGAGTGAAAACACGTGCTCGGCGCGTTCATAATTCAACCGCTGGACCTCAGCTTGCGCTTGCAGCTCATTAAAACTATGGATAAGGTCATCGTCCGACTCATCGAATAGGGTCACTATGTCGCCTTCGACGATCAGACCACAGTCTTGGGCTTTCTGCGCGATTCCCTTGTACTCCTCACGTACTGACTTCATCGACCAGGCGAGTTCGGATACAGCGTTCGTGAGTGCTTTCAGATCCTTGGAGATTTCTTCACACACGTCCGATGTGATTTGTAAATCGTGCTGACATGGGTCGACAAGAAGTGCCTCCTGCTGGCCGACAATGGAGGAAGCGCGCACTGTATCTCCGTCTGCGGTATGCAATGCGCCGGAAGCTTGTTCGCATTGATCCTTGAACGTGAAGAGATTGTCGACGTTAATCGGGAAAGGCATGGAAAACCATGCTCCGTGTTGGCGTGTATCTTCATCGGTACTCATCGTGGCCCCCTGGCGCGCAGATATTCTCCTGTTGACTGAAGACTGGCAGCTTCCTGATTATCGGTGGTTGCAAAATTCTCGGATGCTGCGGTCAGTCCGCGAGCGATAGAATAAGAACAAAAAGATGCCTTCTGTATAACACGATTGATCCTCTCGATCTTCGCTGTCAGATCCGCTTCATTACTCCCAGCGCCACTAGGTGCTTCGAGAGTCTCAGAGGCGACTCTCTCGCTCGAGTACTCCAGGATGTTGATGGCACGTGACACCGCGGTCGCGTCCCATACGATTCCACCGGACAACTGTCTCCCCTTACGACTCGGTCAGCAGTAACAGATTAGGATAGCCCTCCGTCACAGTGGTCGTCAAGTCCTCATTGAAGAGATTAGGTTCCTCTAGAACCTTAAAAGTTCAGCAAAAAACGGGGGCGGAGCCGCCTGGCTCCGCCCCCCGCATCCGTCAAAACCACTGACTCACTCGTTCCCCGTGAAGTCGGCGACGGCCTCGTCCAGGCCCGCGCGGCGGATGCGCACGAGCGAGAGGAACGCCAAGCCGAGCGCCAGAGCGATGCCCAGGCCTCGAACCAGCCAGGACTCGCCCACGAAGATCATCGCCATGGCGGCCAGGACGGGCACCAGGAGCGTGAACGCGTAGCCGATGTAGCGGCCAAACGACGGCATGGGCACACCGTCGGACTCAGCGACCGACTTGACCATGAAGTTCGGGCCATTGCCGATGTACGTGATCGCGCCACAGAACACGGCGCCCAGCGAGATTGGGATCAGGTAGTACTCGGGCACGCCCGCGACCAGGGTGCCCTCGCCGCCGGACGCCTTCGCGATCTCGAAGAACGTCATGTACGTCGGGGCGTTATCCAGGATCGAGGACAGGCCACCCGTGAACACGAAGTACGTCATACGCGTCAGCGGCAGCGACGGCGCGATCTGCTCCAGGTAACGCAGCGCCGGCGCCATCGTCGAGAAGATACCGATGAACAGGGTCGCAACCTCCATGATCGGAGCCCACGTGAACGCGTTCTCCTCGAAGCGCACCCTCTTATCCGAAAGCTTGTAGGACAGGCCCGCGACCGTGAACATGATGATCTCGCGCCACGGCACGAAGCCGGTCCACGAGTGCACGTGGCCCTCGGCCAGGGCCTCGCCGTCCCAGGACGGAGCGAAAGCGACGGAGAGGATGATGATCGCGAAGAACAGGAGGTTGATTGTGCCGTGCAGGCGCAGGGGCTTGATCTCGCGATCGTCGGCCTCGATGGAGGTGGTGTCCTCGGACGCGTAACGCACGCGGTCAATCGAGTAATACGACAGGAGCAGCAGCGCCAGAACGAACAGCCACTCCTTCCACAGCGCGAAGGTCCAGGCGAAGGGGACGCCGTGCAGGTATCCGAGGAACAGCGGCGGGTCTCCGAGCGGAGTCAGTATGCCGCCACAGTTCGCCACGATGAAGATCGTGAACAGGACCGTGTGCACGCGGTGCTTACGTTCCTTGTTGGTTTCCAGGAGCGGGCGGATCAGCAGCATGGCCGCGCCCGTCGTCCCGATGAACGAGGCCAGCAGGCCGCCGATCGCCAGGAAGATCGTGTTGTTGCGCGGGGTCGCCTTGATGTCGCCGGCCAGGTGAATGCCGCCGGAGACCACGAACAGCGCGAAGAGCAGCGCGATGAACTGCACGTACTCCACGCCCGTGGCGATGAGCGGTCCGGTGCCCGCCCTCATGAACATCCAGACCGTCGTCGGCACGCCGAGAGCGAGCGCGACGGAGAGCTGGGAGCATTCCTTTTCCCACCAGTGCGAGGTTTTCGGGATGATAGGCAGAAGGGCGATACATGCGAGCATCGCGATGAAGGGGAGCAGGCTCCACCAGGGGTAGGTCATCGGCCAGTCCTTGGTTGACGATAGATACGCTCACCATTTTATGGGGTGGGGGAGTGGGGTGTGGAGTGTTCCGGCAGGTGGGAGTGGCCTCATCGACGAGGCCGGGGCACGTGTGCGCTCGCGGGTTTCCGTTGGGCGAACGCGGGCATTGTTGGACGCCGGGTGTATGTGGGCGTGGGTGGGTATGCGTGGGTATGCGTGGCGCCCCGAACAGGACTCGAACCTGCGACCTCTTGCACCGGAGGCAAGCGCTCTATCCGCTGAGCTATCGGGGCAGCTTGGTCAGTTTAGCAGGGTTTCATACATCCACGCGGGACGGTGATGTGTGCCATACTAGTGGGCGTTGCTTGTTTGAGAACTCTCCAGGAGGATCCCATGCGCGTTCATATCGGCACCGATCACGCCGGTTTCGAACTCAAGGAAAAGGTCGTCGCGCACCTGCGCGAGGCCGGTCACGATGTTGTCGACCACGGCGCCCACACGTACGATGCGCTCGATGACTACCCGCCGTTCTGCATTGAGGCTGCCCAGGCCGTCGTCGATGAGCCGGGTAGCCTCGGCATCGTTATCGGTGGCTCTGGCAATGGTGAGCAGATGGCCGCCAACTGCGTGGAAGGCGTACGTGCCGCCCTCGTGTGGTCTGATGCGACCGCGCGTCTGGCCCGCGAGCACAACGATGCGAACGTCATTGCCGTCGGCGCCCGCCAGCACACCGAGGAGGAGGCTATCGCTTTGATTGATGCGTTCCTCGAGACGCCCTTCAGCGGCGACGAGCGTCACCAGCGCCGCATCGACCTGATGAAGGACTACGAGCGTTCCGTGCGCGCCTGATAGCCCCTGGCGTTGATGCATGCGCTTCTTGCGCTGATACATACGAGACGGGGCCGGTGAATGATCACCGGCCCCGCTTCGTGTGCCGTCTTCCTGGGTGTTCGGCAGTTTCGCATGCAATTCCCCAGTGAGTCCTTCGGGCCGTGATGACAGATCCTTGAGATTCCAAGGATTTTGTGCTCTCGTGGGGATAGGTGCGAGAGGAATTGCATGCGACTTTGGGTGTATGTGTCTGCGTCGGGGTATCAGTTGGGCAGACACATGCGGGTTGAAACCGTTGACGCCTGTGCTGACGGTTGGTCTGCGTGTCTTGACACCGACGGCGCCTTTGCCAGCTCGTCATCATCGTGGTTTGAAACCACCGACACCACTGCGGGCGAAGAATAGCTGAATTGAGACGTGTTTCGACCTGCAAAGGTGCTAGCGGTTTCAACGATAGCCCAGAGGGTGCCTGCAGAGGTGTCGGTGGTATCAATGGTGGCTTATCGGGGTCGGGCAAAGGTGCCGTTGGTTTCATCGCAGCAGGGCGTGGCTCCAACTGCGCGAGAAAATTCGCCCTGCGGGGAGTGTGCGCGTTGCAAACGCGAAATTCTTCGCCCGGCGTGCCCAAAATAGGCCAAAACGGGCGATTTTTGCCGTGCTGGGCGATTTTTTTCGCGGTGTGTGCCTGGGCTGGGGTTTGTTGGGCGATTTTTTTCGCGGGACGCTGCCGATGTAACCGGGATGAAACCGATGACACCTTTGCTGGCGAAAACTAGGTGAATTGAGTTCTATTTTGCCTGCGGAGGCGTCAGTGGTTTCACGTTGGAGCTTATGGGAGCTAGCGGAGGCGTCAGCGGTTTCAGCGGTGGGCCGTCTGCCCGTTGCTGCAGGAGGGGCGACCGCTCTCAGTCGCCCGATGGGACCCCGTTTCCTGCAACCAGGCGGCAACCCCAGCCCCGGCTGCGACAGTCCCTTACCCCTGGCCGGTGAGGGTGAGGTACACGAGGAACAGGTTGAGGGCGACGATGACGGCCGCGATGAGGAAACCTGTGACACGCAGGGGGCGATTGTTGACGTAGTCGCCCATGACCTCACGGTTTGCGGTCAGGCGCATGAGTGGGATGATCGCGAAGGGGATGCCGAATGACAGGGCGACCTGTGAGACGACGAGCGCCCATGTGGGTTCGGCGCCCGCGCCCAGGATGATGAGCGCGGGGATGAGGGACACGAGACGGCGCACGAGGATGGGTACGCGAATGTGGAGTAGACCGTTCATGATTTCGGAGCCGGCGTAGGCGCCGACCGACGTGGAGGCGAGGCCGGAAGCGAGTAGGCCGACCGCGAAGACCGTGCCGACGATGGGGCCGAGCGTGGAGGAGATCGCGGCGTGCGCGCCTTCGATTGTGTCGGTGCCGCTCTGTCCAGCCAGGGCTGCGGCGGCAAGGAGGAGCAGGCCGATGTTGACCAGGCCCGCGATGCTCAGTGCCCAGTAGATGTCGATGCGGGTCGCGCGCAGGAGTCGCGAGAGGTGCCCCGAGGAGTGTCGGGCGTCCCCGGTGGAGGGGCCGAGCTCGTCGGCGTCGTGGTCGTTGACGAGCGAGGAGTGTAGGTAGACCGCGTGCGGCATGACGGTCGCACCCAGCATGGAGGCGGCCACGAGGACCGAGTCGGTGCCCTGAAAGCGGGGGAGGAGCCCGCCGAGCATGCCGGAGGGGCTGGGGGGTGCGACAAAGAGGCCCGCGAGGAAGCCGAGCGTGATGATGATCAGCAGGCCGACGATGATTGTTTCGAATTGGCGCTGTCGTCCGCCGCCCTGGACGAGGAGCAGGCCCATGGAGACGATGCCGATGATGACTCCGCCCCATAGGAGTGAGATCCCGAAGAGGAGATGGAGAGCGAGAGCGCCGCCGATGACCTCAGCGAGGTCGGTTGCTGCGGCGACGATTTCGGCTTGGATCCAGAAGGCGATGCGTCCGGCTTTGGGCATGCGGGCGCCGAGCAGGGAGGGCAGGGATTGTCCGGTGACGAGGCCGAGCTTGGCGGAGAGGTATTGGATGACCATCGCGAAGATGTTCGAGGCCACGAGGACCCAGACGAGCAGGTACCCGTAGCGTGCGCCTGCCGTGATGTTGGCGGCGACGTTTCCTGGGTCGACGTAAGCGACGGCCGCGACAAAGGCGGGGCCGAGGAGGGGGATGAGCTTGTGGTGGTGCTCGGTATCCGTGCTGGTCACGGGAAATCCTCACTGCTGACGGAAATACTTCGGCTACCCGAAACATTACTCGGGTTGGCACCCGCGCGGGGTGGGAGAGTGGCGCATGGGACGCGTATGTGGCCAGGTTTTCATCCACGGCCCCGGGGAGAGTTCGCGGATAGGTGCACAGACCCCGTAGTCTAAAGGGGTGACTCCAGAAGAACTTGCTACTCTCATCCGCGCGACCCTGCTGGACGCTGCCGCCGCCGGTCGCATTTCGATCAATCCTTCGCTGGTCCCTGACCCCGTGACCGTGGAGCGTCCGCGCGTGCGCGAGCACGGCGATTGGGCGACCAATGTCGCGATGCAGCTCGGCAAGAAGACTGGCATGGCTCCGCGCGAGTTCGCGCAGATCCTCGCCGATGATCTCTCGGCTGCGGACGGCATTGACTCCGTCGAGGTCGCGGGCCCCGGCTTCATCAACATCCGCCTGGGCGCGGGTGCGGCCGGCGAGCTGGCGCGCACGATCGTCGAGGCCGGCGCCTCGTACGGCCGCAATGAGACTCTGGCGGGTCGCTCGATCAACCTCGAGTACGTGTCCGCGAACCCGACGGGTCCCGTGCACCTGGGTGGCGCCCGCTGGGCCGCGGTTGGCGATTCCCTGGCCCGCCTTATGGCTGCCTCCGGCGCTGCCGTGACCCGCGAGTACTACTTCAATGATCACGGCTCGCAGATCGACCGCTTCTCCCACTCCCTCTACGCCCGCGCGATGGGCCGCGAGGTTCCCGAGGACGGCTACGGCGGCCAGTACATCGCCGACATCGCCGACCAGGTTCGCGCCGGCGCGCGCGCGGCCGGCGAGCCTGACCCGATCACACTGTCCGAGGAAGATGCCATCGAGGTCTTCCGCGCTCGCGGTGTCGAGCTGATGTTTGCGGAGATCAAGGAGCGCCTGCACTCCTTCCGCGCCGACTTTGACGTGTTCTTCCACGAGGATTCGCTGCATACATCCGGTGCGGTCGCCGATGCGATCGAGCGTCTGCGTCAGCGCGGCGAGATCTTTGACGAGGGTGGCGCGGTGTGGCTGCGCACGACCACCTACGGCGACGACAAGGATCGCGTCCTCATCAAGTCCGACGGCCAGGCCGCGTACTTCGCTGGCGACGTCGCCTATTACCTGAACAAGCGTGAGCGTGGCGCGGACGCCGCCATCTACCTGCTGGGCGCCGACCACCACGGCTACATCGGTCGCATGATGGCGATGTGCGCCGCGTTCGGTGACAAGCCGGGCGAGAACCTGCAGATCCTCATCGGCCAGCTCGTCAATCTGGTGAAGGATGGCGAGCCTGTGCGCATGTCCAAGCGTGCCGGCACGATCGTGACCCTCGACGACCTCGTCGACGCCGTGGGCGTGGACGCGGCGCGCTACGCCCTCGTGCGCGTGTCGATGGATACCCAGGTCGACATCGACCTGGATCTGCTCTCGCAGCACTCCAACGACAACCCGGTCTACTACGTGCAGTACGCGCACGTGCGCACCTGCAACGTCGCTCGCAACGCCGCCGAGCATGGCGTCACCCGCGACGCCGGCTTCGATCCGGCCGCCCTCGACTCCGAGGCCGACGAGGCGCTGCTGGCCGCCCTCGCCCAGTTCCCCGCGCAGGTCGCGCAGGCGACCGAGCTGCGCGAGCCCCACCGCATCGCCCGTTACCTGGAGTCCCTGGCCGCGACTTATCACGCCTGGTACGGCCAGTGCCGCGTGACGCCTCGCGGCGACGACCTGATCGAGCCCGGCCACGTCGCCCGCCTCTGGCTCAACGACGCGGTCACCCAGGTGCTGCGCACCGGCCTCGGCCTCCTCGGCGTGAGCGCCCCCGAGAGGATGTGACTCGGTGAGCGAGACGGCAAGCGTCGGTACCCTCACCTGCCCGACCCCCGATGAGCGCCCCGACCTGTGGCCGTGGAGCGCGAGTCGGGAGGGCGGCGTGCTGCGCGTGGGAGGCGTTGACCTGACCAGCGTCGCCGCCGACTTCGGCACGCCCACCTTCGTGCTCGACGTTGAGGCCATGCGCGGTCGCGCCCGCGTGTGGGCCTCGGCGATGGCCGAGGAGTTCTGGGACGGCTACGGCA